>QJYB01000065.1 GCA_003247835.1 Gammaproteobacteria bacterium | reverse complement strand
GCTTCACGCTGGACGACTAGGAGACAGGAATATGTTCAAGCTCTACGGCACGCCGCTGTCACCGTTCGTGCGCAAGGCCATGCTCACGCTCGAATACAAAGGGCTCGAGTACGAGAACGAGAAGACTTTTCCCAACGAGCAGTCGGAGCCGTTCCGCAGCATCAGTCCGCTCGGCAAGATCCCGGTACTGGACCATGACGGCTTCACGATCCCGGATACCAGCGTGATCTGCCGCTACCTGGACCGCATCGCGCCGGAGAAACCCATCTATCCTGAGGACCCGAAGGAGGAGGCCCGGGCGCTGTGGCTCGAGGAGTACGCGGACACCCGGCTCATCGAGAACTGCGCGGGTGTCTTTCAGGAACGCCTGCTGAAGCCGAAGCTGCTCCGGCAGCCCACGGACGAAGCGCGGTTGGCAGGCATTCTAGACAGCGCCCTGCCAACGTGCCTCGACTATCTGGAGTCCGTGGTGCCGGAGTCCGGCTACCTGGTGGGCAGTCACCTCAGCATCGCGGACCTGTCCGTGGTGACCTGCTTCATCCAGGCGCAGTACGGCGACTTCGACGTGGACGGGTCCAAGTATCCGAGGCTGCGACGTTACCTCGACGCGGCCTACGCCGCGCCGCTGGTGGTCAAACGGATGGCGTCCGAACGGGCGAACCTGCCACCGGGGATGTAAGCAGCCGGCGCAGAGTTCACTGCGGCAGGCGCTGCTTGAGCTCCTCGAACCAGTTGACGACGATGTAGGCGGTCTTGTCGAGGCTCTGGGTCGGCTTGATCATCAGGAACCGCCTGCCGTCCGGCGAAACGTCATACTCCGGAAGGAGACTGCCATCGAGCCCCGACCAGCCGGGATACGGGCTCGCGTCGAACAGCCGGCTGCTTCCCAGGATCGCGAAACTGTCGCGGTCCGTGTCGACGCGCGTGGCCGTCATGATGCCGTCGAGTGTGAGGTAGTAGAGCTCCGTACCGTCCCGGGACCAGACCGGGCTGCCCCCGCCCGCCTCGGAGACCTGCCACTTGCCGGTGCTCACCTCCGGAAACGGCCGCACGTACACCTCGTAACGGCCCGACTCGTTGGAGGCGTAGGCCAGCCAGCGTCCGTCGTCGGAGAGCCTGGGCTGTATCTCGTTGGCGGGCGTGGAAAGCAGCACCTCGACGGCACCCCGGCCATCGGCCCGCTTGCTGACGAGCAGGCTGCCGGAACTTCCCTGGGTCTGACCGAATAGAACGTGCTCGTCGTCGAGCCATGTGGGTTGCCAGCCCCCATCGAACGTGAGGCGCGACAGGGTGTTGTGGTCGAGGGAGAAGATCCAGATCTCTCCCTGATTCACCCGGCCGACGGTGACCGCAATCTGATCGCCCGACGGCGAGATCTCTGGATTGCGGAACGCCATGGGCCGTGACGACAACGTCGCTTCGCGTCCCTCCCGGTCCACCCATACCAGGTTGTACGTCCCGGGACCCACCGCCGGCAGATAGACCAGCGTGCCATCGTTCGAGAAGGACCAGGCGCCATATACGGGACCATCGTTGGCGACGTTGCTCACCACCGGGACGGGCGTGCTGCCGATCCCCCGGCTGCGGGGATCGAATTTCACTGCCCAGACGCTGTTTTCCCGGAAAAACAGCAGATGTCCGGTCGGCGCGTAAAAACCCTGGAGCCCCTCGATCAGCTGCTGGACTTTCCCACCGTCCATCGCGACCACACCAATCCGCGGATTGTTCTTCAACCGGTCGATCCCGGAGACCTCGAAGGTCGTGAGGAGGATGCCCTGCCCGTCAGGCAGCACCGAGTCCCGGGACCAGTGATACCTAACCCGGCCGCAGCGCCCCTTCCTGGGCTACCGTGACAAGCCGGCGCCCCTCCCGGTCGTAGATGGCGCCGATGGCGAGCCCCCGCCCTCCCGCAGCGGCCGGACTTCGCATGGTGTAGAGCAGCCAGTCGTCGAAACTCGGCTCACGGTGAAACCACATGGCGTGGTCCAGACTCGCGCCGGTGAGCTGGCCCCGGTTCGCATGGGGTCGCCACGCCGTGTCGAGCAGGGTTCGGTCGCTCGCGTACACCACGAACGCCGTGTGCAGCGCCGGGTCCGGTGGCAGCGCACCGTTCGGCTTCACCCAGAGATGCTGCTCCGGTGGCAACGGTACGTTCGCGGTGATGGGCGTCGCCATGCGCACGTCGAGCGGCATGTCAGCCCAGTTCGACCGTCCGCGCAGCTGGTCCCGGTTGGGCAGCGACTCCGGTGCAGCAACATCCGGCATCGGATCCTGGTGCTCGACACCGTCCTCCCGCCGCTGAAAGCTCGCCTGCAGCTGGAAGATCCGCTCGTCGTGCTGCCAGGCATCCACCTCCCGCACCTGGAAGTTCCGGCCTTCCTTGCTCCTGGTGACCCGGTACTCGATGTCGGCAAGCGCCCGGCCGGGACGGAGGAAGTAAGCGTGCAGCGAGTGCAGTGGAAATTCCTCGACCGTATTCTGCGCCGCCACCACGGCCTGGGCAGCCACCAGCCCGCCGAAGAGCCGGAACTCCCCGCCGATACCCCCTTCGCCCGCCCCACCGACATAGATATCCCTATCCGTTCCGGTCAGCGTCAGACGTCGCAGCAGACGATCGAATCGGCTCATGTCTTGCCAGGTCCTCAGGAAAGGTCGAAGCAGGCAGGTATCGGGGATTTCCGGTAGATTGTCTACTTTTCGGGCCACATCGACGGCCTTCGAAAACCTACAGAGGGGATGCTCGACGATGTCGACCGCAGTCAGTATCGATCCGGCTACAGGCCTGAAAATCTTCAACACCCGTGCCGCCAAAGCCACGGAGAAGATCCGCGGCAAGGGCTACTCCATCATCGAGGACGAGACGTTGAAGACCCTGCCCGAGCAGCCGCCCGGCGCGGTGTTCAACGCCGAGGAACAGGCGAAGTACCGGGCTTTCAAGGAGGCGCGACGCGGCGCCGCCGACTACATGGCCATGGAGGGGGAGTTCGCCAAGTACCTCGAAGACGTCTACTCCGCGGATCCCATCGCCCGGGATGCGCTCACCGACGAGTGCGAGATCCTGGTGGTGGGCGCGGGATTCGCGGGTCTGCTGCTCTGGCACAAGCTCTCCGAGGCCGGATTCACCGACGTCCGTTTCTGCGAGAAAGGCGGTGACGTGGGCGGCACCTGGTACTGGAACCGCTACCCCGGCATTGCCTGCGACGT
>QJYB01000010.1 GCA_003247835.1 Gammaproteobacteria bacterium | reverse complement strand
GGGTGGTCACCTTCCGTCCCGGACAGAAACTGAAAGCACGAGTGGAAGCCTATGCTGGACCCGAGTCAGAGTGACGACCTGCCCCCGATCCCGGGGAAGCGGTACTTCACCATCGGCGAGGTGAGCCAGCTCTGCGAGGTGAAGCCGCACGTGCTGCGCTACTGGGAGCAGGAGTTCCCTCAGCTGAAACCCGTCAAGCGGCGTGGCAACCGGCGTTACTACCAGCGCCAGGACGTGATCATCATCCGCCAGATCCGCTCCCTGCTCTACGACCAGGGATTCACCATCGGCGGCGCGCGACAACGTCTCACGGGCGACGAGGCCAAGCAGGATCAGACCCAGTTCCGGCTGCTGGTGAAGCAGATGATCGTCGAGCTGGAAGACGTGCTGCGGGTTCTGAAGAACTGACGGCGCCTCCTTTCGCATCCGGGCTGCTCGTCGCCCTGCTGCTCGTCTGTTGCACCGGCACCGTTCTGGGCTCGGAGGAGGACATTCCAGCGGATCTCTACGTCGACACGGCGGTGGAAGAGGCGCGGCTGCCAGCCGTCAGGTCCGTCGGCATGGTCGCATTCGAGATGCTGTCGGCGCCGATCCTCGAGTCCGGTGTGACGGAAGATCCGGTCGCAGCCGGACGATCGCTCTGGCGATCCGCGGTGCTGAGGTTACGCGACGGCGGACGGGACGACCGGGCGCTCTACTGGGCGCGACTCGACGTACGTCGATGGATGCGCAACCAGCCCGAGTCCGACCTGACGGCGTTCGAGTGGGCGAGCCGTGGCATGGACGACGTGGACTTCGACGCGACTGTCGGCTATCGGGTGCTGATCACCGGATTCGATCCCTTCGGACTGAACGACAACCTGGACCAGAGCAACCCGTCGGGCCTCGCGGTGCTCGCCCTGGACGGGCAGGTGCTGCAGACCGCACGGGGCAGGGTGCAGGTGCAGGGCGTCCTGATCCCCGTGCGATTCGCCGACTTCGATCGCGGGCTGATCGAATCGTTTCTGGAGCCGCTGCTCACCTCGGGTGATCTCGATCTGGTGATCACCATCAGCATGGGCCGCGATGCCTTCGACCTGGAACGTTTCCCGGGCAGGCGGCGCTCGGCAGAGGTTCCGGACAATCTGGACGTGCTCACCGGGGCGACGGTCTCCGCTCCGCTGGTTCCCCGGCTGCGGGATGGCCTGCTGACGGGGCCGGAGTTCCTAGAGTTCCTGCTGCCCGCAGGTGCGATGAGAGCGATTGACGCGCCGTTCGCGGTGCGTGACAACCGGACCGTGCGCACGCTCGAGCAGGGCGAGCTGGTGGCGAGCTCGCTCATCGAGCTCGGCGGGCAGACGGCCGTCGCCGGCTCCGGCGGCGGCTACCTCTCGAATGAGATTGCCTACCGGACGCTGCTCGCCAACGGGCGTACCGGTGCGGCGGTACCCATGGGTCACCTGCACACACCACGTATCGCCGGATACGATCCGGCCGCGGAGTGGCAGATGGTCGAGCAGATACGTCGACTGATCATCGCCGCGGTGGAAGGGCTGCCGGCACGCTAGACGGGCGGCTGCAGTGCGAAGATCAGTCCCGTGGCGACGAGGTAGAAGCCGACGCCGACGGCGAACCACGGCAGGCGGTCCTGATGTCGCAGCGGCAGCTCCTCGGCGATGACGTTGATGAGGATGATGCCGCCGAGAAAGGCGGTGATCGTGCTCAGTGCCACACGAGGTACTTCCGTGATGAGCCCCGTTACCGTGCCGGCCAGTACCAGTATGCAGAGCAGCCAGCGCAGAACGCGATCGAATTCGGATTGCCTTACGCCACGCAGCAGGTGATTCATGCCAAGCAGATGGGCACCGAGGATCAGCACGATCAGCACGTTCGTCACCACGTTGCTGCTCGACAGCTCCACGAAGACGTAGCCGACGAGCAGGCTGTAGGCACCGTGCACCAGGTAGTCGAACGCCGCGGCGAGGTGTGACAGGGTGGTGTTCGCGCGCTCCAGATGGATCATGGTGAGATAGATCACGATGGACGCCAGCAGCACGTAGTACAGCGCGAGCCCGTCGGTCGTGCCCGGGTACGGCGAGCTGCTCATCGCGGCGATCTTCGGCAGCATGAAGAGGATCACATAGCCTGCGGCAACGCCACCGATCAGCCCCATGAAGACCGCTTCGTGACGTTTCATGCGATCGTCGAACAGAGGAAAAGTGAGATGGCCGAGGGCCAGCAGCAGCGACAGGCCGCTGAGCACCCACCAGTTGTTCTCTACTTCGATCATTGCCGGGCAGCGTGTAAGATTGTCCGCAGTCTACGCAGGAGGCCCGCATGAAACTACGACGAACCACATTCTGG
Organism: Gammaproteobacteria bacterium; assembly: GCA_003247835.1. Lineage (GTDB taxonomy): Bacteria > Pseudomonadota > Gammaproteobacteria > Pseudomonadales > Azotimanducaceae > SZUA-309. Next base: position 32,266 of record QJYB01000010.1, on the reverse strand, counting down.
CTGGCGGCGATCGGAGCGATCGCCTGCGCCCAGATGGCACTGGCCGACAACTACGACGATGCGCGCAAGGTGTTCCAGGATGCGGGCGAGAGCGGCCAGTTCTTCCAGTCGGCCTATGGCTACGCACTGTTTCCCACCATCGGCAAGGGTGGCATCGGCATCGGTGGCGCGGGCGGCAAGGGCCGCGTCTACGTCGGCGGCAGTCAGGTCGGTACGACGTCCATGGCCCAGGTGACCATCGGCCTGCAGCTCGGCGGGCAGGCTTACAGCATGATCATCTTTTTCGAGGACGAGCGTGCCTTCAAGGAGTTCTCGTCGGGTAACTTCGAGTTCGGTGCCCAGGCCACTGCTGTGGCCATCACCGCAGGTGCGTCTGCCAGCGCATCCACAGCCGGTGGCGGTACCGCCGGTGCGTCCGGAGGCCAGCACGACGCCGCCACCGCCGGCGGCTACAGCAAGGGGCTCGCCGTCTTCACGGTCGCCAAGGGTGGGCTCATGTACGAGGCGAGTATCGGCGGCGCAAAGTTCGGCTACACCCCACTGGGGGCGAAAGAGTCGGAATAGCGGCGGCTCAAGGTGCCAGAGTACGCGCCTGAGCGATGTAGCCCCGGTTCCAGGTCGGGCTGATGACCAGCTCGTTGATGCAAACATGCGGTGGCAGCTCGGCCACGAACCGGATCACGTCGCCGCAGTCCTCGGACTGCACCATCTTTGCCTTGTCCTCGTCGGAGACGGGCACCGGGCGGTTGTCGAGGATCGGCGTAGCCACTTCCCCCGGACAGATGGCGCAGGCACGGATGCCATGGATGCCGTGCTCCATGTTGAGACTCTCGTTCATGGCGTTCATGGCGTGCTTGGCGGCCGTGTAGCCGGGGCCGGTCACCACGCTGACGTAGCGTCCCGCCCAGGACGAGATGTTGACAATGAGTCCGTCGCCCTGCTCGATCATGGTCGGCAGGACGGCCTTCGTGCAGTAGAAGGCCCCATCCAGGTCGATGCGTATCACCCGTTCCCAGTCCTCCAGGGTGACGTTGTGCCAGTTGCGGGATTTCACGTTGATGCCGGCGCTGTTGACGAGTACGTCCACACGCTTGTGACGTTCGATGATCCGTCGGGCCACTTCGAATACGGCCGACTTGTCGGAAACGTCGAGCGCCTCCACGCTCGCCGCGGCGCCGATGGTCTCTGCAATTTCTTCGAGCGGTGCAGCACGGCGTCCGGACAGCACGACGTGCATGCCCGCTGCTGCCAGTGCTTTCGCGCCTGCAGCGCCGATTCCGGTGCCGGCACCAGTGACCCAGGCCACCTTTCCGTTCAGTGATCTCATCTGTTACTCCTCGTTGTGAATGTCAGCGCATTCCGCCAGGCGGTGGCGTACCGGCAGGATGAGCCGGGGTAAATCGATCGAACCAGGCGTCCGCGTCCTGATCGAGCCTGGTCCGCAGACCCTGCTTGATTCTCGCCGCGGCTCCGTCGGGATATCCGGCCAGCCGGCTGGCCAATGCCCGGGCGGTATCGAGCACCGCGACATCGGCCGTGCATTCGGTGGCGACCCCGAGGGTTACGAGCTCCTGGCCTGCGTGGCGGTCGCCGATCAGCGCCAGCCGGGCGGCGACCGGTTCGGTATGCCGCAGTGCGAGCCAGGCCAGATTGTAGGGGGCCGCCATGCCGAGTTGCACCTCACCCACCTGCAGGAAGGCGCCCTCGCCGACGATGAGCAGATCGCAGGCCAGTGCCAATGCGGCGCCACCGTTGATGGCATAGCGTTCCAGCGCGCCGATGACGGGGACACGACAGCGGAAGAGCCCCCGGTGCACTCCCCGCCAGATGTTCTGGAATTCGGGCAGCCAGTCCGGTGCGGGATCCGCATTGAATTCCTTGAGGTCGAGCCCGGAGCAGAACGCGCCACCGGCGCCGGAAAGGACCAGTGCCTGAATGGCGCCCCTGTTCTCGACCTCGGCGATGCAGGCGGCCATTGCTTCGCCCATCGGCCCGGTGATGGCGTTCTTCCGTTCCGGCCGGTTCATGACGAGCTCACCCCAGCTGCCGTGATCGATCAGCTCCGCATCCACTACCCGCGTTCCCCGGAAAAGCGGCGAGTGTAGCATTCACGTCGCGATCGGCGGTTGCGTATAGTCGGTCGTTTCGAGCGACTGCGGTACGAGGATCAGGACAGGAATCATGACCGGAACGGCGCAAAGTACACGCCCCACGAGCCTCAAGGAGATGCGCGAACGTCAGGCGAAGATGTTCACCAAGGAGGAGTTCGCGGCAGGGATGGCAGTCACGCTCCGTCCCACCGATGTGGTCATCACACCGTTTGCGAAGTGCGGGACTACCTGGATGCAGCAGATCGTCCACACGCTGCGCACCGGCGGCGACATGGACTTCGACGACATCTCCCGGGTGGTCCCCTGGATAGAGACCAGCGCGGCGCTCGGCATCGATCTGAATGCGGAGCAGCGTGCCGAGCCGCGTGCTTTCAAGAGCCACCTCGGCTGGGATGTCATACCCAAGGGCGGTCGCTACATCAACGTGGTCCGGGATCCGGGCGACGCGCTCGTTTCCATGTACAAATTCAACGAGGGCTGGAACTGGGTGCCCGGTACCGTGGAGCTGGATGAGTTCGCGCTCACGGGATTCATCGCCCAGCGCGGCTACTACAAGCACCTGAAGTCCTGGTGGCCGCGCAGGAACGATCCTGACGTGCTGTTCCTCGCCTACGAGCACATGCAGCGGGACACCCGCCGGGCCATTGGACGGGTCGCGGAGTTCATCGGCGTACCGCTCGACGATGCGCTGCTCGATCTCACCGAGGAGCACTCGTCCATGGCCTTCATGCTCGCGCACAAGGATCGGTTCGACGACTACCTAATGCGTAAGCTCTCCGAAGAGCGGATGGATCTGCCGGAAGGCAGCGACAGCGCCAAGGTCCGGGAAGGCAGATCCGGCAGCGGTGCCATGCTGAGCGACAGGGTACGAGGCGAGCTCGACCGGCTCTGGGAAGAGGAAATTACCGCGGAGCTCGGCTTCGTTGATTACCCATCGCTGATCGCGGAGCTCGAAGACTGAGCCGACCGGGCTGCGTGCGCATCAGCGCAGCGTCTCGGCGATCCGTGCTGCCGTCTGCTCCATGGTGGTGAGAAGGAATCCGGACTTGTTCAGATCGTAGGCGGTCAGATTGACTGCCCGGATCAGATAGCGCTTCGCACTCCCTGCTACGGCACCAGAGGTGTCGGCGTCGACATCGATGATGTTGATGCAGCAGTTGTCCTGCTCGATGGACATGCGGCCCTGCCAGCTGATCCCCATCACATGGTTGAAGATCATCCGGTTGACGGCTCCGTGCAGGACCAGCAGCAGGCATCGCCAGCCCGGATCCGCGACAATCCTGTCGAAGGCCGGCGTCACCCGAGCGGCGAAGTCGACGAAGCGCTCGCCGCCCAGAAACGTGGCCTCCGGATGATCGGCAGCGGCCCAGGGATTTGCCACGTGATTGAGCCACTCGCGCACGTCTGCCACCGGCTGCTCCCGACCGCCGCCCCGGATCTCCTCCAGGGCATCGACCACCTCGAGTTCCGGCCGGGTCCGATCCGCGAGAATGATGCGTGCGGTCTCCCGGGTCCTCGGCAGCCCCGAGCAGATGGCCCGGTCGAAAGGGATGCTGGCGAGCACGGCAGCCTGCTTGCGGGCCTGAATCCGTCCTTGGGGCGTGAGCCCGACCTGGCGGGGGTCGTCGGTCACGGTGCCGTCGTCGGCTACATAGGCCGCCTCGGCGTGACGCAGCAGGTAGATGCGGCGGCGGTCGGGCAGTTCGAACATCGTCCTCGCTCCAGTGGTCAGTGGGTTTGTCCGTCCAGGGCACGGCCGTTGTGCAGGAAGGGACGCATCGCCTCGACGTGCTGGGAGGCCGCATAGACCCGCAGCATCCAGGCTTCCGGATCACCGTCCTGTGTGTCGGCGATGCTGCGTGCGTAGACGGTGTTGGTCTCGTAGGTGAGACCGTCCGCTTCGGTGTAGCCGAGGGTCATACCCATGCGCTCGATCTCGAGTGGCCAGGCCACGTCGTTGCCGATGGTGTCCTCGTGGCACTCGCGTACCACGTGCTCGGCTCCGCGCCGGGAGAATCCCCGGGCAGCCATCATCAGATCCCAGTGGCGTCCGGTCATCAGCGCATAGATACGGTTCACGACCACTTCGGTCGAGCGCAGACGCTCGGGCGCGCGGTCGAAGGCGGCCGGGGAACGGCCGACGACCAGACAGTCCCAGCGGCCCACCAGATCCAGGACGCGATCGAGTTCTTCCGGCGTCCGTTCCACCCAGCGCAGGATGTGATCCGGATCCGCATAGAGCAGGCGTTCCAGGTTGCAGTGCTCGAGGCCTACGGCCAGCGAAGCGCGACGATGCGCTCCGATCCGATCCCAGGCAGGGGCACCCCAGGTGACCGGGACCGAGTGCGCCTCGAGGAACGTCCGCCACGCCGGGTGGGTGTCGGTGGTGACGTTCATGGCGATCAGGCCGAATCGCGCACGCAGCGCCGGCCACAGGCGTTCCGTCTTGTCGAGCAGCTCCCCGGGCGCATCGCGCAGGGCCGTGACCAGGCACACACCGCCTTCGGGGCGATCTACCGCCGGGGCCGTCTGGTCGGTCACGCGAGGTGCGGGTTCTGCTGGATGGCCTGGAACGTGGTCCCGGTGCTCGTCGGGTGCGAGGCATTGGTGAAGTCGTTGATCTTCTCCCAGGCTGAACGCACGTCGTCCGGCGAGAATCCCGCAGGATCGAAGTAGGCACCCTCGCTGCGTTCCCAGCGTACCCGAGAGATCCAGCCGGCCCCGACCTCGAAGAGGTTTCCCGTGCTTTCGCAGTCCTCGTGGCAGAGCCAGGCAACCAGCGGGCTCACCACTTCGGGCTTGAGCAGCGTCATGGCCTGCTCGTCCATGACCGTGCCCATCAGGCGGGAGGCGGCAATGGGGGCGATGGTGTTGGACTGCACGCCCTTTGTGCGGCCCTCGATGGCGATGGTCTGGGAGAGTCCGTGCAGGGCCAGCTTGCAGGCGCTGTAGTTGGCCTGGCCGAAGTTACCGTAGATACCGGCAGCCGACGTCGTCATCACGAAACGGCCGTAGCCCTGATCGCGCATGTGCGGAAAGGCGGCGCGGCTCACCTTGAACGCACCGTGCAGATGCACCTGATAGACCAGGTCCCAGTCCTCATCGCTCATCTTGTGAAAGGATTTGTCGCGCAGGATGCCGGCGTTGTTCACGACGATGTCGATACGGCCGAAGCTGTCCAGGGCGCACTGAACGATGCGCTCCCCATCCGTCACCGAGTCCGGGTTCGCGACGGCTTCTCCGCCGGCGGCCCGGATTTCCGCCACCACACCATCGGCCACCGTCGCGTCGCGACCCTCGCCGGAGCCGGAGCCGCCGAGGTCGTTCACCACCACGCGGGCACCCAGAGAGCCCAGCAGCAGAGCGTGGGATCGGCCCAGCCCGTTGCCCGCACCGGTGACGATTGCCACCTTGCCGTTGAAGTCGAGCGGCATGATCAGCCTCCTGTTCGTCTGACTGCGTCATGTTGGTGAACCGGGAAGCGCTTGTCACCCCATCCGTCCCGCATGCAAGATCAACGATCGAGGAGGCATCGATGAGCCAGTCTGATTCCGATCTCATACCCGTCGCAGGCAACGGCCTGCTGCATCGGCGTCTGTTTCTGAAGACGGGACTCGCCGCAGGCACGACGCTGCTGCTGGCCGGTACGACCGGCAGCGCGGCGGAAAAACCCCAGCGGGACCCCTGGATGCGCATGCCGGGAGCGCCCATGAGTCCGATCGGGGAGCCGTCGGGATACGAACAGAACCTGGTACGTGCCCCCATCGGCTCCCAGCCGGGAACGGCGGGAACCGGCGTTTCCCGTACCCCGCTGCAGTATCTCGACGGCATCATCACGCCAAGTCGGCTGCACTTCGAACGTCATCACGCTGGTATTCCCGATATCGATCCGGATCTGCATCGTCTTTACCTCCATGGGCTGGTGGAGCGACCGCTGGCCTTCGATCTGGCCGCCCTGCACCGGTATCCCCAGGTTTCCCGGATTCAGTTTCTCGAGTGCTCGGGCAACAGCGCCGCGCTGGCTGCTCCCAGACCGGTGGCGGAGACCTGCGCGGCGATCCACGGGCTCATATCGGCCAGCGAGTGGGGCGGCGTGCCTCTGACGGTGCTGCTGGAGGAGGCGGGCGTGAAACCGGAGGGCAAGTGGCTGGTTGCGGATGGTGCCGATGCCGCAGTCATGTCCCGCAGCATTCCTCTGTCCAAGGTGATGGACGATGCGCTCGTTGCCCTCCACCAGAATGGCGAGCCGTTGCGTCCTGCAAACGGCTATCCCATGCGTCTGTTCCTGCCGGGCTGGGAGGGTAATGCCAGCGTCAAGTGGCTCCGATCGCTGAAAGTGACGGATCAGCCGGCAATGACCAGGGACGAAACGGCCAAGTACTCCGATCTGCGGGATGACGGCGTGGCGGAGCTGTTCACCTTCCCCATGGGCGTGAAATCGGTGATCACCAGTCCGTCTCCGGGCTTGTCACTGCACGGACCGGGTGTCTATCAGATCAGCGGGATCGCCTGGTCCGGCCAGGGGCGGATCCGTCGGGTCGAGATCTCCGCGGATGGCGGTGCCAGCTGGGCGGAAGCCGCCCTGGATGAGCACGTGCTGCCGAAGTGCCTGACCCGGTTCCGTGCCGCCTGGCGCTGGAATGGTGGTCCCGCAGTACTGATGAGCCGGGCAGAGGACGAGACCGGCAGTCTGCAGCCGGACCGGGATGCCGCCTTGCGCGGCAGGACGCACGCGTTCTACCACTTCAATGGCGTTCAGGCGTGGCAGATCGACGAAACGGGAGCATCCAGCAATGTCTATGCGTAAGGGAGCGTGGATCCTGATCGGGACCTGGGTGCTGCTGGGTGGTCCTGGCGGTGGTGCAGCGGAGAGTCCGGCTCTCGGTGAGCCGCTGACCAGCCGGTCGGTTTCGGCGCTGGACTTCACCATCCTGCCGGATGGAACCGGCTTGCCCGAGGGTGAGGGCGATGCGATCACGGGACTCGCGGTCTATCAGGCGCAGTGCCGGCTGTGTCATGGAGACGGCGGCGAGGGAGGGCCCAACGACCGGCTCGTCGGTGGTCGTGGCAGCCTCGCGTCGGCAGAACCGGTGAAGACCGTAGGCAGCTACTGGCCCTATGCCACCACGATCTTCGATTACATTCGGCGTGCGATGCCGCTCTACGCGCCGGGCAGTCTCACCGCCGATCAGATCTACGCGCTCACCGCCTACCTGCTCTTCGAGAACGGCATCGTCGACGAGGACACGGTCATGAATGCGCATACCCTGCCGAAGGTACGTATGCCCAATCGCGACGGCTTCGTCTGGGCGTTGCCCGAAGAGGTGAGGTAGGACCGTACTCACGGCTAGTCGATTCCAACCGATGAGGATCGAACAGAGATGGCAGATGTCTGGACCCTGCCCGATGCGACAATCCGATTCCCGGCCATGGCCCGGTGGAGTCGCTGAAAGTCCGCATCGCCCGGCTGGCGGAGAGTATGTCCGATGAGGATGATCAGGATCTCTGCGGCATCGGTGTGCTGCTGCAGAGATTCGAGGCAGACCTCGCCGATCGGTTCGGCAAGGAAGCCGCGGTGTTCCTGCCTTCGGCGACCATGGCCCAGCAGATTTCCCTGCGCATCTGGCGTGAACGTCGTGGTGACTTCACCGTTGCCATGCACCCCAGTGCCCATCCTCCCGTCAGGGTGTCTCCGGTCCGCTGAGCAGGCGCGCCAGCGGGTAGGCTCTGCCGTTCTTCACCGTCATCACCACGTTGTCGGCGTCGGCGATGTCGGCGAGCGGGTCGCCGTCGACGATCACCAGATCCGCGATCATGCCGGGTCTCAGGGTGCCGATGTCGTCATCTACGCCTGCGGCCCGGGCGGAAACGACCGAAGCTGCCCGCAGAATCTGAGCCGGCGTCAGTCCGGCCCGCGCGAACAGCCGGAGCTCCGCGTGCAGCCCGGCGCCGTAGGGTACGAAGGGCGAATCGGTGCCGGTGACCATGAGTGCGTCCGCAGCAGCCAGCTTACGGAGCAGCTCCGCGTTGTTCGCCACCGTTTCGGCCACCCCACCGCCGAACATGCGCGATACGGCAGCAGCCGCTGCCTGCCCCGCTTCTCCGTAGAACGTCCGGAACTGCGGTGTGGTGAACAGATCCGGCGCCTCCTCGGCGACGAGCGCGTAACCGGGCAGCACCACCGTCGGCGTAATACCCATCCCGCTCTGCGTCAGCAGCTGCACTACATCGTCGTAGCTGCGCCCGAGGGCAGAGACCTTGGGCGCGTAGCCACGCCGGCTGGTGCCGCCGATGTGCTCGACGTGATCCATACCCTGAGCAACGGCCGGGAACAGCTCGTGGGAGGAGACCGGGATGCCGAGTCCGTGAGCGAATTCCACCACGCGCTTCTGCCGGAGATCCGGCAGACGCACGTAGGTCTTGATGAAGTCGAGCTTGAGCCTGTCGGTGCGCTCCAGGGCCCGCTCGAGGTGGATGTCCGAGCCGATGCCTTCCGCGATCGAGTAGTAGACGCGGTTACCATCCATGAGGTAGCCGGTCACGTAGGTGCGGGGTCCGGGCGAGGTGCCGCTGTCCCAGTATTCCTGCCGTTCCTTGGCCACATAAGGATGGGCGCCAGGATCACGAACACTCGTTACCCCGTACGCCAGCCAGGCGCGACCCTGAACCTCGCTGATCTCGCCCATGTGCGCGTGCATCTCAAAGAGTCCCGGAAATGCCGCCTTGTCGGAGAAGTCCACGTCGGCAACGGACCCGCTCGACGCCGGCTCCACGCTGCGGATGCGGTTACCGTCGATGGTGATGAGCACGTTGTCGGCGTAGCCGTCGCCGGTACCGTCGAAGAGCCGACCGACCTTGAGCGTCCAGGTGGCATTGAGACGAGCGGGTCGCCAGAGTACCTCGGGCGTGATGTCTTTCGTGGCGCCCGATGCCACGTCGAGACGCAGCATCCTGTCGCCGCTCATGAACACCACGAACCGCCCGTCGGCGCTCCATGCCGGTGAGTCCGTGAGCTGCGCTGTCAGCGGCTCCGGGTAACCGGCGGCGCGGAAGTCCTCGGTGAGATCGAGCCGCCAGAGCTGGCCGTCCTGCACGTAGCTCATGAAGTGGCCGCGAGGTCCGAACGTCGCATCCATGATGCTCTTGTGGGGCACCGGCTCGATGCGGTAGCGCTCCTGAGTCGTGGGCGACAGCACGGTCAGCTGGTACGTACCTTCGCGGAAGCGACCGGAATATGGAACGAGCTCGGCGGTGGCCAGATAGGCGCCGTCGCTGCTCCAGGAAACGGCCTGGGGTGGAATCGGCTGGTAGACGGGTGTGACGGACCCGTCGCTCAGATTGACGACGGTGAGCTGGGCACCGAGCGGATTGCCGGGCACGTTTGCGAACAGCGCGATGGCATCGCCATCAGGCGACCAGGCGGGCGCGGTGATGCCGTCGAAGGCGAGCGGTACCAGCGTGTGCGTGTCCCGGTCGATGTCGTAGATCCACAGACCCGCCGGGCTGTTGTCCGTTCCAGCTGTCGACGGCCGGTCCGAAACGTAGGCAATTCGACGGCCGTCGGGAGAGAACTTGGGTGAGTGGTCTGCGTAGGGGTTGTGAGTGACGTTGGTCAGCTCCCCGAGATCCGGTTGCCACAGCCAGAGATCGCCCAGTGCGGAGAAGGTCACGGTAGTGCCGTCGGGAGAGATTGCGGGTCGGGCGATGCCCAGCGCACGCCGCTCACTGGTATCGTCGTGGTCCCGTCGCCGCCGCTCGTAAACCCCTCGCTCCAGCTCGAAGGTGGCGGAGAACGGGATGGCCTGGCGGCTCCCGTCGGCCGCCTGACGATAGACCGTGCCGTTCGCGGCGTAGAGCACCGTGTCGTCGTCGAGCCAGACGGCACGGAAAGGGAACACGTCGTCGCCGGGCTGGCTGAGCAGCTGGACTGCGCCGCCATTCGCACCCACCGAGTTCATGCGGGTGTCCCCGGGGCGGGTGACCTGATAGGTGAAGCGACTGCCATCCGGATGCCAGGTGATCCCGCTGATCGTGCCCTGTTCGCTGGTGATGGTCCGCTGGCTGCCAGACGTGAGCTCGACTTCCCTGAGCTCCGACCTGCCCCGTTCGGGAAACGCGGCAAAGGCGATCCGGGCACCGTCGGGGGAGAAGCTCGGCGAGGACTCGTCGTAAGGCGAATCCGTGACCCTGGTCAGGGTCCCGTCGGCCAGGGTCAGCAGCCAGATGTCGTAGTTGCCGCCACGATCTGAGGAGAACGCCACCCGGGTGCCGCCCGGCGAAACCACGGGCTCCCGGTCATCGGACATGTCACTGGTGAGTGCCTGGGGATCCGCATCGCTGCCCATGGTCAGCGACCAGAGGTCCCAGGTGCCGTTCCGATATCCCTGGAAGATCACACCGCTGCCGTCTGCCATCCAGGTGGGTTCCCGGGCGTCGTAGAGGTAGGGCGTCAACGCCTGCGCTTCGCCGCCGGACAGCGGCACGTCGAAGAGCACGCCCTGCACGCTCAGGATCAATGTCTGCCGGTCGGGACTCAGCGCAAACGAGAGGTTCGTGCCCTCGGTGACGGTCACCGGCAGCCGACCGTTGGCTGCCGGTTCGGCCTTGGCCCGGGTCGCTGGCGCAGGGGTTACCGCAGAACCGGGTGCAGGCCCGGCACTATCCGGCGCCGTCTCCGTGCCGCAGCCGAACAGGAGCAGGACCAGCACGGTGAGTACCGCTCCCGACAGCTGCCTGCGTTGCGCAGGCAGCCACCTGCCCGTATCAGACAGGCGTACACCTCGGACAGATCGATCTCTGCCCGCGTCTCCCTTTCGGATCATTGACGCCTCCTCGACAATCGACGGCAGTATGGTGATTCAGGACCGGGCTTGCCACCGTCGCCTTGCCACCTGGTTGGCATTCCGGAGCCGAACACCTATCGTCAGCGGACGGATCACGAAGGAAACATCCAGGATGAGCACCAGGAGCAGACGCGAGATGACGGAGACCCCATCGGACGACTGGGTCCGTGACGGTGGTGCCAGTGTTGACCGCAGGATCTTCTCCGACCGTGCGATCTACGAGCTCGAGCTGGAACGGATATTTGCCCGCGCCTGGCAGTTCGTCTGCCATGAATCACAGCTGCCGGAAGCCGGCAGCTTTTTCACGAGCTACCTCGGTGAGGATCCGGTCATCGCCGTGCGCGATCGGACCGGTGCCGTTCGCGTCCTGCTCAACACGTGTCCCCACCGGGGCAACACGGTCTGCCGCGCCGAGCAGGGTCGCCTCGCGAGCTTCCTGTGCTCCTATCACGGCTGGAACTTCGATCTCGACGGACGACTGGTGGGCATGCCCGGGGAAGACCGTTTCTATCGGGATGCGCTCGACAAATCGCAATGGGGTCTCGCGACGGCGGCACAGGTCGAAAGCTACCGGGGCTTCGTATTCGCCACCCTGGATCCGGACGCGCCGCCGCTCGAGACCTATCTGGGGTGGGTAGGTCGGCTGGGTCTCGACATGATGGCCTCGCAGGGCGACCTGGCGGTGGTCGACGGTGTCCAGAAGAACCGCATCCGCTGCAACTGGAAGATCGCGGTGGACAACCTCTATGACTGGTATCACGTCAAGGTCAGCCACGGTACCGCGCTGAAGCTCGGTTACCTCGATGAGGCCTCCATGGCGCCGATGGATCAGATGGTGATCCTCGGCGAGTATGGCCACGGCATCGGCGGGCCGGGCGTCACGGAAACCCAGTTCGCAGACTTTCAGGCCCGCATGAGCCGCGGCGAGGAGCCGTCGTTCTGGTACGACTTTCAGGCCGGGCGGCGGCTCGAGCCGGAGCGGCAGCGCGAGCTCGGTCCGGTGGGCAACCGTTCCTTCGGGCATCCCAACATTTTTCCCAACCTGTGGGTGACCCTGACGCGGCAGGTCTGCCTGCGGATACCGCGGGGACCTTACGAGACGGAGCTGTGGTGGTTCACGCTGCTGCCCCGACACCTGACGGACGAGCAGCGGCGGACGGCCATTGCAGCAGCAAATCACACCTTCGGACCCGCCGGGCTGCTCGAGCAGGATGACGGCGAGAACTGGAGTCATTCCACCCGGGGGGCCATGGGGACGGTGGCGCGCCGGCGTCCGATCAATCTGTCCATGGGTCAGGGCCAGGATGTGGTGCTGATCGATCCGTCGGGGCAGAGCCGGATCGAGACGGTGGTGAACGAGCACGGCCAGCGCTGGACATACCGGTGCTGGCAGGAGTGGATGAATGCCGACAGCTGGTCGGGCCTCATGGAGAATCATTCCATGCCGCCCACAGGAGCGATCTGAGATCGATCACTTCTTGGGCTGGGCTTTCTCTCTCAGCTCCAGGTTGCGTTGGAAATGTTCCTTCCACAGCAGCCCGAACGGCATGAGGTAGCGGTCCTCGAGATCCGGGGGCCGCTCGCGGAGCGTTACCCCGGTCAGCACCACGGCAAGGAACACCGCCTGACCGACGAACAGCACGACCCGATCGTAAGGATCCTTCCACAGGGCGGTCGACCCGTCCCCACGCATCTCGAGCAGGCTGCCCACCTGCCAGGCAGGATCCGTGGGGTGCAGGAGTCGCGCCAGCGCGGCGCCGTACCGTCTCATGCCGTGCAGCGGACCACGGTTCGCAGACCGACCATTGGTGCGCACCGCGCGGGACGGTGCAAGTCGCTGAGCCAGCTGACGGAGCGTTCTGCCGTAACCGAGATGATCCTGGTAGCAGGAGTCAGCGAGGCTGCCGGCGATGAGCTCGAAATCGCGACACAGATTGGCGTGAAGGCGCTGTGTCCAGGTCACAGGCCAGTACACGCAACTGACGAGCTGAGCCAGGCGATGCCAGCCGTGATGGTGGCGTTTCAGACTGCACAAGCCGTGGATGATGAGCAGGTCCTGCTGGTTCGCCGGCCAGTACTGAGCTCCGGCAGGTAACGGCAATCGGCCGCCCGAACCGAAGAAGCGTGGCTCGTCTCCGGGCGAGACATGGAGTCTGGTCGGATGGCTCATGCCCAGACGGTTCCGCCAGTGGGCGAGCCGGTGGGTGAGCCCGTCATCCTCCACCAGCGGCAGGGATGCGAGCCTGCGCCACTGCCGGAACCAGGCCGTCAGCGTACCGGTCAGCGTCACCACGAAACCCGTCAGCCAGAAGAGGTAGACCGCCTCCGTGATCCCGTGCAGCGTGTCGGCCTGCTGCGGCAGCGCCTCCACGAAGATGATCATGCGGCTGATCGGGACCAGCCAGACGACCAGCGGAATCAGGAGCAGCGCCATGAGTGCCGCCTTGCGGAACGACTGACCGTACTGAACCTCTCGAATCGGGATGCGCCTTTCGAAGTAAGCGAGTCCCGCGGCGAGGAGCAGCGCGGCGAGCATGGCACGCAGTCCGTCGGGCAGCGCGTCGATCCAGCCGATGCCGGTGATGAGCAGTGATTGAACGGTATCGGCCAGACTGCTCACGAAGCTCACGAGTACAGTGTTTCGAGCAGGGTGCTCAGAATCGAGTAGAAGGCGCCAAGCACGGCGGCGAATGCAAGACACATCGCCGCCACGCGCCAGCGGCTGCTGCCGAGTGCGTATCGGACCACGTTGATCGTTCCGAGGAGCAGGAGGACGCCGGCCGCGATGCCGATACCGGATCGCGCGTGAGGAATCACGGCCAGTAATCCGATTGCGGCGATCAGCAGCAGCTGCACGGCGGCAGACAGAAGCCACAACGACTGCAGGCCGAGGCGCAGGCGCATTCTCGGCGCCCGTCGGCTGAGCAGTGCGGCGCCGAGGTAGACCCCGGAGAACAGTGTGAACACAGCAAGTCCCGTCCCGATCACGGAGTTGCCGAAGAACCATCGCTGCGCGACGATGCCCAGCACCAGGGTAGCGAGCAGAGCGCTGATCAGCAGCCGATCCGAGTAGGGGATCCGCTCGGGCGAGCCGCCCCGGAAGACGAGCCGGAACAGACCGCCGCCGATGCCCGCAACCGATGGTGACACGGCTAGCAGCGTTCCGGCCGGAAGACGCGCTCGTCGGATGCGGGGTACTTCGTGAGCAGCGCGGCAGGCCGCGACGGTCGCGGTACGAGGTTGCCACCGCAGTTCGGACAGACGCCGTGCAGCTTCTCCTCCGCGCAGACAGCGCAGAACGTGCATTCGAAGCTGCATATACGGGCATCCGGACTGTCCGGGGGCAGGTCTCTGTCGCAGCACTCGCAGCCGGGTTTCAGGAGCAGCATGGGATCTTCCCGAGATGACGGACTACCAGATTAGCAGGCTCGACGCCGGGCACGCAGCGGAGATCGTCGACTGCTTCCGCAGAGTTTACGGATCGAGCTACGCCAACGAGCTCTTCTACGACGAGGCTGCACTGGCTCGTGCGCTCGCCGCGGGGATCGTGGGCAGCGTCGGTGCCATCGGACGGGACGGCAGGATCTTCGGTCACATGGCCATGACCCGGCACCCGCAGGCGGTGTTCACGGAGCTCGGCAACACCGTGGTGGATCCCGAGGCGAGGGGCCATGGTCTGGCGTGGCAGGTCGGTTCAGCACTGTCCGCCTGGTGCCGGGAACTGGGATACCGCGGCTTTCTGCACTATCCCACCACCGATCACCACATCATGCAGCGAAGGTCGCTTGAACGCGGATTCGAGACCGGGCTGATGCTGGGGTACATTCCGGCGGAAACCGATGGCAAGGTGCGCACGACGGCGTCCGCGCTGCGTCAGGCCGCGACCGTGGTCTTCGAGCCGTACGAGGCCTCGCCAATGGTGAGCTGCTACCTGCCGGAACGGTTCGCCGGACAGGTGCGGAGCCTGGCTGAGCCGACCGGGCTCGTGCGGACGTGGTTGCCGGTGGAAAACCGTGCTCAACGCGGCCATGTGGACGTGAGGCGCTTTCCCAGGCGCGGGCTCGAGCGACTCGAGGTCAGGCGCAGTGGTGACAAGCTCGACGCGGCGCTGAACGGCCTGGTGTCGGGTTCGGCGCCTTGTCAGCAGGTGGATTTCCTCCTGGACGATGCGGCGGTCGGGCTGGGTGTGGAATTGGCGGTGGCGTCTGGATTCCGCTTCTGCGGCTGGCTGCCGGGCTACCGGGCGACGGATGTGCTGCGCCTGCAGCGGGTCGACGAGCAGCAGACGGATCTGGCGCCGCGTCTCGAGAGCCCGGTGGCCCGTTCGCTGCTGGATCATTATCTGAGGGGAACCTGATGACCAGGATACCGACACCGTCCGATCTTGACGCAGCCTGGTTCACGAAGCGTCTGCGCGAAGCCGGTCACGATGACGCAGACGTTGTCGGCGTGGCCCGGCGGCAGATCGGCACGGGCCAGATCGGTACCTGCTACCGCTACACACTGACACTCGACCGGCCGGATCCGGCGGTACCGGTGAGCCTCGTGGCCAAGTTTCCATCGGATGACGAGCTCAGCCGCGCCACCGGCGTGCAGCTCAGGAACTACTACCGGGAGGTGCAGTTCTACCGACTGCTGGCGAACGATCTCGAGATCTCCGTGCCGCGCTGCTACTACGCCGACATCGACGGTGAGGGTCCGGAGTTCGTGCTGGTGCTCGAGGACATGGCGCCGGCCGAGCAGGGCGATCAGCTTGCCGGTTGCAGCCCGGAGGTGGCGAGGGCCGCCGTGCTCGAGCTGGTCGGCCTGCAGGCGCCGAGCTGGTGCAGGGAGGATCTCAAGTCATACGACTGGCTGCATGCGTCCGATGTGCCGGTCGAGGCCATGGCGGCAATGTACGCCCAGCTCCTGGCGCCGTTCCTCGAGCGGTATGCCCACGCCCTCGAGCCGGAGGAACAGGCCATCATCGCCCGGGTAGCAGAATCGCCCGACTGTCCGCTGTTTCAACCGGTCGGCACGCCGTTCTGCCTGGAGCATGTGGACTACCGGCTCGATAACATGCTGATCGACGCGCGCCAATCGCCGCCGACGGTAAGTGTGGTCGACTGGCAGAGCGTGAGGGTCGGCAAGCCGATGAACGATGTGGCGTACTTCCTCGGTGCGGGGCTCGTTCCTGAAGTGCGCCGCGATGTGGAGGAGGGCATCGTCCGTGAGTATCACGACAGGCTCACCGCCGCAGGAGTCACGGACTACGACTGGAAGCGCTGCTGGCAGGATTACCGCCGCGGCAGCTTCGCCGGCTTCGGGGTGACGGTGATCGCCTCCATGATCGTTCAGCAGACGGAGCGTGGGGATGCGATGTTCATCACCATGGCCCGGCGCCATGCACGGCACGCCCTGGATCTGCAGGCGGTCGAATTTCTCGCCTGATCTAGCCGGGTCGGTTGGTCCGCCCCTCGAAGCGCTCCGCCGGTCGGATCTTCTCGTACTCGCGAAGCACGGGCTCGAACTCCGCCGGCGTGCTGGCGTGGATGATGATGCCGTCCGCACCGGCGTTGAACTGATCCACCCAGCGCTCGGCGCACTGCCGGGCGTTGCCCACGGCCGCCGGCCGCCAGGACTCCGGAATCAGCTTTTCCACTGCCGCCATCTGGGCGGTGGTGGCGACGGAGTCGATGAGTCCGCCCACGGAAGTCACGGCCTTGTCGGTGCGGAAACGCCGGAGAATTTCCGGGTCCCAGCCGTTGATTGCGACCAGCATGTCGCCGTATCCCGGAATCTGCAGGTAGGTGGCGAGCCTGGCGATGATGTACTTCAGATAGACGGCCTCCGGAACATCACAGGCCGTGGCGAGCACGGACCAGGACTTCACCGTGCCGGCGGGCCTGCCGGCTTCCGCCTCACCGGCGCGAATCTGCTCCACGGCACGGGTAAGGGCCTGATCGCTCATGAACGTATGCAGGTGAGCTCCGTCGTAGATACGGCCGGCGTGCTCGAGGCTCTTCGGTCCGAATCCCACGTACAGAACGGGGATGTCCTCGTTCACGTAGGGCGCGAGTGACAGGTGGCCGTACTCGCCGAGCACGCCTTTGTAGCCGGTGATCGCTTCACCGCGCCAGAGACGCCGCATGAGCGCGACGAACTCTGCTTCGCGCTCGTAGGTGGGATGAGGCAGGCCCCATACCTTCCAGCGCATCGCCGATCCCTTGGCCAGCCCCAGGGCAAACCGGCCGTTCGAGAGGCGGTTCAGGGTGCTGCCCATGGACGCGGTGATCACCGGATGACGCGTGTTCAGGTTGGTCCCGGAGGTGCCGATGTAGATGGATTCCGTGACTGCGGCGCAGGCGCCACAGATGGCGGCGATCTCCTTGTAGTCCGCCCGTTCGGAGATCATCACGTTGCCGATGCCGAGCGCCTCTGCGTCCTGCACCTGGCGAAGCACGTCTCTGGGCGTGCGCGTGTGTCCCGGCAGACCGTAGAAACCGAGCTCCGGAAAGCGGGAAGTGTAGGTCTCTGTCATGGCCGGCCTCGCGGGTACTGATCGCCGGTCATGGTACCCATCCGGCGCCGGGGCCGCACCGTGGGCCGCCGCACTCCGTCAGCGGATGCCGTGCAGCAGCCGGTCGAAGAGGTCGGCGCCGGTGATGATGCGTGGCTGCGGTTCCCAGACCAGCACGACGTCCCGCTCGATGACGCCACGCCGGAGGGTCTTGCTCTGCTTGAGCCGGTAGAGCACCTCGTTGAGCGGCGTCCCGCCACCCACCACCAGCGGGTGGTGGCAGTACTTCTGCGGGTCGGGTCGGGCCGATCTGAAGAACACGCTGCGCAGGAAACCGTCGGCGTCCAGGATCAGCCGCGGTTCCCCCGTGGCCTCATCGGTGATCACGACCCATTTCCGGCCGGAGGTCTCTACGCGTTTGAGAAAGCCATCGTCGGGATGACGGTAGAAATCCGGAAAGCGGACCTGCCCGTCCTGCACCGGCAGCGCGACGATGCTGGTGGGATCCACGGGCTCACCCTCCTCGGTAGCGGCCAGGTCGTCGATCTCGAGAAAATTGAGGGCGCCGATGCCTTCGACCAGATCCACCTCGCTGTCCGCGTCCTGCAGATGTTTCAGCAGAATCTCGCGGATCACCCGCTCCCGGAAGAAACGGGGCGTTTCCTTGCCAAGCCAGGCGTCGAGCAGCAGGGCGGTGGGCTTCGCCACGGGATACAGCAGGAACTGGTACGCCCGAAGCATCGGCCCGAGCAGGGAAGCCATGCGCACGGAGTGGCGGGAGAAGTAAGCCTGAGGAATGATCTCACCGAAAAAAGTGATCAGCACGGTGGAGAAGAGGAAGGCCATGATGCCTGCGAGCACGGAATCCGCCAGCAGGGTGAGCAGGACGTTGATGCTTACGTTGCCCCAGAGGATGGTGGTGAGCAGGAAATTGGAATCCTCGCGCAGATCGAGCACGCGTTTGGCTTTCATGCTGGTCGTGGCTTCCGCTTCGAGTTCGAGCCGGGAGAGCCCGAAAAACGCCAGGTTCAAGCCGGAAAACATGGCGGATTGGGAGAGACAGGCGACGATGCCGATCCAGATGTAGATTTCCATGCGGTGGCGCCTGCATCGATGAAGTTCCGAGAGACTCGCCGAAACCGCAGTTCGTCACAAGCGACGGTATCCGCGCTCACGCTGCCGGCATATCATCAGAATGTCGGGAGCTGGTGTGCTCGCCGCAAACCCGGCCGTCAAGGTTCGGGAGATTCGGATGGGTAGAGACAGCGACGCGTCAGTAATCAAGCCTTTCAAGATCGCTCGCCATGAGGTGGAGCCGGGCGGCCGCCTGCAGTTCGATCTGCCTGCAGCCCAGCTATATACGCACACGCCGCTGGACATGCCGGTGGAGGTCATCCACGGCCGTCGTCCTGGGCCGGTTCTGCTTGTCTGCGGCGCCATCCATGGCAACGAGTTGAACGGCGTGGAGATCATCCGCCGGCTGCGATCGCTGAACACCCTCAGGCACCTGCGCGGGACCCTGGTACTGGTGCCCATAGTCAACCTGTTCGGCTTCATCCATCAATCGCGCTACCTGCCGGACCGGCGGGACCTGAACCGCTGCTTTCCCGGCAGTGAGAAGGGATCCCTGGGTTCCCGGGTCGCCAACCTGTTCTTCCGGGAGATCGCACGCCACAGCACGCACATCATCGACCTGCACACCGGCGCGGTGCATCGAGACAACCTGCCGCAGATCCGGGCGGATCTGAGCGTGGCCGCTGTGAAGCAGATGGCGGAGGCGTTCTCCATTCCCGTAATCGTCAATGCGGGTCTGCTCGATCACAGCCTTCGCTGCGAGGCCGGAAGAATCGGTATTCCGGTGATCACTTACGAGGCGGGCGAGGCGCTCAGGCTCGATGAGCGGTCCATCGTCGCCGGTGTGCGAGGGATCACCAACGTCATGCGAATGCTGGGCATGCTGCCGGCACGCGTGGTGCCGGCCGGCCGTACGGAGCCCTTCATCGCCCGGTCGACGACCTGGGTGCGTGCCTCTGCCGACGGGCTGTTCCGCAAGATCGCGGATCTGGGACAGCGGGTCGGTGAGGGAGATCGCCTGGGCGTCATCACCTCACCGTTCAACTCTGAAGAGGTGCTGGTGAGCTCGCCCACGGAAGGCATCCTCATCGGTCTCAACAACCTGCCTCTCGTCAACGAGGGCGAGGCTCTGTTCCACGTTGCCCGCTTCGGTGAGGTGGCAGCGGTGGAGGGCACCATCGCCCAGCACGTGGATGACATCACGAGCGATCCGCTCTACGCGCCGGAAACGGTGGAGGATGTGGAGCTCGGCGCGGACTGATCGCCCGCCGTCCCGCGGCACACGCTGCCGGAAACGGCAGCGCGTCTACTTCATGCGGTAGCGGATGGGCAGCGACTTGAGTCCGCCGACGAAGGTCGACTGCACGTACTTCGGCTCGCCCGCCAGTTCCACGCTCTCGAGCCGCCCGAGCAGCTCCCGGTAGAGAGCGCTCATCTCCATGCGCGCCAGGTGCTGACCCAGACAGACGTGGGCACCGAAGCCGAAGGCGAGCTGCTTGGTCTTGCGATCCACGCGGAACTCGAAGGGCGCGTCGAAGATCTCCTCGTCGCGGTTCGCCGACGGATACCAGAGAATGACGGACTCGCCGGTGCGGATGGTCTTGCCGCGGAGCGGATAGTCCTCCGTTGCCGTGCGCATGAAGTGTCTTACCGGGCTCACCCAGCGGATCATCTCGTCGATGGCCGTCGGCAGCAGCCGTTCGGGGTCCGCCGTGAGCTTCCTGAGCTCGTTCGGATTCTCGATCAGCGCCAGCAGGCCGCCGGCAGTGGATGCGCTGGTGGTGTCATGACCGGCGGTGGCGACGATCATGTAATAGCCGTTGGTCTCCAGCTCGGGGATGGGCTCTCCGTCGATGGTGGCGTTGGCGATCACCGTGGCGACATCGTCCGTCGGGTGTGCCCGTCGTGAACGGGTGAGCTCGGCGAAGTAAGCCTCGAAGTCGGCCACTACCTGAAAGAAGTCTTCCGGTGCGAAGGAACGCTGGTTGTCCGGGTCCTGGCTGCCGAAGAGTTCCTGGGTGAGCTTCAGCATCAGCGCCTCGTCCTCCTCGGGCACGCCGAGGATGGTCATGATCACCCGCAGCGGGTACCATATGGCCACGTCCTTCACGAAGTCGCGCTCGCCGCCGAGGTCGGCGAGGCGATCCACGTACATCACCGCCAGCTCGTCCACCTTTGCCTGCAGCTTGCGCAGGTTGGTACCCATGAACCAGCCCTGGGTCAGAGCCCGGTAGCGGCTGTGATCCGGATCGTCCATCTGCACCAGGGAACGCACCAGGTGCCGGCGACCGGTGAGCTGCTGCAGAAACTCCGTCATGCCCTTGGGGCCGAGGGTGGGTCGGGGATCATTGATGAAAACCTGCTTCTTTCCTTCGATCTCCTTGATGTCGTTGTACTTGGTGACGTTCCAGAAGGGGTCGAACCCTTCCGGCGTCAGCCAGCGCAGCGGATCGTTCGCCCGCAGCCAGCGGAACTGCTCGTGAATACCACGCTCGTCCGCCCAGCTCGCCGGGTCGACGAGGGCGTTGTCCAGATCCGGCGAGGTGGTGTAGAGCTTCATGTCGGGTGTCCGTGAGTTTGTCAGCGGATGGTGCACTTGCCGTTGTTGATGGAGACCACGTCCCGCTCCTTGATGCGCACCCGGAAGCTGATCACGTTGCCGTCCTCCCACATCTCCACGACCTGGGTCTCTCCCGGAAATACGGGCGAGGAGAAACGCACGTCGAAGCCCGCGACGCGGGTCTGGTCATAATCGAGTGCCGTCTTCAGCACGGCGTGACAGGCAATGCCGTAGGAGCAGAGCCCGTGCAGGATGGGCACGTCGAAGCCGGCCTTCTTTGCGAACTCCGGATCCCGGTGCAGCGGATTCCGGTCGCCGCAGAGCGCATAGACCATGGCCTGATCAGCGCGACCCGGCATCTCGCAGACCATGTCGGGCTTGCGTTCGGGCAGCGGGTGAGGCACCGGCGCGCCTTCTGACTGGCCACCGAAGCCGCCGTCACCGCGGAAGAACATTGTGGATCCCAGGGTGTAGAGGGGTGAACCGTCGGCGAGGGTCACGTCCGTCTCGCTCGTCACCAGCGCACCCTTACCCTTGCCCTTGTCGTAGACACCGGTCGTTCGCGAACCGACCCGGGTTTCCGCGGCAGGGGGCAGGGGCTGGTGCACGGTGAGCCGCTGCTCGCCGTGCAGCATGAGGGCAAAGTTCATCTTGCTCGTCAGCGAGCTGCGCCCGCCTCCCGCAGGGCGGCTGGCCCTGGAAAGCACGGTGGCCGCCGTCGGCACCACGCGCTTACCCACGGTCTCGCAGACGTATTCGAGCTCCTTGTGATCCAGCGGATCCCGCCCCATGCCGATGGCGACGGCGTAGAGCAGCGTGTCCCGGTCCGTGTAGCCGCCGGGAGCGGGCTCGGATGTCTGCGCGAGGGCCTCTTCCACGTCGGCCAGTGTGATCCCCATGACTGTCTCCCCGAGTACTGATAGCTGTGGGCCGGAAACGGTAGCCCTTTCGGCAGCCGCGTTCAAACGGATTCCGCATGACGGTATGCTCTCGCCTCTTTCACGACGGGCACGCAGAGCGGGGAGGCAAACGGTCATGACGGATTCGGTGCTGATGACGGTAGAGGCGGGGGTGCTGACGGTTACCCTGAACGAGCCCGACACCATGAACGCGCTCAGCCCGGCGATCACCCGGGGCATATTCGATGCCGTCGAGCGCGCCAACGACGACGAGGACGTCCGCGTGCTGCTGCTCACCGGCAGCGGCCGCGGCTTCTGTGCCGGTGCGGCCGTGGGCAGCCTCGGCGGGGGCGGCTCGACAACGCCGAGCCGCAAGGCGCGTCTCGATCAGCAGGGCAGCTCGGCCCGCACGGTGGCCGCTTTCGCTGCCTGCGAGGTGCCGGTGATCGCCGCAGTGAACGGTGTGGCCGTCGGGGCCGGTTTCGGCATTGCCACCTGCTGCGACGTGCGCATCCTGGCGGAATCCGCGCGAATGGGTTCCATCTTCATCAAGCGGGGCCTGGCCTCCGATTACGGCGTAGCCTACTGGCTGCCGCGCATCATTGGCATGGGGCGCGCCTACGACCTGATGTACTCGGGCGAGATTCTCGATGCGGCAACCTGTCTCTCCCTGGGCCTGGCCAACCGGGTGGTCCCGGACGATACCCTGATGACCGAGGCCACGTCTTACGCACGCATGATCGCCGACGGCCCGCCGCTCGCCTACACCCTGGTACGGCGCATGCTGCAGCGTGGTGGCGATCTGTCCCTTGCCGACTTCGGCGAGTACGAGTGGAGCAACCAGCGGCTGCTGCTCGGTACCAAGGATCTGGCCGAAGGCTTCCGCTCCTTCATCGAGAAGCGGCCGCCGAAGTTCACGGGGGAATAGAAGATGGTGCTACCGGGGAGTTGGGCCCGGGCCGCGGGACCGTTATGCTCGCGGGTTCGATTTTTCAGTGATGCAAGTTTGATGGGGATGTGCAGCGATGAGTGATGATCTGAACGCCTTCCGCGAAGAGGCGCGGGCCTGGATCGCCGACAACTTCCCGCCCTCGCTGGCGGGCCGGGGTGTAGGCATGGAGGAAGCCGGCGACAGCCTCGGCAGCGACCTGGAGGTCTGGCGGGAGCGGCTCGCGTCCAGGGGCTGGGGAGCACCGACCTGGCCCAGGGAGTATGGCGGCGGGGGGTTCAGCCACCCGCAGGCCCGGATCATCAACGAGGAGTTGTCCGCGGCACGGGCGTTCAACCACATCCCGCTGGTCACCGGCATGGGCATCACCATGGTGGGGCCGACGGTGCTCGAGTACGGCACCGAGGACCAGAAGCAGCGACATCTGCCCGGCATCGCCGACGGTACGGTGCGCTGGTGTCTGGGACTGTCCGAGCCGAATGCCGGCTCCGACCTGGCCGGGCTGTCCACCCGGGCGGAGGACAAGGGCGATCACTTCGTGCTGAACGGCCAGAAGATCTGGACCTCGGGGGCCAACATCTCCCAGTGGTGCGGCGCGGTGGTGCGCACGGATCCGAAAGTGGCGAAGCGGGACGGCATCAGCTTCGTGATGCTGCCCATGGATCAGCCGGGTGTGGAAACCCGGCCGATCCGGCTCATTGCGGGTGCGTCGCCTTTCTGCGAAACCTTCTTCAACGACGCCATTGCCGAGAAGCGCGACCTGCTCGGCAAGCTCAACGACGGCTGGAGCGTGGTCAAGCGGCTGCTGCAGCACGAGCGGCAGAGCCAGACCGGTCAGCGTGGCGCCGCGAGCGGCGCTCGACCCACTCCGGTTCAGGAACTCGCCAAGCAGTATGTCGGCACCAACGACGACGGCACACTCGCCGACCCGGATCTGCGCCTGCGGCTCGCCAACCACCTGATGGATGCAAAGGCCCACGGGCTGACCATCGCCCGGATCACCGCAGAGGCGAAGGGCAAGGTGGAGGTGAGCGCCGCGGCGTCGATCCTCAAGAACTCGGCCACCATTGTCGCGCAGACCCGAGCCGAGCTCATGGTCGAGCTCATGGGCGCCCAGGGTCTCGGCTGGGAAGGATCCGCCTTCAAGGATCATGAGCTCTCCGCCGTGCGCGAGTGGCTTGGTGGTAAGGCCATGTCGATCTATGGCGGGTCGTTCGAGATCCAGAACAACATCATTTCCAAGAACATCCTCGGCCTGCCCGAGACGACGCAGAAGGGTTGACGCACATGGCAGCACTCACAGAAGAACAGTCCATGCTGAAGGACCAGGCGACAGCCTGGGTCACGGAGCAGGCGCCGGTGCAGAAGTTCCGCGAGATGCGCGACAGCGGCGCGGAAGCGGGTTTCACCGCGCCGACCTGGTCGGCCATCGTCGAGATGGGCTGGACGGGCATCCTGATTCCCGAAGCCTACGGTGGATCGGACCTCGGATTTCTGACATTCGGGGTGGTGCTCGAGCAGCTCGGCCGGCAGCTGGTGGCTTCACCGCTGTTTGCGTCGGCGCTGGCCGGCACCTCGGCGGTCCTGCTCGGTGGCACCGATACTCAGAAGCAGGCGTACCTGCCAAAGGTGGTGGACGGTTCCGAGATCCTGACCCTGGCGGTGGACGAAGGCCCGCGGCACGCGCCGGCCGCCATCGCGCTGGAAGCGAAAAAGGCAGGTAACGGATTCACGCTCACCGGCAGCAAGACATTCGTCGTCGAGGGTCTCGCAGCGACGACCCTGGTAGTCGCCGCAAGAATGAGCGGCGCCGATGCCCGGACCAGTGGCAGCACCGACGGTATCACTCTCTTCCTGGTGCCGGCGTCGGCAAAGGGTGTCTCCAGGCAGCGGCTGGCCACGGTGGACAGCCGCGGCTATGCCAACGTCAGCTTCGACAAGGTCGCCGTTGGTGATGACGCGGTGCTCGGCACGGTCGGCGGTGGCGGTACGCTGCTCGATTCCGTGCTCGACCGGGCCCGGGCCGGTCTCGCGGCCGAGATGCTCGGCACGGCCGCCCAGGCCTTCGACATGACCCTCGACTACCTGAAGACACGGGAGCAGTTCGGTCGCGTGATCGGCTCGTTCCAGGCGCTCGGTCATCGAGCCGCCGGACTCTTCACGCAGATGGAGCTCGCCCGGTCCTGTATGGAAGCAGCGCTGTCGGCCATCGACGAAGGCGCAGACAACACGGCGGAGCTCTGCTCTCTCGCCAAGTGCCGGGTCGGCGACTTTCTCCACGAGATGTCCAACCAGCTGATCCAGATCCACGGCGGCATCGGGATGACCGACGAGTTCGACGCGGGCTTCTACCTGAAGCGGGCCCGGGTGCTGGAATCCCTCTACGGCAACCAGGCCTTTCACAGAGACCGGTTCGCCCGCCTGTCAGGGTTCTGACCGTTCAGCCGGAAGCAGCCGAGGAGCCCGCCGCGGAGTTCGTCGAGCGGCACCTGAAGCGCAACATCGTCGTGCAGCTGGCCCACGGCATGCTGGGCCAGACGGGATTCCGGCTGATCAACGCGCCCACGTTCCTGCCGGCGTATCTGTTCGGGCTGACCGGCTCGGAGCTGTTCGTGGGGCTTGCACGTTCCCTGCAGGATCTGGGTCAGGTGATCACCCCCATGCTCGGCGCCGCGCTGATCGGACACCGACGCCGGGTGCTGTCCGTGGCCCTAACGGCAGGCGCGCTGATGCGGTTGCAGATCCTGCTGCTGGCACTGTCCGGTCTGTTTCTCGGCGGGAGCAGCATGGAGCCGTATGCGGCGCTGCTGTTTCTGACGCTCATGGGTATCTTCCAGGGTGTTCAGGGCGTGACGCTGAACACGCTACGCGCCAAAGTGATCCCGATCCAGCGGCGCGGCTTCGTGGCGGGCTGGCGTAATTTTCTCTCCGGAGTGACCACTGCCGTACTGTCCTACTTCGCGGGGTCCTATTTCGTCGACGACAACGCCCTCGGCAACGGCTACGCGGCACTGTTTCTGATGGCCTTTCTCATCACCAGCGTCGGGCTTGCCTGTCTGGTGTTCTCCCGGGAGCCGGTCGCGAGCGACGTGCTGGTTCGGCGCAGCGCGCTGCAGAGCTTCCGGGCACTGCCGGCGCTGCTGCGCGGCAATCCGAACTTCGCGCGTTTTTTCGTGGCCAGCGCCCTGGGTGCGTTCGGGCGCATGGCGATGCCGTTCTACGTGCTGTACGCCGGGACTCAGATCGAGGTGTCCGGGGCCATGCTAGGTGTGCTGACCACGGTCTGGATGCTCACGGGAACGGTGACCAACCTGATCTGGGGGGCCATCGCCGACCGGTATGGCTTCAGGATCGTCATGATCACGACCCTCGTGCTCTGGGCGCTGGCTCATCTGGAGCTGTTGCGGGCCGTCAGCACTCCGGGTCTGCTGCTGTTCTTCGTGATGGTGGGGACCGCCACCGGCGGCTTCGTGCTGTCGAGACAGAACCTGGTCCTCGAGCTCGGATCCGACGTGGACATCCCACTCCGGGTGGCCATTTCCAACATGGCCGTGGGCTTCATCGGCACCGTCGGCCCGCTCATCGGCGGGCTCGTCGCCATGGCGCTCGGCTATCCGGCGGTATTCGTCCTCTGCATCGTCATGCAGGTCGTGGCGCTCGTCGTGCTCATCGCCTGGGTTCAGGAACCGCGGCGTGCGAACGGAACGCCTGCAGGCGGGAAGAACTGAAGTCCGTCTGGCCCTGTCGGGGCGAATTTCGGTATCTTCGGGGCCTGCGAGTGGAGGGTGTGAGATGACCAAACAGTACGGGGACGTGGCAGTCTCGGATCAGGGCGGGTTCGTGACGCTGGTGGAAATCCAGCGCGGTCCCAACAATTTCTTCGATGTGGGCCTGATATCCAGCCTGGCGGATGCGCTGGACGAGCTGGACGAGGATGGCAACTGCCGGGCCATCGTGCTCGCCTCCCAAGGCAAGCACTTCTGTGCCGGCGCCAATTTCGGTGATTCGGGTCAACGGTCGGAGCGGGCTGGTCGGACCGAGGAGGGCGGCAACCCGCTCTACCGTGAAGCGGTGCGGCTGTTCCGCAACAAGAAGCAGGTGGTGGCGGCCGTGCAGGGTGCAGCGGTGGGCGGCGGCTTCGGGCTCGCCATGTTCGCCGACTTCCGGGTCGGATGCCCGGAGGCGCGGTTCACGGCCAACTTCGTCAAGCTCGGCTTTACGCCGGGCTTCGGTCTCACCCATACGCTGCCGCGCATCATCGGTCAGCAGGCGGCTGCCGATCTCTTCTACACCGGTCGTCGCCTGGGTGGTGAAGAGGCGCTGAAGATCGGCATCGTCGACCGGCTGGTGCCCCAGCAGAGCGTTCGGGAGGAGGCGATTGCCTACGCGCGCGAGATTGCCGAGAACGCACCGCTCGCGCTCATGACCGTGCGCCAGTCGCTTCGTGGCGATCTGGCCGACGCAGTGCAGAAAGCGACGGACCAGGAAGGTCGCGACCAGTTCCGGCTGCAGCGGACCAATGATCATCGGGAAGGGGTCAAGGCAGTGGCCGAGCGCCGGCCGGGCAACTTCACGGGTACCTGACGGCGCGGCGGATGGCTGCCGCTTGCGGCAGCCGTTGACTGAAGTGACGGGGTGTCATTAAACTCGCCGGATCCGGCACGCGACCCGATTGCCTGCCGCCGACCCCGGCACACACATCCCGGAGAACGCTTCATGATCGAGATAAACGTCAATGGTGCCCGCCACGAGGTGGATGCGGCCCCGGATACCCCGCTGCTGTGGGTGATCCGCGAAAACCTGGGCCTGACCGGCACGAAGTACGGCTGCGGCATCGCTCAGTGCGGCGCCTGCACCGTGCACCTTAACGGCCGGCCCGTCCGCTCCTGCGTCACCCCGCTGACGGCGGCGGCAGGAGCCGAGATCACCACCATCGAGGGGCTCGCCCGTGACGGCGAGCTGCATCCGGTCCAGCAGGCCTGGATCGACCACCAGGTTCCGCAGTGCGGCTACTGTCAGTCGGGCCAGATCATGTCGGCGGTGGCCCTGCTTGCCGAGAACCCTCGGCCGGATGACGCGGCGATCAACGCCGCCATGAACGGCAACATCTGCCGCTGCGGCATGTACGGGCGCATCAGGAAGGCCATCAAGTCGGTGGCAGGGGTGCAGACCTTCGACCCGGCGGCTGCCGCGGCTGCTGGCGCAGCCGTGACGGAGGTGCGTCATGGGTAAATGGACGCGACGTGGACTGATCACCGCCGGTGTGGTCGGAGGTGGCGCGCTGGTGGTCGGTGTGGCCATCCGTCCCGGCAACCGCTCGCCCAAGCTGGCGCCGTTGGTGACCGAGGGTGACGAGTCCCTGATCGGGGCCTGGGTGAAGATCGGTTCGGACAACCGGGTCACCGCCATCGTGCCGCATTCGGAGATGGGTCAGGGCGCGCAGACGGCCCTCGCCCAGATGCTGGCGGACGAGCTGGACGCCCGCTGGGAGGACGTCTCCTTCATGGAGGCACCCCCGGAGGATGCCTACGCGAACTATCTGATGGGCAGGGGTTATCTGCTGGCAGGGAAGCGCATTCCGGGACCCCTGATCGGCACCGTGGACGGCGTCTTTCTGCAGGTAGCGAAGGTCATGCACCTGCAGATCACCGGGGGCAGCCTGAGCGTGCGGGCGACGGGTCAGTACGGCATGCGCGCCGCGGGAGCGGCGGCGCGGGAACTGCTGCTGCGTGCCGCGGCGGCTGCCTGGTCGGTGCCGGTGACGGAGCTGTCCGCTGCAGCGGGCCGGATCGTGCACGCCGGCAGCGGGCGCAGCGCAAGCTACGGCGAGTTCGCGGCCGCGGCTGGCCGGATGACCCCCAGCGATACGCCCGTGCTCAAATCCCGGCCCGAATTCCAGATCATGGGGACGAGCGTTCCCCGCCGCGACATACCCGCCAAGGTGGACGGCACAGCCCAGTTCGGTATCGATGCGTCGGTGCCCGGTCTCAAGGTTGCCGCGATCACCCAGGCACCGGTGTTCGGCGCCGAGGTCGCCAGCGTCGACGACAGCGCGGCGCGAGCCATGCCGGGCGTGGCCGACGTGGTCCGGCTGAAGGACGCCGTTGCCGTGGTGGCGGACGGATTCTGGCCGGCCAGACAGGCGCTCGCGGCGGTGAAGGTCACCTGGACCGAGCCAGCCTGGGAGCACGTCGACCAGTCGCAGATCTTCGCTCAGTTCGATTCGGACATGGCCACGGCCGTGAAGGAAGGCAAGGAAAAAACCGACGTCAGCCGCGGTGACTTCGATGCCGGCCTCGAGGCCGCAGCGAGCACGGTGGAAGCAACCTATCGTGTGCCCTATCTGGCGCACGCCTGCATGGAGCCCATGAATGCCACCGTCGCGATCGACGGCAATGCCTGCGAGGTGTGGATCGGCACGCAGAACCCGCTGGGCACGCGCTACTCGGTGGCCGCGGCGCTGGAAATGGATGCCGACAACGTGACCGTGCACAACCATGTCATGGGTGGCGGCTTCGGACGTCGATCCATCGACGACGCCGCGGTGCAGGCGGCGCTCATCGCGAAGGCTGTGGGGTCACCTGTCAAGCTCATCTGGTCCCGGGAGGAGGACGTCCGCCACGATCACTACCGACCCGCCATCACCAGCCGGTTCAGAGCCGGGCTCGACGAGATGGGGAATCCCATCGCCTGGGAAAACCAGTACGTCGACAAGCACGAGCCCGCGGAAGCACCGCATATTCCCTACGCGGTAGCCAATCAGAAGATCCACTACGCGGACTCTCCCACTCACATTCCGTTCGGTCCCTGGCGGAGCGTCGATCACTCCCAGCACGGGTTCTTCACCGAGTCGTTCATCGACGAGCTGGCCCACGCGGCGGACCAGGATCCGTACGAGTATCGTCGTGGGCTGCTTGCTGAAGCGCCCCGGCACCGCAAGGTGCTGGAGACTGCGGCCGAGAAGGCCGGCTGGGGAACGCCTGTCGAAGCCGGACGCGGACGTGGCATTTCACTGCAGGCTTCCTTCGGCAGCATCGTCGCTCAGGTGGTGGACGTCACCGTGGTCGACGGCGCAGTGCACGTCGACCGGGTGGTGTGCGCCGTGGATCCGGGCTTCGCCGTGAGCCCGAACGGACTGGCGGCGCAGATGGAGTCGGGCATCATCTACGGCCTGACGGCGGCGCTCTACGGCAACATCGAGATCGACGGTGGTGCCGTGACGCAATCGAACTTCCACGACTACAAGATGGTGCGCATGTCCGAAGCGCCAGAGATCGCCGTGCACATCGTCGAGAGCGACAACCTGCCGGGTGGTGCCGGTGAACCGGGGACGCCGGGGATCGGACCGGCCCTGACCAACGCCATCTTCGCCGCCACGGGCACGCGCATCCGCCAGCTGCCGGTCGGCCAGTACGATCTGACGTACTCCGTGGAGGAGTCGGTGGAGGTGATCTGACCGGTCAGGACGGAGGCCCTTCGGCCTCCCGTCTGAGACCGTCGAGAATGAGCCGGGCGTTGTCGGTGAATACGCGCCGGCTGGCGAACAGCCCCATGCTGTCGGCGATTTCCTCGGGCAGCCCGCTGAGACGGGGCGAGTTGTCGAGCTCCGCCGCGCCGAGCAGCAGCGCGACCAGTCCGACGATGAGACGGCGGGCGCGCTCCGTGTCGATCGACAGGCAGCCGGCGAGGTATGCGGCGAACTCATTCATCTCGGCCTGCATGCCGCGTTTGGCCGTGATCAGCCGCTCTCTGGAGACGTTGTGCTCGATGACGCTGCCGAGACGGGCCTGGAGCCTGAGAAACAGCGCATCGGACGTGGCGTGTTCGTACCAGCGGTCGATGAAGATCGCATCGTCGATACCCTGTCCGATGTCGGCCGTCAGGGCAGCCGCGAACCGGGACCGCTGAGTGAGATAGAGCTCGAGGAGCAGCTCCTCCCGGGTGGCGAAGTAGCGGTACAGCGTGCCTCTGGCCACCCCGAGCGAGCGGGCGAGGACCTCCATGGAGAACGCTTCGAAGCCGGCCTCGCGCAGCTGCGCCTCGGCGGCAGACAGGATGGCTTCCCGGCGGGCAGCCTTGTCGGATTCAGATACGGCACGGCGTGCCCTGACCCTGACGGCGGGAGCGTCGGTCGATGTTTCTCCTGGCGATCTTCTCGAGAGAGCCATGTCTGAATCGGACGTTGACGCCGGATTGCCGGTGCGAATTCTCTTAATGACAGGCTGTCATCTTATGAGAGCGATGCTAGGCTGTCACCTTTTTTGGAGGAAGGACTGACATGAAGACCAACAGGCTGGGCAGAAGCGGCATCGTCGTTTCCGACATCTGCATGGGGACCATGACGTTCGGCACCGGTGCGGACGAGAGGACGGCCTTCGAGATCCTGGATCGATCCTTCGAGGCCGGCATCGACTTCTTCGACACCGCGGAAAACTACCCGGTACCGCCGGATCCGGAGTACGCGGGCCGCACGGAAGAGATCGTCGGACGTTGGATGAAGACCAAGCCGCGGGATGCCCTGATCATCGCCACCAAGGTCAGCGGTCCCAGTCACGGCTGGATCAAGGCC
Source organism: Gammaproteobacteria bacterium (assembly GCA_003247835.1). Lineage (GTDB taxonomy): Bacteria > Pseudomonadota > Gammaproteobacteria > Pseudomonadales > Azotimanducaceae > SZUA-309. The sequence goes on along the minus strand of QJYB01000010.1, from coordinate 762 downwards.
GCAGTCCGCTCCGGAAAGACGTCGCTCGACCGGCACAACATCGTCCAGGCGGTGGAGGCGAGCCTCAGGCGCCTGCAGACGGATTACGTCGATCTCTACCAGACCCACTGGCCCGATCACGGCACGCCCTATGATGAGATCCTGCTGGCGCTGGACGAGCTGGTGCGCTCGGGCAAGGTCCGCGTCATCGGCTGCAGCAACGAAACCACCTGGGGGCTCACCAGAAGCCTCGCGGTCTCGGAGCAGCTGGGCATCGCCCGCTATGAGACCATCCAGAACAACTTCAGCCTCAATAACCGGCGCTTCGAGGACGAGCTCGCCGAAGCCTGCCGCCAGGAGCAGGTGAGTCTCATTCCCTACTCACCGCTGGCGGGCGGCGTGCTGTCAGGCAAGTACAACGACGGTGCCCGCCCTGATGGCGCCCGCTTCTCGCGCTATCTCGAGCTGGGTGGGCGCCAGGCCGTCATGGCAGCCCGGTTCGTCAACGAGAAGACCCTGGCCTCCACGGCGAAGTTCGGGGCGATCGCTGCCGAGGCGGGCATGTCGCCGGTGACCCTGGCCACTGCCTGGAGCAAACAGCACGATTTCGTGGCATCGACCATCGTCGGCGCCACACGGGTGGAGCAGCTCGACGACATCTTCAAGGCGGCGGACGTTACCCTCACCGACGAGGTGTTGAAGCGCATCGACCAGGTTTCGAAGGAGCACCTCTATCCCATGGGTTGAGTCGTCCGTGCAGCAGCCGATTGGTGCCGGTTTCGC
>QJYB01000089.1 GCA_003247835.1 Gammaproteobacteria bacterium | reverse complement strand
TGCCTTCGGGACGCAGCTACCGGGTCTATCCCGGCGAGCTGGCCTACACGGGCACCGGCACCTACCGCTGGCCCGACGGCCGGACCTACCAGGGCGGCTTCCTGGCCGGTCAGCCGGAAGGTGTGGGGACGGGAACCTGGCCCAACGGTGACCGCTACCGGGGCACCTGGCACGAAGGCCGGATGCATGGCCACGGCGAGCTGAACAGGCAGGACGGCAGCCACTACCGCGGAGATTTCGTGGCAGGTCAGCGGGATGGTCAGGGCGTGGAGGAGTCCGACGAGGGACTCTACAACGGCAGCTGGGCCAATGATCTGCCGAATGGGGAAGGTCGTTTCCACGACACCAGTGGTGCCGTATACACCGGCTTCTGGGTCGACGGGCATCGACAGGGTCTGGGCACCTACACCGACAGTCGAGGCAGCGTCTACGAGGGCGACTGGTACGACGACGTGCCCGACGGGTTCGGCGTACTCTCCCATCCGGACGGCAGCGGCTATCAGGGTGAGTGGCAGTCGGGTGTTCAGCAGGGTTACGGCACCTCGGTGAGCGAGGCGGAAGTCATCTACGAGGGCACCTGGATCGACGGTCGGCGTCAGGGATTCGGGGTGGTCAGGCGCCCGGATGGCAGCCGCTACGAAGGTGAATGGGTCGCCGGGCACCGCCAGGGGAGGGGCCGGGAGAGTCACCCTGACGGCAGTTACCACGACGGTGAGTGGTCGGAGGACCATCCGCTCGGTGAGGGTGTCCGGCGGGACCGCACGGGTATCGAGATCAGTGGCGTCTGGAACGGCGATACCGTGAGTGACGCCCGCATGCGCCTGCCGACTGGAGCGGAGTACGCGGGCAACCTGTTCGCGCAGGGTAACACCGCCGTGGAAGCAGGCCTGCTGCAGTGGCTGAAAGCGCAAGCCGCGGCAGAAGATGCCTACGCTCAGTTCTTTCTCGGCACCGTCTACACCGACTTCAGAGACCCTGCACCGGACCCGTTCACCGCCACCGGATACTTCCGATCCGCTGCCCGGGCCGGCATTCCGGATGCCGAGTTCCGACTGGCGCTGCTGCTCATGGAGAGGACCCCCACACAGGCTGTGACGTGGCTGAAGAAAGCCGCCGGCCACGGCCAGGCACAGGCGAACACACTGCTCGGTGAGTACTACCTGACGGGAGACAGGGTGCCCATGGACGTCGATCAGGCGGTCGCCTACCTCGAGGCCGGTTCGGATGCCGGCGACATGGCCGCCCGCAACAATCTGGCCTGGGTGCTCGCCACCACGGACAGAGCCGACCTCCGGGATAGGCCGCTGGCCCTGATGCGCGGTGACTGGCAACATTTCGACACGCTTGCTGCAGCCTATGCCGCGGTGAGCCGCTACGCCGACGCCGCCCGCGCCCAGGAACAGGCCATCACCGACGCGAGCCGGGCCCTGGGTTCCGGCAGCGCGGAAGTGAGCGCCATGCAGGACCGTCTTCACCGGTATCAGAGACGCGCCGGAACGGCAGACGGACGCTGATCAGGAACCTGACAGAGGAACCCACGTGAGCGACGTCCACTGGCCCTTCATCCCCGCCGCCATGCCCGAGATCGTCTCCAACGACGATGTTCATCTCGTGGACGCCAGCGGCCGCCGCATACTCGACGCCGCCGGTGGTGCAATCGTCGCGAACGTCGGATACGGCCGGGAACGGGTGGTAGAGAAAGTAGCGCAGGCGACCCGGGAGACCACCTACGTGGTGCCACCCTGGCTCACCCCGTCCCGACGTGCACTGGTGGACGTGCTGGAACGCCACTGGTTGCCCACCGAGCTGCCTCATATACATCTCACCTCTGGTGGCTCGGAGTCCGTGGAGTCGGCTGTCAAGCTGTCGCTGCAGTATCACACCGCACGCGGCGAGCCGGACCGGAGCCTGATCATCGCCCGGACACCGTCCTATCACGGCACTACCCTGGCCACCGCGAGCCTCTCAGGGCACGCGGCGCGTAAAAGGGGACTGGAATCCTTTCTCACCACGCATCCCGTGGTACCGACCCCCTATCCCCTGCGCTGTCCACTCGGCCGCGACCATCCGGACATGGGCGCCTGGTACGCCCAGACCCTCGAGGACACCATCCGCCACGTGGGGCCGGAACGGGTAGCCGCCTTCCTGGCAGAACCCATCACCGGTGCCAGCGGTGGCGCCATCGTCCCCCCCGACGACTACTGGCCTCGCATCCGCGAGATCTGCGACCGCTACGGCGTACTGCTCATCATCGACGAGGTGATGACCGGATTCGGCCGCACGGGGAAGCCGTTCGGCTACCAGCACTGGGACGTGATGCCCGACATCCTGGTAGGCGGCAAGGGCCTCGCCGGTGGCTATGCGCCGCTCGGTGGCGCGTTCGCGAGCCGCGCCATCGGCGATGCCATCCGTTCCGCCGGCATGAACGTGATGTTCCATACCTTCGGTGCACACCCCGCTGCCTGCGCCGCAGCCGCCGAGGTACTGACCATTCTCGTCGAGGAAAACCTCGTCGAGCGGGCGGCCGAGATGGGCACACTGCTCGCCAGCCGTCTGACGGACGTGCTCGGTCAGCACCCGCACGTGGCCGAGGTACGTGGTCGGGGTCTGCTTCAGGCCGTGGAGATCGTCCGCGACAGGGATACGCTCACGCCCTACGACGAGTCGGACAGTATCGCTTCGCGGATCGTCAGCAAGGCGCTCGAGCGGGGCGTGTTCTTCTACGGCGGCGGTACCGGAGAGTTCCGTGACATGGTCTGTCTGGGTCCGCCGTTCACCATCCAACCCGAGCACGTCGATACCATGGTGGAAACCCTGGCCGCGGCCATCGACGCGGTCTGCCGGTGAACCCGGCGGCGGGTATCCGCGCCTTCACCGGAGGATTCCGCTGGTCCCGGCACCCTTCGCTCGTGCACTACACCTGGCTGCCGGTGCTGATCAGCCTGATTGTCTGTGCCGCGGGTCTCTACTTCGCGCTGGGCTATCTGGTGGACGCCTCCGAGCGCCTGATCGCCGGCCTGCCGGACTGGCTCGACTGGCTCGACGTGCTGCTCACCCCGCTGATCTACCTGATCGGTATCCTGCTCGGTGCATGGCTCTTCGGGCTGCTCGCGGTGCTCATCGCCAGCCCCTTCCTCGGCGCGTTCTCGCTGGCCCTGGAACGCGCCGCCTTCGGCAGCGCGCCGGAATCCGGCACGGCCATCTGGACCGACATCGGTTCGAGCCTCGTCCGCGAGACGCGCAAACTCCTCTACTACCTGCCGCGGCTGCTCGTGGTCTTCCTTGTCACGCTGATTCCCGTGGTCAACGTCGCCGCTCCGGTGATCTGGCTGCTGTTCGGCGCATGGACCCTGGCCGTGCAGTTCGCCGACTACCCGACCGAGAACCGGCAACGACCCTTTGCCGAGACGCTCCGACTTCTCAAGGCCAATCGAGGTGCTGCGCTCACCTTCGGGGCCTGCGCCACTGCCGCGCTGGCCATTCCTTTTCTGAACTTTCTGCTGATCCCGGTGGCCGTGGCTGGCGGCACCCTGCTCTGGCACGAACTGCAGGATACCGGCTGACTTTGATCCGCTCTTTCAGACCTCAGCCGAAATGTCGCTCCACGTAGCGGACGACCCGCCGGAGGCCTTCCTCGAGCCGGTCGTGGCTCTGTGCGAAGCAGACGCGGAAGTGGGCGTCGTTGCCCGGTCCGAAGGTGTACCCGGGAGCTATGCCCACATCTTCCTCGGCGAGCACACCTTCGGCCAGAGCCAGACTGTCCGTGCAACCGCGCACGCGCGGAAAGGCATAGAAGGCCCCGGCCGGTGAGGTGTGGTCGATGAGCGGGTGGTTACCGAATGCGGCATCGACCAGCGCCCGGCCGCCTTTGAACTGAGCCTGCTGGGCGCGCACGAAATCCTCGCCCTGCTCGAGCGCCGCAACCGCGCCGAGTTGCGCGAAGACGTTGGTCGTCGTGTTGAAGCATTCCGAGAGCGCCGCCCAGTGGGTTTCAAAAGCGAGCGGTGTGACCACCCAGCCGATCCGCCAGCCGGTCATGGCCCAGGCCTTGGAGAAGCCGTTGACGACGACCACCGGATCGTCGTCCCGGGCAATGGTCAGGAAGCTCGGCGCGTGATCGCCATCGAACACCGTCCGGTGATAGACCTCGTCGGCAATGACCAGGATCCGTTCACGGCGGGCGAACGCGAGCAGCTTCGCCTGCTCCTCACCAGCCATGACCCAGCCCGTCGGGTTGCAGGGCGAATTGACGAAGATGGCCTTCGTACCCGGCTCCACCGCGTCGATGATCTCGTCTGCGGTGAGCTGCCAGCCGTTCTCCGTCAGCCGTTGCCTGACGAAGCTGACCCGGGCACCCGTCACCCGGAACACGGCAGCCACGTTCGGCCAGGCCGGTCCGACGATCAGACCGTGATCGCCGGTGGTGAGCACCATCTGCGCGGCAATGGTGATGCCGAGCATCGCCGAACCCGGCACCGTGATCCGCCGTTCGTCCAGGTCGATGCCGTAGAGGCCGTCCAGATAGCGTTTGAGCGCCGCCCGGAGCTCC
>QJYB01000030.1 GCA_003247835.1 Gammaproteobacteria bacterium | reverse complement strand
TCGCGCGAGTCTGTCCGGGTACATTCAGCCCGGCAAGCTGCTGCCATGGACCTGGGTCGACGCCCGCATGGCGTCCGCGCGGAACTACTGGATCACCACGCATGCCACTGGTCATCCCGCTTCCCGCCCGGTCTGGGGCATCTGGCGCTCGCCGGCGCTCTGGTTCAGCACCGGATCCGCCATCGGTCGAAACCTGATGCGTGACCCTCGAGTGCAGGTGAACCTCGAGAGCGCGGACGAGGTGGTGATCATCGAGGGTACCGCAGGCCCCCTCGATGTTGCCGATGCGGCCGACTGGGCACGGGCCTACCGGGAAAAGTACCACTGGGACATGCCCGAGCAGACCGACGACGTCTGGTCGGTTCGGCCCGCTCGCGTGCTGGCCTGGCTCTGCGACAGCTCGGGGCTCGACGGCGGCGCCGGGTTCGCCAACTCCGCCACGGAATGGCGCTTCGATCTTCCCTGACGCTCAGACGCGCAGATCGTTGATGCGCGCCTCCGTCAGCACCTTGGTGACGCCGTCGATCGTGCGGACCAGACCCATGGCGTCACCGCTTCGCACTACGCGGAAGTCGTCGTCCCAGAAGATGGGCCGTCGGAAGTAGATGTCGAGATCGAAGGAAACAGGCGGGCGCACGGCATACAGCGCCGCCAGCAGGTAGTGCACGCCCATGCCACCGCCGATCAGCGGCGCCCGGAAGCCGGCCTTCTGTGCCGCTGCCAGATCGTAGTGGATGCTGTTGCCCGGCTCGCTGTAGTCCACCACGATCCCGGGAGTGAGCCGGTGCGCCGCGAGCACGTCTGCCGAGTCCGGATCCGTGAGCACCGGCGGTGGTCGCTCCCCCGCGCCACGACCACCGCGGCCCGGATCGGGTTTCAACGACCGGCGCCGGGCTGTGATCACCCGTTCGCCCGCTTCGTCCTCGAACCAGACATCGGTATCGATGGTGCTGCCCCTGGGCACGGGCGTGACCGCTGTGATCCGTCCCCGGACTCTGAACGGCTCGTCCAGTCGCGCGGGACGGTGCTGGATCAGCGACTGCAGCATGTTGACGTTTCCTTCGGCGCTGATGCCGCTCGCCACGCCGGCCCGGATGGCGAGGCCGATGAAGAAGGAGGCATCCACCGAATCGCCGAACAGCGCGGGATCGATGCCGCACAACGAGAGCTTCCCGGCCTGTGACTCACGGGATACGGTGATCGTGTCTTCCCGGTACTCGAATCCTTCATACGGGTCCACCCACCGAACCTCTGCCGCCATTTTTCCTCCCTGCCGTGCCTGACTCCGATGGCTCCATGATAGGCTTGCACAATCATTCCACGAGGTCACCTGCAAAGCCGATGGCGAGTAAAACAGGCGCAGCCAGCGTCGTGCTGATTCCGGGTGACGGAATCGGTCCGGAAATCACCGATGCGGTGCTGGAGGTGCTGGACGCCGCCGGCGCCGGCATTCGTTGGGTACCCTGCAAGGCGGGTCTGGCGGCTCTGGAAGACGGCGGCGACGTGCTGCCGGAGTCGACCATCGAGGCCATCGAGCATCATCGCGTCGCCCTGAAAGGTCCCTGCACCACGCCCGTCGGCGAGGGCTTCGCCTCGGTGAATGTCCAGCTGCGCAAGCACTTCGATCTCTATGCGGCCGTCCGGCCGGTGCGCTCGCTACCCGGCGTACCGACACGCTTCGAGAACGTGGATCTGATCATCATCCGCGAGAACACCGAAGGGCTCTACAGCGGCGTGGAGAACGAGGTGGTGCCCGGCGTGGTCATGAGCATGAAGGTCGCCACGGAGCGTGGCTGCGAGCGCATCGCGCACTGGGCGTTCCGCTTCGCTACCCAGCGCGAACGACAGAAGATCACGGTCTTTCACAAGGCCAACATCATGAAGATGACCGACGGCCTGTTCCTCCGGGCGAGCGATCATGCCCACAAACGGGAGTATCCGAACATCGACTACGAGACGGCCATCATCGATGCGGGTTGCATGCGGCTCGTTCAGAATCCGAGCCAGTTCGATATCCTGCTGCTGGAGAATCTCTACGGTGACGTGGTGAGCGACCTCTGCGCGGGTCTGGTCGGCGGGCTGGGGGTGGTGCCGGGCGCCAACTTCGGCGAGGACGCGGCGATCTTCGAAGCCGTGCACGGCTCGGCCCCGGACATCGCCGGGAAGAACGTCGCCAACCCCCTGGCGCTGCTCATGTCCGCGGTCATGATGCTGAACCACCTGGCTGAGGAGCGGACGGAATTCGGCGCGGTGGCGGAGCGCATCAAGCGCGCTTACGACCAGGCGCTCAACGACGGCGAGAAGACCCGCGATCTCGGCGGCAGCCTGAACACGGATCAGTTCGCGAAGGCCGTCATCGATCGGCTGTGAGCCGGGTTAGCGTGTCGCCTGCCCGCGGTCTGTGTATCTGCCTGATACTTGCGTGGGCACCGTGGGCGGACGCAGATGACGCAGGAACCGCCGATCCCATCGACATCGCCCTCGCGCATCCCGACCGGACGGCCAGAGACCGCGAGCGGGATCTGACCAGTCACCCTGCCGAGGTGCTCCGCTTCGCCGGCGCGCGGGAAGGCCTCACCGTGCTGGACGTGCTGGCAGGCGACGGCTACTACAGCGAGATCCTGGCGCGGGTTGTGGGACCTGCCGGCCACGTCTACCTGCACGACAATCAGGCCTACCTCGGGCTGCTGCGCCGGGTTCCGGACCGCCGTCGCGGTGAGGGGGTGGAGGCGCTGGAGATCTACGTCCGCGAGATCCCCGACATCGACCTGCGCTCGGACAGCGTCGATCTGGTTCTGATGGTGAAGGTCTATCACGACCTCTACTACGTGAACAACGGCTGGGACGTGCCGCCCGGCCCGGCAATCGATACCGTGATGCGGGTGCTGAAGCCGGGCGGCGTGCTGCTCGTCATCGACCACCGGGCGCCGGACGGCACCGGCGCGAGCTATGCACAGAACCGCCACCGGATCGCCGCCGATTTCGCGGTGGCGGACCTCACGGCCCGCGGTTTCCTGTTCGACGGCGCGCTGGACGTGCTGGGGAATCCGGATGACGACCTGACCGGCTCACCATTCTCGGCTGAGCTCCGCGGCCGCACCGACCGTTTCGTGCAGCGCTATCTGAAGCCGGCCGTTGCCGTCACAGCGCCTCAGCCGAACGGCTGGGGCGCTCTGCCTGCTAGAAGTTCTGCACCGGATTGCCAGGCGTCAGCTCTCCGTTTCTCTGCGGCGGATTGGAGCGCTCCTGGATCTCTACGACCTCGCCGTCTTCGACCCGCTCGAGCCTCGCATCCTGCGCGATGGGCTTGTAGCTGAACCGCTGGCCGCCGACGCTCGCCTCGAACATGAGACCGCCGGTGGCTATGATGAACACGGCCATACCCTTGTAGTAGCCGGGCGAGGTGCCTTCCACGTCCTTGGTGCCGCCGCTCGCGCCGGCCGTCGACCCCGTGGTGCCGGCGGTGGCCTGAGCGTTGGCCTTGATGACCGTGGCGTTCACCTGGGCGCCGAACTCGAAGCCGCCACGGGAAAACTCCCGGAACGCCCGGTCGTCCTCGAAGAAGATGATCTGAGTGTAGGCCTGCCCGCCGACCTGAAAACCCACGGATGCCTGAGTGAGTGTCGTGTCCCCTACCGGATCACCGGCGACGAAGACGCGCCCCTTGCCGTAGCCGCCGGCCAGGATGAACCCGCCCTTGCCCACCGTCGGGAAGATGGCATAACCGTAGCTGCTGGAGAAGAACGGCGACGCCGCATCCGTGCCGCGGAACAGGTTCGCCGCGTCCGTGTAGACGTCGGCATGAACCGCGCCGGACAGCAGGCTCAGCAGCGTGAGGATGACTGTGGCAAACGAGTTTCTGCGTGCGGACATGACCACTCCTCTGGGGGAAACCGGGCCCCTTATACAGCAATACGCCCGGACAGCGCCAATCGCTGTCACAGAGCAGACCACGGGAGCCCTGAGCGGCAACTGAACGGACGCGATCGTGGTCAGTCGTAGCCGCCGAGCGCTTTTTTCAGCGCGCCGAGCAGTCTCGTCAGCACACCCGAGATCATCGCCAGATCCGCATCGAGACGGCCCACCGGATCCTCGTCCAGAGGATCACCGTCCTCGACGCGGTCGGTGCCCAGGAGCTTGAGCTTGCGGATCACGCAGTCCTGGTCCAGCACCAGCGTGGCGAGCTCGTCGAAACCGACGGCGAGACGGTCGAGCTTCAGACCATCGCGGACGTGCCGCTGCACGCTCGGATCCGAGAGATCGATGTCCATCCAGCTCACCGACGCGCTGCCGGTGGACGGATCCAGCATGCGGCACTCCCGACCGGTGACGAACGCCGTGGGACCGCCGCCGAGAAAGACCGCCGTGAGCAGCTTGCTCACCGGTTCACGGAACTCGATGGGCGTCAGGGGCAGCGAGCCGAAGGCACTGCGCAGCGCGTCCAGAAACCGCTCCGCCTGCACCTCCGAGGCTGTATCCACGGCCAGCACCTTCTCAGCGCGCAGGAACAGTCCCCATGTCCGGTCGGATTTGAGCAGCGCCTTCGGCATCAGCTCCGCGATGACCTCGTCCTTGAGATCCCGCTTCTCTTTCCGTCCCGGCGATCGCTGCATGCGGCCGCTGAACTCGTCGATACGGTCTTCCAGCGCTTCGTTCACCGCAGCCGACGGCAACAACCGGGTCTGAGTGCGCAGCCGGAAGAAATCCGCGCCGGCGATTCGGCGCGCCAGCGCATCCGGCAGCTCCGCCACCGGCGCCTCCCAGCCGGCGCTGCGCTCGCTGTAGGCACTGCAGGGTGTGAACGGCACGTTCTCGAGCTGGCTCGACAGTTCCTGCTCCGAGCCCGGCCACTCGCCGCTCACCCGGTACAGACGCAGGTTTCGAAACATCCGCTCTCTCGCTCGACTTCTTGTTCAGCAGGGGGCGCGCATTATCCGGATGGTTCCGCGTGCTGTCACCCGCTGCGACCGGGCTCGGCCGCAGCAGACGCCTCGGCGGGCGAGGTATAACTCCAGACACCGGTGGCGAGACCACCGTAGACGAACAACGCCAGCGACACCCCCATGGCGGGCAGCAGCGCATTCAGCGTACCGAAGGCCTCGATCACCAGACCCAGGACGATGGCGCCGATGGGCGCGCTGCCCATCATGCCCAGGGTGAACACGGAGAGGATCCGACCCCGGTAGGCCGGCTCCGCGGACTCCTGGACGATGGTGCGGGCCAGGGTCGTGGTGAAGCCCATGTTCACGCCCCAGCCGAGGATGGCCACCACCAGCAGCCACCAGCTCGGTTCGATCCACAGCAGGAACAGGATCACGATCCGCGACAGCTGCATGAGCAGAAACAGCCGGCCCGGCTGCGCGAAAGGCATGAACCGGTACATGAACATGTTGGAGAAGGCCGCACCGGCGTAGAACACGGCCATCATCATGGCGAGCAGCGTCGCGTCGCCATCATAGACCCGCTTCATGATGAACGGGAAGACCGTCTGGAAGGCTCCCGCATTGAAGATGCTGGAGGCCAGGTTGATGGTGAGTATCTGAAAGACCACCCGGTTGGCCAGCGTCGCGCGGAATCCGGCCGCGATGGTCGCCAGTGCGGATGTCTTCGGCACCTCGAGCGGCGGTACCGGTGAGATCCGCCGGATGGCGATGGCACCGATGGCCAGACACACAGCCTGGATCATCAGCACGTTGGAGAGCCCGATGGTCTCCATCTGACCGGCGAGCATGAGCCCGGCAATCTGCACCAGGAAACCCACGGCCGTGGAAGCGGAAACACCCCGCTGCAGCGCAGAGCCCGATACCCGATTGAGCACCGCCTGCAGCGCCGGAGTAGAGAACGAGGTCACAACGCCCATGCCGACGCCCCACGCCGCCACGGTCCACACCGACAGCGCGTTGACCTGGTTCACCGCGAGCAGAAACAGGGGCAGCAGCGGCGATATGGCGTAGACCCGTACCAGCAGGGCTCTCGGGTCCGCCCGATCCGCACTGGCGCCTCCCCAGAGCATGAGGAATATGCCGGGAATGCCGATGGCCGCCTGGACCAGGCCGACATGATCCGCCGGCAGCAGCAGCACGCCGATGAGCAGCCAGCTCACCAGCAGGTACTGCATGGAGAACGCCATGCCGGAGAAGGCCGTGGCGTTCAGATAGGCTCTGAACTCCGGATGGATGGTCGATGCTCCCCGTGAGGACCGGGTGGAATATACCAGCAAGCCTTCCGACCCCGACACGCGTCCACTACACTGCCGGCGCCTGACCCCAATCTCGGAAACTCGAATTGTCATCCCACGGGAAAGCACCCCGATTCATCGGCTGGCGCATGGTTGCCGTTGCGTTCTTCGTGGACTTCGTGGCGGTGGGTTTCTTCTTCTATTCCTACGGTGTGTTCTTCAAGGCAATCGCCGTGGAGTTCGGCGGATCCCGGCTCGGTGTCTCCCTGGGGCTCACCATCACCGCAACGGTGGGGGCCGTCGCCGCCCCTGCTCTCGGACACGCGCTGGATCGCTATCCGTTGAAACGGATCATCGCCGTAGGCAGCACGGCAATGACCCTGGGCTTTCTCACCCTGTCCCAGGTCCGCACCCCGCTCGAGTTCTATCTGGCCATCGGCGCGTTCATCGGCTTCGGCGCCAGCGCCATGGGAGGACTCGCCACGGCGAAGCTCGTCGCCAACTGGTTCACCCGCAAGCGGGGCATGGCCCTCGGCATCGCGGCCACGGGCATCTCCGCTTCCGGGGTCGTCATGCCCTTTGTCAGCGCCGCGCTCATCGAATCCCTCGGCTGGCGCGAAGGCTTTCTCGTCTACGGCGTGTTCACCGGGCTCGTGGTGCTGCCGCTGGTGCTGCTGCTCGTGATCTCGAAGCCGGAGGACGTCGGGCTGAAGCCGGACGGTCAGCTCGTCGACGGCACTCATGCGCCGGAAAACGCCGACGCGGTGCCCCGCATGCCGGTTCCCATCCTCAGGGATCGCAACTTCTGGGTGCTGGTAGCGGTGATCGGGCTGCTGTTCTGCTGCCAGAGCGCCACCCTCACCCACATGGTGCCGCGGCTCACCGACACGGGTATCCCGCTCGCCACCGCCTCGCTGGTCATGTCCCTGTGTGCAGGGTTCGGCATTCTCGGCAAGCTCTCCTTCGGCTGGCTGTCCGACTACTGGAAACCGCGCAACGCGGTCTGGGCCACGGTGGCCAGTCAGCTTCTGGGTCAGGTGCTGATGTTTCACGACAGCCTGTGGGCCTTCGCCGCGGGTGCTGCGTTCTTCGGCTTCGGCATGGGCGGCACGGTACCTATGCAGGGCGCGCTCATCGGTCGCATGTTCGGGCGGGAGCGGTTCGGCAAGGCCATGGGCAGCCTGAGACCGGCCATGTTCCCGCTGCAGATCATCGGTGTGCCGCTCGCCGGCTGGATCTTCGACGTGACCGGCACCTACGATCCGGCGTTCAGGCTGTTTCTCGTCCTCTACGTGATCGCGGCGCTGGTGGCGATGGGGTTCAGGGCCATCGGCCGCGCGGAGCTCTGACTACGGCTTGACGCCTCCCGGGAAATCCCGTTCCCTGTCGACGGACTGGCGGGAACCTCGCATGCTGGAAACGCTGAAAGATCTCGAGCAGCGCTATCTGTGGGATCGCAACTGGAGCGATGCGCCTGCCTGGCAGCGCGTCGGCATCGGCGTTGCCCGGACACTCCTGCTCGTCGTGCGGGATGTGATCGGCGGGGATCTGACGCTCAGGGCCATGAGCCTGGTCTACACCACCCTGCTCTCCCTGGTGCCGCTCCTGGCGCTGAGCTTCTCGATCCTGAAGGGCTTCGGCGTTCAGAACCAGCTCAACGACACGCTGCGCACGGCGCTGGAGCCCCTCGGCGAGCAGAAGGCCATCGAGCTGACGGAGAATCTCATCACCTTCGTCAACAACATGAACGTGGGGGTGCTGGGCGCCGTGGGTCTGATCTTCCTGATCTACACCGTAGTGTCTCTCATGCAGAAGATCGAAGCCGCCTTCAATCACGTCTGGCGCATCCACATTCCCCGCACATTCGGGGAACGATTCACCACCTTCATCTCCGCCATCACCATCGGTCCCCTGCTGATCTTCGCCGCCATTGCGCTCACCGGCACGGTGATGAGCACGACGGTGATGTCCCGGCTCCAGGAGATTCCGATGGTGGGATCTCTCATCGAGACGGCGGCCCGCCTGCTGCCGTTCGGTCTGGTGATCATCGCATTCACCTTTCTTTACGCGTTCATTCCCAACACCCGGGTGCAGCTCAAAGCCGCGCTGGTCGGTGGTGCCGTCGCCGGCGTGCTCTGGGAGCTGCTGAGCTTCGGGTTCGCGTCCTACGCGTCGGGAACATCCAACTATCAGCTCGTTTACGCCACCTTCGCCACGGCCATCTTCTTCATGATCTGGTTGTATCTGAACTGGATGATCCTGCTGATCGGCGCCAGCATCGCCTTCTACCGGCAGCACCCGGCCATCGTCGCTACCGGACTGAAGGAGATTCATTTCAGCGCCGAGCAGAGCTCCGCCTACGCGCTCTCGCTGCTGACGAAAATCGGCCGGCGCTACTACGAAAAACTGGCGCCACTCTCGCTGGACGAGCTCGCCAGCGGATACCACCTGCCGGTACACGTGCTCGAGACGTCCCTGTCACGACTCGTGAACGTCGGTATCCTGGCCGAGGTCGAAGGCGCAAGGCCGCAGTACGTGCCCGGTATCCCGTTCGACACCACGTCCGTGGCGGAAGTGCTGGAAAGGCTGACGACCTTTCAACCGGCCAACACCTACGCCCCGCCGCTGATCGCCGAGCCGAACATCGAGGCCATCATTCACGCCAACCGTACGGCACGGGAGGAGGCGCTGGCCGGACTGACGCTGAAGCAGCTGGCACTCGCAGCCGGGAGCGCGGTCAGCACGACGGAGGAACCTGAGGTCGAGCCGGTTGATCAGGCCGACGGGGCATCCGGATAGCCGACCACCCCGTAGCTGTCCAGTAGAGCGCGGAATCGGGCCTCACCTACATACCTGCGGTAAGGCGGTGCCGTCCAGACCGGAATCTTGAAGGTATCAGAACAACCCCGACCACACTCATGCACGCGCCTCGGATCGGACGTCATATAGCATTCAAACACGGCCTGACGGTACTCAAGGTGTTCGTACATCGCTTCACGCCGTCCCAGGGCGGCAAGCAGGTCCACCGTCTGGATCGTGTGTGATCCGTCCTTCCAGACGCCGCCGTTCTCCTGCCTGCGGCGACGTTCGAGCACCCCACTGAGCATCGCCTCCCATCCCCCGCTGGCGTGATCCTGCCGGGCGGCCTCCCGATCGGCCGCGGACAGCTCGCGCAGGAACACCGCCAGGGCCGCTTCCTCCCAGCCGGCGTAGTGGTAGAGAAACGCAGTCTGGGATGACACACGTACGACCTGTTCCGGCGGCCTTGCCGCGGAAGCATCGGCCGCCGGCGGTAGCTCGAGTCCCGCTGGTTGCTGCACGCCGAGCCGGCCCAGAACCTGTGCTGCCGCATGAGCATCTCCGCACAGCCAGAAAATGGCTTCTGAAATGTCGAGCCTCAACGCGTAGTACCGGTCGGGTGCAATCTCCAGGACGCGTCTGATGTCATCGAGTGCCAGCTGGGCCGCTTCGCGGCGACCCAGATTGACCAGCGAGAAGATGTACATCTGCACCGCCCCTTTCGCCATCGCAACCCTGGTCCAGGGTTCCGCCTGCTCGACGACGGACACCACCCGCGCCCAGTCCCGGTGGAGCCCGGCGAGCCGGGCGAGGTTCGCGAGCGCGATCGGGTGTCGCGGGTCTATCTCCACGGCCCTTTCCATCGCCTGGTAACAGAGTGCGATGTCACGAAGATCCATCCTCCAGCGTGCCAGAATCATGTGCGACATCCCTACCCCGACATGGCCCATCACGTACTGCGGATCCAGAGCGACCGCCTGCCGACCGAGTTCGAGCGCTTTCACTGTGTCAGCCTCGGTCGCCTCGGGAAAAAACTTCAGCTCGAACTGCTGCCGCCAGAGCGCGTAGGCACGCATGTCAGTCGTGCCGTAGCGGGCGTAGTCCAGAGCCTCAGCCGAGGCAGCCGGTGGCCTCACGCCGAGTGCGGTTTCTATGCCGATGACGGCCTCCAGCGGGATCTGCGGGTCGTCCGCATTTCCCGAAATGGCGAAGTCGGCGGACCAGAGCAGCGTACCGGTCCGGGTTTCCAGCAGCTGGATCAGCAGCGTCACCGACTCTCCCGCGGGGAACACGCTGCCTCTCAGCAGCGTGTGAACGCCCAGTCGCTGGCCGGCGAGCGTCGCATCGCCGTAGTGTTCGAGCGGGTAGGATGCGCGAACGAGCGCCAGCGGCTCGATCCGCGACAATCGTGCCAGAAGCACCTCCCTGGAGCGGTTCGCCAACCAGCCCAGATCCTGAGCCGGACTGAGATCCTCGAACGGCAACATGGCGACGGTGCCGGTCGGGTTCCCGGTGACGGCTGCGCCATCGATTTCCCGCCTCGGTCCGTTCGTTACCGGTGCGATCAACCGGTAACCGCGCTTACGCAGCGTCTCGATGTAGGCGGGCCGGCGCGCACTGTCGCCGAGCATTCGGCGCAGCCGGCCGATCACCTCATGCAGTACGTGGTCGCCAACGACGACTTCCGGCCATGAATCGTCCAGCAGCTCATCGGTGGTTACCAGATTCGGCGCTGCCCAGGTGAGCTGAAGTAGTACGCTCATCTCTTTCGGATTCAGCGCATGCGATTCGCCATTCCGCTGCAACTGCTGGCTGCCGAGGTCGAGTACCCACTGGCCAATACCGATGCAGCGTACGGCGCTGTCATTCGCAGCGGCCATCGTGTCTCTCCCGAGCTCCCCCGGCGAATACTCTAGCAGCTTCAGAGCATCGTGGATGGGCATCGGTAGCGGCTGCCTTCCACCATGACGACGGCCGTGCAGAAATCGGGCAGTGTCCTCCGGCAGATCGAGCTCCCGGCGGCGATGGCACACTCCTGCAATATCTTTGACAACAACTGCTGGGCGGCGACCTCCTGCTTCAGGAGACGAAGCCCATCGGGCTGCGCGTCCAGGTGGCTGCACCCACTGCAACCGACCCACACGCAGAGCAGGAGAACCGCCGCGATTCCGGTGCTTCCTTTCGACACAACCCGCCTCCGGCCGCCATCAGGTAGATACTGGCTGCAGCCGGCCGGGTCTTCCTCAGAAAGGAATCATATTTTCCTCAGTTCTGTCCGAGCGCGGGCATCGACATGGGGGACTAGGCAGCGAGACCACCTCCTCCTTAGAATCCGCCATCGATTATGAGGAGACACCAGTCATGGCGACGGTGATGGATCGGCGTACTGTTCCAGATGCCGAGCATCTCGAACGACTTTTCTTCTTCGTCATGGCGCTCGTGATCGCGGCGTTCGTACTCACCGGTTTTGGCGCCTTCCTGGCAGCCGGCATCTCGAGCTTCAGATCTCCCTGGTGGGTACACGTGCATGCGCTGAGCTTCATGACGTGGATCGCGCTCTACATCACCCAGAACCTGCTCGTGCTCAGGGACCGCATCGACCAGCACCGCCGGCTCGGCCGCCTCGGCGCAATCCTGGCTGCGTGGATGGTGCTGGTGGGCCTGGTGCTCACTCCGGTAACGGTCGCGGACGGCCGGTATCCGCCCGTCTTCACACCCACGTTCTTTCTCGCGCTGGACTGGGTGAACATCGTCTGTTTTGCCGCGCTGGTCGGCACCGCGCTGCATTTCCGACGCCGGACCGATTGGCACCGCCGGCTGATGCTCTGCGCCACGGTCAGCGTGATCGCACCCGCAGCAGGACGTCTGCTGGTGCTCGGCGGCGCCATGACGGAATGGACCAACGTCGGCGTACTGCTCGTCTTCGTGACCATCGCGATGATCGCCGACCGACGCATCCGGGGTCGCGTGCACCCGGCATACCTGTGGGGGTTCGGCGCGATCTTCGCAATGGCGCCGCTCATCTCGCTACTGACCGGATTTGTCCCGCTGCAGGCGCTGGCAGCGAGGCTCGCGGCTTGAACGATAGAACCTAACGCCCCAGCAGGTTCAGAAACTCCGCCCTAGTCGCCGGATTGTCCTGAAAGGCGCCGAGCA
Organism: Gammaproteobacteria bacterium; assembly: GCA_003247835.1. GTDB lineage: Bacteria > Pseudomonadota > Gammaproteobacteria > Pseudomonadales > Azotimanducaceae > SZUA-309. Next base: position 22,829 of record QJYB01000030.1, on the reverse strand, counting down.
TGGCCGAGGTCTTCATCCGCGAGTTCTGCTTTTCGACCCCGCGCATCATCATGCACAGATGCTGGGCCTCGACGATCACGCCGATGTCCTGGGCACCGGTCACCTGCTTCAGGGCGTTGGCGATCTGAAAGGTGAGCTGCTCCTGAATCTGCAGCCTGCGGGCGAACATGTCGACGATGCGCGCCACCTTGGACAGCCCCAGCACCTTGCCGCTCGGGATATAGCCGACGTGCGCACGGCCGATGAACGGCAGCATGTGGTGCTCGCACAGCGAGTAGAGCTCGATGTCCTGGACGATGATCATCTCGCGGTTGTCGGTCTCGAACAGGGCGTTGTTCACCACCTCCTCGAGCGTCTGGTCGTAACCCCGGGTCATGAACTCCATGGCCACGGCCGCCCGCTTCGGCGTGTCGACGACGCCCGGTCGTGACAGATCGTCCACCTGACCGATGATTTCCCGGTAGGCGTCGATGAGAATGTCCAGCCTGCTCACTTCTGATCCTCGAACTTCTGCTGCCATGTCATCTTCCCTGGTAGACCGGATCCCGCTTCTCGATGAAAGCACGCATGCCTTCCCTGACGTCCTCGGTGGCGGAACACATCAGCTGATTGCGGTTCTCGATGGCCATGGCTGCTTCCAGACCGTTGGCGTCGATGGCGAGGTTCAGCCCTTCCTTGGTGAGCCGCAGACCCATGGGCGACGTGGTGAGCATCTCGTGCAGGTAGGGTTTGACCGCGTCGGCCAGCTCCGCGTCAGGCACCACCTCGGATACCAGGCCGGTTCTGAGCGCGCGATCCGCATGGATGAAGCGTCCGGTGAGCATCAGCTCCGAGGCCACGGACGTGCCGACGAGCCGAGGCAGGAAGTAGCTCGAACCCATGTCGCAGGCCGAGAGGCCCAGTCGGATGAAGGCCGCGTTCATGCGCGCACTCTCTCCGGCGATACGGATGTCCGACGCGAGCACGAAGGAGAAACCACCACCGCAGGCTGGACCCTGCACCAGCGAGACGATGGGCTGCGGGCAACGGCGCATGCGGATGTAGACCTCTGCCAGATATCCCTGAAAGCCCATGCCGCTGCCGAACGGATTGTCGCTGCCGCGCTCCTGGGCGGCCTTGATGTCGAGCCCGGCGCAGAACGCCCGCCCGGCACCGCGCATGACGACGATACGCACGCTGTCGTCCTCGTAGAGCCCGCCGAAGTAGTCGCGCAGTTCCGTGACCATGGTGACGTTGATGGCATTCAGAGACTCCGGGCGGTTCAGCGTCAGCCAGTCCACGGCACCGTCTTTCTCGATCAGGATCGTTTCGTAATCGCTCATGTCGGTTTCCTTGCGGTCAGGCCGTCGGCAGGCGGACGTTGGCCGTGCCGAAGACCCGGGTCTCATTGGCTGCGTTTTTCACGGTGAGATCGAGCTGCACCATGCCGCTCTCCTCGTCCACGTCGGTGACCACGGCGCTGATCGTCAGCGGCTCGTCGGCAATCATGGGTGCGCGGAATACCGTATCCACATACTCCACCCGTGCCGCCGGTGACCAGCGGTGGATCATGCTGGTCAGAAAGCCCATGGCCATGATGCCGGGTACCAGGGCGCCGGGCAGTCCCTCCTTCTTTGCCGCTTCGTGGTTCCGGAAGCGGCCGCCCAGACCCCAGCCCACCGCGTCGGCGAAGGTGCTGGTGGCGTTGAGGGAAGTATCCGGCTCGAAGGGTTCGAGCTCGGCACCGAACTCAACGTCGGCAATGGTCGATACGGTCATGACGAGCGCTCCCTGACCACCATGCGCGAGTCGCTGATCGCCACCTGCTCGCCCCTGGAATCGAAGATCTCCATGCGTGAGACCAGAAAGATCATGCGCCCGGAACGCCCGGATTTGTCGTAGATGTCGTGCAGGTGCGTCCGTCCGGTCAGCGGCTCGCCCGTTCGCACGGGCCTGAGGCAGGTGACGGCCTTGCCGCCGTCCATGGGAATGCCGCCGAGCTTCGGGAAATCGATGGGCAGGTGCCGCCCGGCGGAGAGGCTGGCGATGAATGCTGGTGATGCCTGAAAGTCCGGATGACCCGTATCGCAGAACTGCGGCAGGATCTCCCCGGACATCCTCGCCACCGTGACAACTCTCTCCGGGTCCAGCACGAAATCCTTCCTGTCGAACTCCAGGTTCAGGTATTTCGATTTCATCTCTTCGATATCCGCCTGCACGGTATGCTCCCAACATCCTGATCCGACTATCCTACACGCTCCGACCGCCGTCCACGTTCAGCGCCGTGCCGGTGATGAAATCCGCGTCGTCCGAGGCCAGGAACGTCACCGCCGCTGCCACGTCGGCAGGGGTGGCGAGCCTGCCGCGCGGAATGCTGGCGATCAGGTTCGCCTCGAGTTCCGCCGAAAGCTCGTCCTGGCCGGTCGCCGTCTTCATGAACCCGGTGGCCGCCGCCACCGGATTCACCGCGTTGACCCGGATGTTATGGCGTGCCGTCTCCAGGGCGAGCCCCTTGGTCATGGTCAGCACCGCACCCTTGGTGCCGTTGTAGGGTGTCACGCCGGGCCGTGGTGCCACGGCGCCGATGGAGGCGATATTGACGATGACCCCGCCGCCCGCCGCCATCATCACCGGAATCACGTGCTTGCAGCCGAGGAACACACCCCGCACGTTGACGGCAAACACGGCATCGAATTCCTCCACGGTCAGCTTCCAGAGCAGCTTCTGGCGGTGGGAGTAACCGGCGTTGTTCACCAGCACGTCCACTCCGTCCCAGAGATTCACACTCCGCTGGATCATGGCGGCAACCTGGTCCTCTTCCGCCACGTTGACGGTGAACGGCTCCGCCACGCCGCCGGCCGACTCGATCCCGCCCGCCACGCGACGGGCCCGTTCGTCGTCCAGGTCGGCCACCAGCACGCGAGCGCCTTCTTCGGCGAAGCGCCTGGCCGTGGCCTCACCGAATCCGGACCCGGCGCCGGTCACCACAATCCGTCTGCCATCGAATCGGCCCATGTCTAATCCCCCTCAGGTTGCTTCCGTCTTTCCCGGACCGGCTCAGTCCCCGCCGCTCAGCCCGAACTCCCGGCGGATCTCGTCGCCATGCTCACCCAGACGCGGTGCCCGCCGGTAGAAGCCCGTGGGGGTCTCCGTGTAACGGATGGGATTGGCGACGATGGCCACCGGTGGGTTGTCACCGGGCAGCTCGAACCGGGTGATCATGCCGCGCGCCTCGGCATGGGGATCGGCAAAGATGTCCGCCGCCGTGTTGACCGGACCGCAGGGTACGCGGCCGCCGAGGACGCTCATGATCTCCGCCCGGGTACGTTCTCCGGTCCAGCTCGAGATCACATCGAGCACCATCGTCTGATTCTGACGCCGCAGGTAGGTATTCTTGGTGCGGGCATCGGTGACGAGATCCTCCCGTCCCATCGCCTCACAGAGCGCCTGCCAGTGACCCGGCCCGGGTGCCGCGATGGAGACGGCGCCGTCCCTGGCTGGAAACACGCCGAACGGACACAGGTTGGGATGGTGCTCGCCCCGTGGGCCGAGGCTGGTACCGGTGTAGCCGTAGTTGGCGATCACCGTTTCTGCGAGATAGGCCACCGCATCGTACATACCGATATCCATGAACTGGCCCTGCCCGGTCTGCCGCGCATGGTGCACGGCGCTCACCACGCCGAGGGCGAGGAGCGTACCCGGATAGATGTCGCCGACGCTGACGCCGCTCGGATAGCCGTTTGCTGAGGCAGGACCGGTGATGTGAGTCATGCCGCCCATGCTCTGGGCGACGATGTCGTAGGCCGGCCAGTGGGCGTAAGGGCTCTCGCCCGTGCGGGGATCGCCGAAGCCCCGGATGCAGCCGTAGACGATGGCTGGATTGCGGCTGCTCACGTCCTCGTAGCCGAGGCCCAGCCGGTCCATCACGCCGACGCGCATGTTCTCCACCAGCGCGTCCGCCGACTCGCAGAGCGTCAGCAGCGTTTCCCGGTCCTCCGGCTCCTTCAGATCCAGCACGATGCTGCGCTTGTTGCGGTTGATGCTCGCGAAGTAGCCGCCGAAGTCGCACTCGGACTCGCCGGTACCGGGATTCGCATAGTCCGGTGGCAGGGGCGGGACGCTGCGCGAGGTATCCCCGCGGGGCGGCTCCACCTTGATCACGTTCGCGCCGAGGTCAGCGAGCAAACCGGTACCGAAAGGCCCGGCCAGCGCCATGGTGCAGTCGATGACCGTGACGTCCTTGAGCGGCCCGGTGGCTCTGCCTGCTGCGCCTGCGCTCATCTTCGCCCTCCCCCAGCAAAGCTGGGACTGTGACCGCTCGTCATCGGGAGCGCAAGCCGCGCCGTCATGAAGCCACTGGGCGTTAGGCCCTTCTGCGATTAGGATGCGCAGCATGTATCCGGGACACTGGGCCGCGATCAAGGGGGACTCGCCCGCCCTCATCCACGCAGCCACCGGCGAGACGGTCAGCTGGTCCGAGCTCAACGATCGCTCCAACCGAATCGCGCAGCTGATGCACCGCTCCGGTCTCGGCGTCGGCGATCATCTGTCGCTGCTCATGGAAAACCGCCTCGACTATCTGGCCATCGCCTGGGCCGCATTCCGTTCGGGCCTCTACATCACCTGTATCAACCGTTATCTCACCGTGGAGGAGGCGGCATACATCGTCGAGGATTCCGGATCCACGGCACTGATCGCCTCCGGTGCCGTCACCGATCCGGAGCGGCTGGGCGCCCTCGTCCCTGGCTGCACGCACCGTTTTCTGAGCCCCGGGGATTCACCAGGCTGGACGGATTTCGAGGCCGCGGTGGCGGCAGCACCCGCCGAACCGGTGGGCGAAGAGCTCATGGGCGATTCCATGCTCTACAGCTCCGGCACCACGGGCAGGCCAAAGGGCATCAAACGGCCACTGACCGGCCGCAGCGTGACGGAAGGCATTCCCGGACTCGACAAAACGAGCCCTTACGGATTCGATGAGCACTCCGTCTACCTCTCTCCTGCCCCCCTGTACCACGCCGCACCGTTCGGTTACTGCATGCGCACACTGGCCTTGGGTGGCACCGTGGTGATGATGGAGAAGTTCGACGCCGAGGCATCTCTCGCCCACATCGAGCACTGGCGGATCACCCACAGCCAGTGGGTACCGACCATGTTCGTGCGCATGTTGAAGCTGCCGGAAACCATCCGCGGCGGCTACGACCTCTCCAGTCACCGCTGCGCCATTCATGCCGCCGCTCCCTGCCCGGTGGAGATCAAGAAACAGATGATGGATTGGTGGGGACCGATCCTCTGGGAGTACTACGCGGGCACGGAGCGCAACGGGTCCACGGTCATCTCACCGGAGGAGTGGCTGGCACATCCCGGCTCCGTTGGCCGCGCCCGCAGTGGCATCATCCATATCTGCGACGAGACGGGCGCGGAGCTGCCCACGGGAGAGTCCGGGCTCATCTACTTCGAGCAACCCGAACGTCCCTTCGTCTACCACAACGCGCCGGAAAAAACGGCGGAGTCCGCTCATCCCGAGCACGCCAACTGGACCGCACTCGGTGATGTGGGCTATCTCGACGACGAAGGCTATCTCTACCTGACCGACCGCAAGGCGTTCATGATCATCTCCGGCGGGGTCAACATCTACCCGCGCGAGATCGAGGACGCACTCATCCTGCACGACAAGGTTGCCGACGTCGCCGTGTTCGGCATCCCGAACGCGGAGTTCGGCGAGGAGGTCAAAGCCGTGGTGCAGCCGGCAGCCGGGGTGGCGGCAGACGACGCGCTGGCCGAGGAGCTCGGCCGATTCGCCCGGGAACACCTGGCAGCCTACAAGATTCCGCGCTCCATCGACTTCATGGCGGAGCTGCCCAGGCTGCCCACGGGTAAGCTCTACAAGCGCATGCTGCGCGATCAGTACTGGGCACGATGACGGCCCGGCGGGTCGGGAGCAACCTGCTGCTTCTGACGATCTCCTCCGTACTCATGCTGGTGCTGCTGGAAGTCGGCTTCCGGCTGCTGCTGGATGAAGACCAGCTGCTGCCCAACGACCCGACCAAGCCGGCCCTCAATCAGTGGCGGAACGAGCTCCGCTTCTATGTCAGCAATCGTGACCGCCCACCGGAGTCGCTGGGCAGCCACGATCCCTGGCTGGGCTGGGACGCCAGCTACGGGGTCAGCCGGGCGCGTGGGCTGGACCCCGTTCCGGCGAAGTCGGGGGATCGTGCCGTCGCCATGGGCGATTCGTTCGTCTACGGCAACGAGGTAGGGCCGGAAGAGAACTTCGTCGCGCTGCTGGATCACGCAGACAACGGTCTCGAAGTGCTGAACCTGGGGGTTCCCGGCTACGGCATCGACCAGAGCCTGCTCAAGTACCAGCGCTACGGCGCTCCCCTCGATCCGGACATCGTCATCTTCGGCATCTATGTCTCGGACTACGAACGGGCCACCGTCGCCTTCACGGCCGCCGCCAAGCCCCTGTTCGTAGCACACGACGGCAGCATGACGCTCACCGGTGAGCCGGTGCCCAGCCCCGCGGAGTCGCTGGCCCGGATCGCCCGCACCCTCGACGGACGGTCCCGGGCTTTCGAATTCCTCCGCTACCGACTGGCCGCCCTGTTCGACACCACCGACGAATTTTTTGCCGAAGGAGACAGGATTGCCCGGTACGTGCTCGAGTCCCTGGCCGCAGCCGTACCCGCGGACGCCCGTCTGCTCATACTGCACATACCCCGTGGCGAGTCCTTCGCCGATCCGGACCCGTTCGAGACGGCCATGAACGACCATCTGCTGGCCGTATACCGTGAGCTCGCGCTGCCGGTGCTCGATCTCGGCGCCGTTTTCCTGTCCCGGACACCGCCGGGCGAGGTCGCGAAACGCTATTACGTGGTGCGTGACAGCGGCGCGGTAGGACACCTGAATCCCGAAGGTCACCGCACGGCGGCCGCCGCCCTCGCAGACGCACTGGCGCTTCCGGCACCCTGACAGCAGACGCCCGACACAGTATGATCCCGACCGCTCCGCCACGTCGGAGCGCCCCTGGCGCCGGAGAAGCGCCGGGCGGAGAACAGGGAAACCAGCTCACAGGTTGAAGGAGACTCGAGGATTCACTCGCTGACCGGTCACGGCCGCGGCGCGCTCGTCGTCTGGCTCGTATTCCTGATCTTCGCCTCGTCGGCTGCGCGTGCCGACTGGTTGCTCACCGAGTCGCCCTTTCACTACACCGAATCGGGTTCCGTGGGTATCGGCTATGCGGCCCGGTTCGGCCAGAGCCCCTACGTGGGCGTCGACGACATCGGCAGCGTTTACAGCGACTACCGCTACGATCTGGTGCCCCTCTACCTCTACGAGGGTGACTACCTCTTCGCCCACGGCACGGAAGCCGGCATCCACCTCTTCAAACCGAAGCCGTTCAATCTCGACCTGGTCTTCGCCTATCGGTTCGACCGGCTGCAGCCCGAGGCCAGCGAGTTTCTCAACGGCATGGACGAGCGCCAGCAGACGGTGGACGTCGGCTTCGACGCCTCGCTGAAAGGCGGCTGGGGAGAGATCAGCTTCCGGGCCGTGACCGACCTGCTCGACCGTCACCAGGGGCAGGAACTGGAGCTCAACTACCTCTTCCCCTGGCAGCGGGGCAGGTGGACGGTGACCCCTTCCGTGGGGGTGATCTGGCAGAGCCAGAACCTGACCGACTACTACTACGGTGTGCGTCCGGACGAGGCGACCCTCGACCGGCCTGCCTACAGCCCGACCAGCGCCTACAACTGGCAGGCCGGGCTGAACGTGTACTACCACTGGCTGGAAAACTGGTACCTGTTTGCCAACGGATCCTATGAAGGACTCGACAAAACCATCTCCGACAGCCCCACCGTGGACAAGGACGGCCTGTGGTCGGCCTACACGGGCATCACCTGGACCCTCGGCAACGCCAAGAATGTGAAGACGCAGAAGCCCAACACCAGGCTCTGGAGCTGGCGGGTGAATGCGGGATACACGGTGCAGGACACGTTCTCCCAGGTGCTGCTCGGAAACTTCAAGCAGCACAACACCATCGATACCTACCTGGTTGGATTCACGCTGGGACGCCTGCTGAAGGATGGCAAGCGCGGCGATATCTGGGGCCGTTTCTCCATCAACCGCCGGTTGGAGAATGACTTTCAGAAGGACTTCAACGAGTACGTGGCCTATGTCATGGCCATCGGCTCGGGTTATTCGCCCTGGACCGACCGGGAGGTGTTCCGCTTCGGCTTCGGTCTTGGCATCTCTTACACTGAACGGGTACCGGCGGTGGAAGTGTACAAGCAGAGCCGCAGCGGCGAGCAGACGAGTCACTGGCTGAACTACATGGAAGCCATGGTGGACTTCCCGTTCCGCTCGCTGTTCGGCAAGCACGGCACGGAGAACTGCTATCTGGGCCTCACCCTGGTCCATCGTTCCGGCATCTTCGCCCGCGTCGATTTCTTCAACTCCACCGCGGGAGGCTCGGAAGTGCTGACCGGACACGTGGAGTGCAAGATCTGATGATGCGAAGTTCCGCGCTCATCCTTGCCATCCTGCTCGCCATCGGCGGCTGCAGCCTGAAGCCCATCCCGCGCCAGGAGCTCGCCCAGGACAAAGTGGACGGTGTGCTGAAGTCGCTGGCCGCGTTCAGGACGGAGCAGCGGCTCGCGCCTTTCTTCGACGCTGCGGAAGTAGTCGCCGTCTACCCGATGAGCGTGCGCGCTGCCACCGGCGTCGGAATGGCGTACGGCAGCGGGCTGGTGTTCGATCGCAGCGATCGCCCCATCGGCTACACGCGCATGTACCAGCTCACGGGCGGCCCCCAGCTCGGTGCCCAGTTCTACCGCCAGGTCATGTTCTTCAGGACCCGGGCGATCTACGAGGCGTTCACCCATAGCCGGGCACCCGCGGAATTCGCCGGACAGGTCAATGCCACCCTGGCGGTTGTCGGCATCAACAGCACCCCCGCCTTCAACGGCGACATCGCGGTGTTCACCCAGCTCCATGGTGGCCTGCTGCTCGAAGCCTCGATTTCCGGCCAACGCTATACCTTCGGCGCCATCTCCGACTGATCCGCATAGAATGGCACCTCACGGGCTTCGCAATCGGAGGCGCCATGCAGACACGGATCCAGGGCATCCCGCACCGGCTCTCCCTGCGCTGGCTGATCGTCATGCTGCTGATGTCTGCCGTGCCCGCCGGTGCGAAGGTTGATACGGAGGAGGCCATGCAAAGCCTGATCGACGAGATCCGCCAGGACACGCGGGAAACCCGGCACTACACCGGCCGGGACCATCTCTCCGCGGCCGTGCTCGACGCCATGCAGCGGGTGGACCGGGCACAGTTCGTCCCGCCGGGATCCGAGCTCTATGCCTGGGAGAACCGGCCGCTGCCGATCGGCTATGGTCAGACCATCTCCCAGCCCTTCATCGTGGCCCTCATGACCGACCTGCTCGACCTCGCGCCGACGCACCGGGTGCTCGAGATCGGCACCGGTTCCGCCTATCAGGCGGCGGTGCTGAGCCAGCTGGCCGCCGAGGTGTACACCATCGAGATCGTGCCCGAGCTCGCGACCAGCGCAGCGGCGCGGCTCGAGCGTCTGGGCTACGACAACGTCCACGTCAGATCCGGAGATGGTCGCCTGGGCTGGCCGGAGGCGGCACCCTTCGACCGCATCATCGTCACGGCGGTCGGCGACGACATTCCGCCGAGGCTGCTCGAGCAGCTGGCCGTGGGTGGTCGGATGGTGATGCCCATCGGTCCCCGCTACGGTGGTCAGAACCTCACCGTCATCGACAAGACCGCCGATGGCATCGACACCACCCAGGTGCTGCCCGTGCAGTTCGTGCCGTTGACGGGTTCCGACGAAGAGCCGGACCGGTAGATCCTTCAGGCGGGTTCAGCGGCGAAGGCGTCCGGCCGGCGCAGCTGGTGGGCGGCATTCAGTACCGCCGACAGCAGCAGTACCGCACCCGCCTGATGTGCCGCAGCCAGGGGAATGGGCACCGCCAGCAGCAGCGTGCTGATCCCCAGGGTGATCTGCAGCAGCAGGGCCGCGAGCATCAGGTCCAGTGATCGACGGACCACCGATGAGTCGGTGCTGAACCGGGCGAATCCCCAGAAGAGCAGGATGATGGTGCCCACCGACATGGCCAGCACCCGGTGGTTGAACTGCACGGTGATGATGTTCTCGAAGAAGTTCCTCCAGACCGGTTCCATCAGCATGAGACCGTCCGGCAGCCACTGGCCGTTCATCATCGGAAAGGTGTTGAAGGTGAATCCCGCACGCAGCCCGGCCACGAATCCACCGGAGGCGATGGTCAGCAGCACCAGGCCCACCAGGGTGTAACCCCCCGTTACCCAGCCGCCGGACATGCGGATCCGGTTCCGCCCTCGGAGCAGATCCATGACCAGCCACAGCATCCACGAGTAAATGAAGATGGCCAGCAGCAGGTGCGCCGTGAGCCGGTACTGGCTGACATGCGGATCGTCCACCATGCCGCTCTGCACCATGTACCAGCCCATCAGCCCCTGCAGCCCGCCGAGCACGAAAAGACCGAGCAGCCGCGGTGTCAGCGCGGGATCAATCCGGCGGCGCGCGAGAAAGTAGAGAAAGGGCAGTCCGAACAGCGCGCCGATGCCCCGACCGAGCAGGCGGTGGAAGTACTCGAGCCAGAAGATCTCCTTGAAGCCGGTGAGGTCCATACCGGTGTTCTTGAGCTTGTACTCGGGGTACTGACGGTACTTGTCGAAGGCTTCCTGCCACTCCACCTCGGACAGCGGCGGCAGCACGCCGAGAATGGGCTCCCATTCCACCATGGAGAGTCCCGAGCCGGTGAGACGCGTTACACCGCCGAGCACCACCATGGCGAAAATCGTCAGGCAGCAGAGACCGAGCCACAGCCCGAGAACCCGGTCGTGCTGGAAGGGACGCTCCGCGAGGGGCGCGTCAGGCATGTTGGCTGCCAGGATCAGCCGGCAAATCTCACCCCGCGTTTCTGAGTGCCGCGATGCGTTCGTCGAGCGGCGGGTGCGAGGTGAACAGTGCCCTCATGCCCTGGCGGGCGTTCTCGGAGATTCCGAAGGCCACCAGCGCGTCGGGCATGGTGCTTGGTGCTTCCTGGTAGCGCTTGAGCCGCTCCAGCGCGGAGATCATCTTCTGCCGGCCGGCCAGCCGGGCACCCGCGGCGTCCGCCCGGAACTCGCGCTGACGGGAGAACCACATGACGATGATGGTTGCCAGCAGGCCGAGCACGATTTCGGCGACGATGGTGGTGATCCAGTAACCCATGCCGAGACCCTGCTCGGTGCGGAACACCACCCGATCGACCACGAAACCGATCACCCGGGCGAAGAACAGCACGAATGTGTTTACCACGCCCTGAATGAGGGTCAGGGTCACCATGTCGCCGTTGGCGACGTGACCGATCTCGTGACCCAGCACCGCTTCCACCTCCTGGCGGTCCATGTGCTCCAGCAGGCCGATACTCACGGCAACCAGCGATTTGTTCCGGCTCGCGCCGGTGGCGAAGGCGTTCGGCTCCGGCGACGGGAAGACGGCGACCTCGGGCATGCCGATACCGGCTTCCTTTGCCAGACGCTGAACGGTAGAGAGCAGCCACCGCTCACCGTCGGTTCTCGGCGAGTCGATCACCTGCGCCTTGGTCGTCCACTTGGCGATGGACTTGGACATCAGCAGCGACACGAAGGAGCCGCCGAACCCGATCAGGGCACAGAACACGAGCAGTGCCTGCAGATTCAGATCCACCCCGTTGTTGTAGAGGATGGACTCGAATCCCAGCAGACGGAACGTCATGCTCGCCAGCAGGATGACGGCCAGGTTGGTGCCCAGAAACAGCAGTACTCTCTTCATACTTCTCCGCGTTCGGTAATGCGCTCGACTGTTGGATTCCAGAAATAGAGATAGGTTCTACCCGGGCGTTTTTCAAGACACCGGGTCACGGGTCCTCGATGGTGATGGCGGGCAGCTCGCCGACGGTCAGCGGCTCGTCCCCGGCGGGATAACGGCTGCGCGAGAAGATGTACGCCAGAATGTCGACGTACTCGGCGTCGAGCAGGCCGCCCGGGTTGGACTCGGGCATGGAGGTGGCCATGACGTCGAAGAGCACCCCGACAGGTTGGCCGTCGTAGCGCTTCAGCACCGGCCGGAAATACTTGTTGTCGTGGCACAGCAGGCAGTGCTGCTCGAACAGGCCTTCCCCGGTCTGTGCCTGCGCTTTCGTGTAAACGCCAGCCTCCGTGGTGAGCATGCCGTCCGCGAGCACGGGCGACGCCGGGAGTGTCGCCAGCCCGCCAAGCGCGGCCACCAGCGCTGCCGCTGCCCTGCAACGAGGCAGGTGCATGTCAGTGCATGTCCTTCGGCTGCTCGCCCTCGACAGGCAGCGCCAATGCCGTGAGCGTCGGTCCCGTCTGCAGGATCACGTACTGACGCCCCTCGTGCATGTAGGTCATGTTGCCGTAAAACGCCCGGTTCTCGATCTCGACAACGCCGATCTGCTTGCCCGTGCGCTTGTCCACTGCGAACAGGGCCGGCGTGCCATCACTGCGCAGAGACGTGTACATGGCCATGGTTTTGGTCACCAGCATCGGCGGATGCAGAGGCGCGCCGGTGTTGGGGATCGCCACACCTTCGAGGGCGGGGTTGTTGAGCACGACGTCGGGCGTTTCTCCCGTCGGGATCTGCCAGAGCTGGTCGCCCGTGTTCATATCGATGGCGGTGATCCTCGCGTAGGGCGGCTTGAAGATCGGTATGCCATCCAGATTGCGCACCCCCGCGGCGCGCAGCACGGCGTAGTCCGAGATGGTCGCGCCGGTCGGCTTGTCTATCGTGACATCACGCTCCTGGCCGGGTGCCATGATCCGGGAGGTGCAGTCCGTGCGGGAGGGCACGAACAGCACGCCGGTTTCGGGATCCGCCGCGGCTGGTGCGTAGATGTTCGCGCCACCGTTGTCACCCGGACACCAGAGCGCCGCCTGGTAGCCGAGATCGTTGTCCCGGTGCAGCGGCGGATGGAACAGCGGGCCGATCTGAAAGTCCTTGAGCGCCTCGATAGCCCGCTGGTGCAGCTCCGGCGTGAAGTCGACGAGATCGTCCTCCGTAAGCCCCTGGATGTCGAACGGTGCCGGCTTGGTCGGGAACGGCTGGGTCTTCGACAGCTTCTCGCCCGGCATCAGCGACGCGGGTACTTCCCGTTCGACGATGGGCCAGATCGGCTCACCCGTGACGCGGTTGAACGTGTAGACGAACGACTGCTTGGTCGCCTGGGCGACGATGGGCACGGTCTTTCCGCCGATCTTCACATCGAGCAGGATGGGCGCGGTCGGGGTGTCGTAGTTCCAGATGTCGTGATGGACCATCTGGAAGTGCCACAGCCGCTTGCCGGTCTTCACGTCCAGCGCGATGAGGCTGGTGCTGAACAGGTTGTCACCGGGGCGGAAGCCACCGTAGAAATCCATGGTGGCGCCGTTGGTCGGGATGTAGACGATACCCCGCTGCTGGTCGGCTGACAGCGGCGCCCAGGAGGAAATGTCGCCCGTCCACTTCCAGGCGTCGTTCTCCCAGGTTTCATGTCCGAACTCACCAGGTCCCGGTATGACATTGAATTTCCAGAGAAATTTTCCGGTGCGCTTGTCGTAGGCGAGAATGTCTCCCGGCACGTTCTCGATGCGGGACTGGTTGTAGCCCTGCTCAGCCGAGTTCCCGACCACGATCACATCGCCCACCACGATGGGCGGCGACGAGGAGGTGATGTAGCCCTTCTCCAGCGGAATGCCGTAGTAGGGGTCGTAGGGATGACCCAGATCGGCGAGCAGATCCACGACCCCGGTGTCAGGGAACCCTGCCACGGGCACCTTGCGTCCGAAGCCTTCCAGCGGTCGGCCCGTCTTCGCGTCCAGCGCGGTCAGGAAGAAACCCGGCGAAACGGTGTAGATCACGCCCCGTCCGTCGATTTCGGAATAGGCGACCGACTTGCCATAGTCCTTGCGCATGGAGTATTCCCAGCGGAAGGTGTTGGGCTCTCGGTAGGACCAGAGCAGCTCACCGGTTGCCGGATCCAGTGCCACAACGTGGCGGCGCGGTCCGACCACCGTATAGAGCACACCGTTGACGTACAGGGGTGTGGAGCGTCCGCTCTGCGCATCGAAGCTGGCACCATCCCAGACCCAGGCTTCTTCCAGATCCTCGAAGTTCTCCGCATTGATCTGATCCGCGGGCGAATAGCGGGTGTGTGCGGAATCGCCACCCAGGTAACGCCACTGCCCGTCCCGCGTGCCTGGGGCATCTGCGGCCATCACACCGGTACTGAGCAGCAGCAACAGCCCCATGGTCATGCCGGCCGTCACCGGCATCGTCTCACGCGTCAACGTCATCGTTCTCTCTCTTTTCCAGGTACGCTTCACCAGGATTGGACCGCGGACGCCCTCACAGGCAGCACCACGGGCTGGTGCCCTACAGGCGCGCTATTCTAATCGAACCCCTGCCGGTATGCTTGGCCGTTCCTGGAAGGCGGAGCCGGTAGTGAGCGACGGAGAATCCAGCACCCCGGCCGACGCCGGCGACCAGACCGCTTCGAACAGCCGTCGCCCCGCACCACTCTGGCAGCGGCTGCTGCCCTGGCTCATCACCCTGGTGTGCTTCGCCTACCTCTACAACCGGATCGCCGGCCGCACGCCCGAGGGTGAGACCGTGGTCAGCTACCTCGGCGGTATCTTCGCCTCGGTGAACTGGCTGGCCTGGCTCGGCCTGATGATCCCCTACTCGCTCCTGTACCTTGCAATCGACACGGCCGTGCTCTGGCGCGTGATCCGCTGGTTCAACGCCAACGTCCGCTACCGTGACCTGCTGCCCGTCCGGTCCAGCACCTACATCATTTCCATCCTCAACGAGCAGGTCGGCAAAGGCGCCATGGCCGTCTATCTCAACCGGCGGGAAGGGGTGCCCGGCTGGGAGGTCGCATCCAGCATGCTGTTCATCATGTTCTGCGAGTTCTTCTACCTGACCAGCTGGGCGCTGATCGGTGTGTCCGTTTCCTGGAACGTGGTGCCGCCCATCTTCCACAACATTCCCTGGATCGCTCTCGGCGCGCTGCTCTTCCTGATCGTCTTCGTCTGGTTCTTCCGCTCCGAGCGGTTTGCGTCGGTAGCGCTGCGCGAAAAGCCGCTGCTGAAGAGTTTCCGGGAAGCGCGGTGGTACTACTACCCCACCATCATCCTCATCCGCTCACCGGCACTGCTCGGCGCCGTGCTCGTCTACTCGCTCGCTGCGGGACTCTTCGGGGTGGAGATTCCGCTCGGACAGATGATCGGCGTGCTGCCACTGATCTTCTTCGGCACGCTGATTCCCGGCCCGTTCCGGGCCTTCGCCGTGGCCCTGTGGCCCACACTGTTCCCGGAGCACACCGGCGAGATGGCCATCTTCGGCTTCGTCCAGCACAACTTCTTCCTGCTCTTCAACGCCGGGATTGGTCTCTTTTTTCTGCGCCGCGCCAATCGGGAGCTGTTCGGCGGTGATGCCCCACCGGGATCCGCCGGCGGCTCCTGACACACGAACGGTAGTCGGTATGCGGCACGTGATCAGCGGGCCAGGTTCGACTCCAGAACCCTGTCCACGGTACCGTCCGCGAGCCGCAGCGACAGCCAGGTGTCGACGAAGGATTTCAGCGCTACGTCCCGCGGCATGAGGTAAGCCTTCTCCTGATAGGTCAGCGTCCTGCCCATGGTGCCGCAGAGTCCGGGCGTTTTCCGGGTCTGCAGCAGCACCTCGATGCTGTCCGTGATCATGACGTCACCCTCACCGTCGGCGAGGGCCTGGAAGATGGTCCGGTTGTCAGGATGCAGCACCTTTTCAGCCCGATGGAGATTTCCATCCACGAACGCTTCGTTGGTGCCACCGGGATTGACAAGCACACGCACGTCCGGCTGGTCGATGGCCTCCAGCGAGCCGAACCGCCGTTTGTCCTCGCAACGGGCAATGGGCAGCTTGCCACCCACGTAGTAGGGAACTGACAGGAAACCCACCCTCGCCCGCTCCACGGTTCTCGACACGCCGCTCATGGCGATGTCGTAGCGACCCGCGGCGAGGTCGTCCATGAGTGCAGGCCAGCTCGTCGCTACGAACTCGATACCGACGCCGAGCGCTTTCGCCACATCCCGGGCCAGATCGATGTCCGCACCGACGTATTCGCTTCCGTCCGTGGTGAAGGTAAACGGTGCGTAGTCCCCCGTCGTGCCGACTCTGAGCACGCCCGTCTCCAGGATCTGATCCAGTCGGCTGGCGTAGCGCGCCAGCGCGTTGAGTGCGCCGAAGAGCTCCGAGATCCGCGCCTCGCCGAGGCCTTCCACGGCAACGGCATGCCGGAACGCATCCTCGTCACGAATCGTGTCCTGGCGCGCTGCCGCTGCCAGGATGTCGTTGCCCAGCGCGAGC
This sequence comes from Gammaproteobacteria bacterium, assembly GCA_003247835.1. Classification (GTDB taxonomy): domain Bacteria; phylum Pseudomonadota; class Gammaproteobacteria; order Pseudomonadales; family Azotimanducaceae; genus SZUA-309. The sequence continues at coordinate 6,415 of QJYB01000030.1, read as the reverse complement.
AGCCGGGGTCGCAGCACGCCGCTCAGGTCGGGCTCCGACTGCGGCCCGTCATCGGACTTCCAGCGTGTCAGCCAGTAACGCTGAATGTCCTTGGCCGCTTCGATCTGCACCGCGAAGAATCGCGCGGCAGGTTCCGGACGGAGCTGATGGCGCAACGCATCCGCCGCAGCCGCATCGATCACAGTGCGTTCGCGTTCGGGGTCCTCGACCGGCAGATCGTTGAACCATTTGTAGGCCGCAACGTCCCGCATCAGTGACAGGCGTTCGCCGATCAGGTCGTAGAGCGCATCACCGGTGGCTGCCTGACCGGGATTCGAGAGGATGAGCGCCAGGCCGAATGCCGCTGCCCGCAGCAGGCGCGCTGCATACAGCACGCGCGCCACGCGTAGCGCGTAGACTCGCAGTGAGCGAGATGGGCGCAAGCGCCGGTTACTGCACCAGCGCCTGATAGGTCAGCACCTTGAACTCGTCCGCGAGGCGGGTGCGGTGCGGCAGACTCTGCACCATGAACACGCCGATGAGCGCCTCCTGAGGATCCACCCAGAAGCGCGTACCCGCAGCCCCGCCCCAGTTGTACTCACCAGCGGAGCCGATTTCACCCACCTCCCCCGGGTCTTCGACCACCGCGAAATCGAGTCCGAAGCCTACGCCCCTGCGACCGAATCCCATGGGCACGTCACCCAGATTGTTGGTGGTCATCAGCGCCACGGTCTTCGGCGACAGGATGCGAACGCCATCCAGCTCACCGCCGTTCAGCAGCATCTGGCAGAAACGCAGGTAGTCGCTGGCGGTGGAGACCAGACCGCCGCCACCGCTCTGGAAGGTCGCACCTTCGTGGAAGTTCCGGCTGGCAGTGGCACTCGCGACCACCAGCTTGTTGGACGTCGTCGGCTTGAGAAACGCGTTCGATCCTTCACCCGTACCTTCAGGGCTGTAGAGCTGGGCCAGCCGGGCCTCCTTGTCCTTCGGCACCACGAAGCTGGTGTCCACCATGCCGAGCGGCCCGAACAGCCGGGTCTGGAGGAACTCCCCGAACTGCATGCCCGAGAGCACCTCCACCAGGCGACCCTGTACGTCCACGGCGACGCTGTAGTGCCAGCGGGTACCCGGCTCGTACTGCAGGGGAATCTGACCCAGCTTCGCCACGAATTCCTGGAGGTTGGGCTGATCGAAGAGGATGCCCTGCGCCCGGTACATCCGGTCCACCTCGGTGTTGCCGAACACCCCGTAGGTGAAGCCCGCGGTGTGGGTCATGAGGTCTCTGATCGTCGGTTGCCGGCGCGGCTTGCGCGTCTTGCCGGTGAGGTCGGCGTCCCCCTCGCCGATGGTTGCACTGCGGGTGCCATCGGAGACGATACGCGTCTCGCCACCGTCGGCCGTGGACAGCGCAACCTCGAGGTTGGCGAGCTCCGGGATGTACTTGGCCACCGGGTCGTTCAGGAAGAACTTGCCTTCCTCGTAGAGGATCATCAGTGCCACGCCGGTGATGGGCTTCGACATGGAGTAGATGCGGAAGATCGTATCCAGCGTCATGGGATCGCCGGCTTCCCGGTCGCGCATGCCCCAGGTGTCTTCATAGACCACCTTGTCTCCCCGCGCGATCATGGCGACAGCCCCCACCATGGTGCCGTCCGTCACTGCCTGCTCCATGTTCTCCGAGATGCGGATCAGACGCTCGGGATCCAGACCCACCCGAGCCGGTCTCGACGGCGCCAGATCCCGCGCCCAGGCCTGAGTGGTGATCAGCAGGAAGGCCGCCGACAGCGACAACGTCAGCGCACGGTACAGCATCGTCATGGTTCTCCTCGGTCCTATGGGCAAAAAACAGAAGCGCGACAGGCTATCGCAAGCGATTGCGGACGGCCAGCACGATTCCGGATCGGCACCGGTTGACGGTGCGCCCCCCAGGGATCGACGAAGATTCCCGTTCCGAATTGTCCGCCGATCGCAGGAAACCTTCAGCGAACAATCAGCCAACCGTCAGGGTTTCCCAAGGACGCCCATACCCTTGCCGGACTAGGGTTTCCGCACAGGCAGGGAGGAGCGTTGATCGTGACATGCCGACATGCAGGATTGCTGATGCTGGTCACGCTGCTGGTGGGCTGCAAGCTCACGGAACCCAGACCCGCCGTGTTTACCGCCTCCAGCCAGCCAATCGCGGGCCCTCGGGAAAAAGGCTACGTCGTCTGCACAGCCGCCCTCTATGGCGCTTATCCGCCCAACCGGCTCAACCTCCAGCCCGCGTACCAGTCGGGACTGATCCGCGATGGCGAGTGGCGGCTCTATCAGCTGTCCGGCTGGCTCATCGAGGGCGGCAGGCGACGGGAAGTGCACTTCGAATGCCTGACGGAGCCGTCGCGTCGGGCTCGACTGCTCGGCCTCACGCGCGTGTCAGCGCCCGGCTAGTCTACGCGGGCACCCCGACCGCCCAGACGTAGCCGTCCGGATCCCGGACCAGCACCTCCCGCCAGCCGTGACCCCGCGCCGTCACGTCCTTGAACAGCGCACCGCAGGCGCGCGCCTTACGGGCAACCACGTCCGGATCCATGCCGAACAGACGCAGCTCGGCGCCCAGGCCCCTCGGCGCCGAGCTGTCGAGATCCGCTGACCAGGGATTCGACTCGTAGGTGTGATCGGCGTGCAGCATCATCTCCACGGCGAGAATCCGCACCGCGGCGAAGTCCGGATCGGCGTAGTGCACCTGCGCATCCAGCACGTCCTCGTAGAAACGCAGCGCGCGCGGCACGTCACGCACGATCAGGTTGACGGTGAGCTGCGGTAACAGGTGGCCGTATGCGGCGGCCGGTATCCAGGGCTCGCCCGTTCGTTTCTTCACCGATCCGACTCAGAAAGCACGGATGAGCTTCGCCGCGAGGCTCGGTCCGGCGATGGCCGAAGGCGCGGCGAGCACGGGTGCACCGTTCAGGCTCTGCGCCGCAGCACGCATGACCGGGGCCGTGCAGATCGCACCGTTGGATTCGACGTGGTCGAGCGCCGCACCGAGCCGTGCCTCGGACGGATCGCCGAGCGGGTGATCCCAGTCGTCCGACGCGGCGCAGTCCACCGGCATGCCGGTGTAGTAGTCCCCCTCGTCCATGCTGTTCACCGTGCGGAAGGTGACGATGAACAGCACCATGGACCGGTTGCAGTACTCGAGTCCCCACTGTCCGACGGGCTTGCCGCCGGTCTGTGCGCCGACCAGCACGGACCGGGTCATGTAGGGTGAGACACCGCTGATGGTGAGCTCGCTCGCCGAGGCGGTGCCCGCATCCGTCAGGTAGTAGACGTTCTGCAGACCGGGCAGCGCATCCGCCTCGAACTGGAAGCGGCGCACGTCGTCGTTGGGATCGCCGTAATTCGTGGTCACCCAGTCGTTGTACTCATAGGAGAAAAAAACGTCACCATCGAGCGCCGTCATCAGCGAGCCCAGCACCTCGGCGGTGCGCACCGCACCGCCGCCGTTGTAACGCAGGTCCAGCACGAGATCGTCGATGCCGGTGCCGCCCAGTGCCACCGCCTGATCGACCAGGCTCACCATGGCCTGACGGAGCAGCGGCTCGGCGTCCTCGATGAACGTCCGGAAGAACACGTAGCCGACCATACGTCCCGCTACGTCGAACACACGCACGCGGGCCGGCGGCACCGGGTCCAGACCGACCGTCGCCTTGGTCAGGGTGACCTCCTGTTCCACACCGTTGAGGTGCAGGATCCGCAGCGTGCGCACCACGCCCGGTTCAGAAGGCCCGAAGGTGGACTCGCTGTTCAGATCGAGCATCGACGTCAGGGTACCGTTCACCGCGAGGATCGTGTCACCACGCGTGAGGCCCGCGCTGTCCGCCGGTGAGCCGCCGAAGACGTCGATCAGCCGCCAGGCGCCATCATCGTCGATGCCGACGCTGAAGCCGAAGCCGAAGTACTCACCGGCGGTGTAGTACTGGTCCACCTCCTCCACCGTGGCGTAATACGTGAACCCCCGGTCATAGAAACCCGGCTGGTAGCGCAGCTCGTCCAGCAGAGCATCGACGCTGGCAAAGGTGCTCAGCCGTGAGCGCACGTCCGCGTACTTGGCGACCTGGGTGGGCTCGGAGTTGAAGTAGTAGAAGTTCTCGAAGATGTCGAGCACGTCGCGACGGGCCACGTCCAGGCTGCACTGGGAATGGGGCGCGGGGAACGTGGATGCGGGCGGCACCGCTGCCACGGGTCTGGTGCTGCCTCCACCGCCACCACCACCGCAGGCACCGAGGGCCAGCAGTAGCAGTCCAGGAAAAAGGAAGCGTCGAGTACTGCTCGTTCTCACGGCCGAAGTTTATCACCAAACCCGATCCGGCCAGGTGCCCGGCCCGTCGTTCGAGATCCAGGTCTCAGGGTGCGCTCGACTTCAGCGGCCGCTGAACCGGGGCTCCCGCTTCTCCAGGAACGCGCGCACGCTCTCCTTCGAATCCTCCGTCTGCCTGAGCGCCTGGATCTGCTCGATGGCCCAGCGACCCACGTCCCGCCAGTCCGGATCCAGCGTGCGGCGCAGACCCGCCTTGATGGCTTTGACGGCCAGCGGCGGGTTGGCGGCGATCTTCCGGGCCAGCACCATGGCGCTGTCCATCAGCGCATCGGGTGCCACCACCTGGGAGACGAGACCCAGCGCGAGCGCCCGCTCGGCATCGATCACCTCGCCCGTGAAGAGCAGCTCTGCCGCCGTCGACCGTCCAACCAGCTGGGCGAGCCGGCCGAGGCCGGGCGCGTCGCAGCAGAGTCCGCGCACCACGAACAGTTCGCCGAACTTCGCCGCTGAGCTCGCGATACGCATGTCGGCCATGATGGCGAGCTCCATGCCCCAGCCCACGGCCGGGCCGTTCACGGCCGCGATGATGGGAATGTCGGAGTAGAGCAGTGCGTCCGCGGCGGGCGTGAGCCCGCCTGTTTTTCTGCCCCGCTCGATGGTCTCGGGCGGCGGTCCCGACGTGCCGCCGAGGATCTGCTTGACGTCGTCCCCGGCGCAGAAGGCCCGGCCCTCGCCGGTGATGATCAGCACCCGGGCGTCGGAGTGACGCACCGCGTCCTCGAGCTCCATGTACAGCGTGTAGGTCAGCGAGTTCATCGCCTCCGGCCGGCGCAGGGTGATCACGCCGACGTGGTCGGAAACTTCGTAACTGAGCTCAGTGAAAGACATCGGTCAGCCTCCCCGTCGCGCCGACTTGAAGTCGGGCTCACGCTTTTCCAGGAACGCTGCGATGGCCTCCTTGTGCTCGGGGGACTTGTAGGCAACCGACAGCGCCGCCATCTCGCGCTGCTGCACGGCCGACAGGTCTCCCTCGCTGGCGTTTTTCGTGATCAGGTCCTTGATCGCTTTCAGCGACGCCTGGGGATTCTCCCCCATACCGCGGGCCACGGCATGGGCAGTGGGCAGGAGATCGGCTGCGGTGGTGACACGGTCGACCAGACCAATGGCCGCCGCCTCGGCACCGGACAGCGTTCTGCCGGACAGCATCAGCTCACTGGCATGGCCGAAGCCCATTCTCAGCGTCAGGAAGTGCGAGCTCGCGAGCTCCGGTACCAGACCCATCTTCACGAAGCGGACCGACAGCTTCGCGTCTTCGCTGGCGATCAGGTAGTCCATCGGCAGCACCTGGGTGAGCCCCACGCCGATGGCCGCACCGTTGATGGCCGCCACCATGGGCTTGGCAGCACGCACCTCCGATACCCAGTCCCGGGGGTTGCTGTCGCCGCGGACGTTCTCCCCTTCCGCCTGAGCCTTGAACACGTCGCCGATATCCGCCCCTGCACAGAAGCCGCGGCCGGCGCCGGTGATCACCATGGCAATGACGTCGTCGCTGGCATTGGCGGCGGCGACAGCCTGGGACAGCTCGGAACCCATCCTGTAGGTCCACGCATTCAGGCGCTCCGGACGGTTGAGTGTGATTTCCGCGATGCCGTCTTTCTCTTCGACGAGGATGGTTTCGTAAGTCATGGCTCCCCCTTTTTAAAACCGGTTATAGTCCGTCGGTGAGAGGATAGGCCGATCGCAGCGGCGACGGAACAGGGGGAGATCATGAAGCTCTGGACACTGGGTGTGGCATCGCCACGCGGTACCGCCGACTATGCCCGTCAGGCGGAGGATGCGGGCTGGCACGGCCTGCTGGTGGTGGATTCGCAGAACCTCTCCGGAGATTCCTATGTGGCGCTGGCCATGGCAGCTACGGTCACATCGACGCTCGGTCTCGGCACCGGGGTCACCAACAACGCGACCCGCCATCCGGCGGTGACCGCCGCCGCCATCGCCAGCGTGCACAAGATTTCCGGCGGCCGAGCCTGTCTGGGGATCGGCCGCGGCGACTCCGCGCTCGCCCACCTCGGCAGCGCACCCACCCGACTCGGCCCGTTCGAGCGTTACATCGAAACGCTGCAGACCTACCTCTCCGGC
>QJYB01000020.1 GCA_003247835.1 Gammaproteobacteria bacterium | reverse complement strand
ATATTTTGAATATCTATATATTTAGTCGATCGGCTCAAACCTATACAATGCCGCGCATGACAGGATTGCGCAGCAGAAAGAAGGCGGAGAGCCGGCAGAAGATGCTGGACACTGCCAAGCGGCTCTTCATCGAGCGCGGCTACAGCCGGACGACGATGGAAGACATCGCAGACCATGCCGGATTCGGGGTGGCAACGTTGTACAACTACTTCCGAACCAAGGAAGGCGTCTTCGCGACCATGGCACGCGACGACATGTCCGTGCTGGAACGCAAGGGTGAAGAGACGTTGAAGCACCTGCCCGAGAATCCCATGGAAGCCGTGTGCGGGTTGCTGAAGGTCTACAACGGCGTCTACGACTTCATCTCCTACGCCGTCATGCAGGAGTTCATCATCCAGTCGAAGAGCAGCGGGCCACTGCACGAGGTCTCCAGTTGGGTGCTGCACTGGCAGCAGAGTCAGGTGGCGAGAGCACTGCAGCTCTGTCAGAAGCGGGGTTCCGTCTCCCGGGCACTGGATAGCGAACTGGCCGCGGATATCATCATCGACCTCCACGTGCGGCACGACCAGCGTCTGACGGAGTCATCAGAGCATCGGGATTTGAGCCATCTCGAGGCTTCGGTGGCACTGATCCTTCATGGCTGGCTGTGCCGGTAACCCGGCTCAACCTGCCGGGCTCGAACCAGACGCCTGCCTCGCCGCCAGCTTCGGGGAAACGGCACGCGCGGCGTCGCCGTCCAGCTTCTGCTGTATCTCCTCCAGCGAAAGCCCCCGCGTTTCGGGCCCGAATTTGAGCAGCAGGATGGCGCCCAGTATCGGACCGATGGCGACGGCAGTAACACCCCAGGAGATTCCCATCACCGGGATCAGCATGCCGAGCAGCAGCGGTATCACCACCTCGGTCGCGCGACCGAACAGGTTCGTCGCCCAGCCGTAGCCGGTTGCGCGCAGCTCGGTGGGAAAGACTTCCGATGAGTACACGTGTGTTGCGCCGATGGCGCAGTTGAAGAGGAACACCGTGGTGATGTGCCAGAAATACTGCCCTACCGTCGTCTCGGTCTGGAACAGTCCGACGATGGCAACTGCCGCCAGCGTGTAGAAAACCGCGCAGGTCACCTTGCGGCCGATGCGGTCGATCAGCTGCCCGGCCAGCAGGTGACCGAAGGTGCCGGCGATGTACGCCCACATCACGACGTTGCCGACCTGAGCGGGGGTCATGCCGACCTCCTCGCGGGCGTAGATCGCCCAGTAGGCCACGGCCGGGGCGATGACCAGATTCACGCAGTTCCACAGCAGCACCACGATCCGGAACCGGCCGATGTACTGCGGCCGGATCAGCTGGCGCGCTTCGCTGAACTGCGCCCGAATGGTCGCGATCAGCGACACCTGGATTCGCGAATCCGCTATCTCTCGGAAACGCGCCGTCTCACGGATACCGTAGCGCAGCAGCGGCAGCAACAGCAGCGGCACACCGCCGATCAGATACAACCCACGCCAGTGGGCGCCGTCGTTGGCGATGCCGAGCCAGCCGAAGGCGATCGCGACGCATTCCATCGCAAAGTCGTCCACTGCATTTCCCTCGTCGCCTTCGAGCAGCAGAAAGAATGGCGATGCCTTGGCCATGGCAACGGTGCCGATGGTGGCGAATGCCGTCAGGATCGTGATGCCCGTTCCACGCAGCCGCGTCGGCAGCTCTTCCCCGGCAATGATGATCGCGAGTCCGTACTGAGCCGTGAGGAAGAGCCGCGCCAGGGTCTGACAGACTGCGAACTGGGCCTTGGTCTGGACGAACGCGGTGGCGAGGCTCGCCAGCGCGAAACCGGCCACGGTGATCACGAGCAGCGTGCGTCTGCCGAACCGGTCGGCGCACATCAGGAAAAAGAACGAAGCGACCATGCCGGCCCGGGTGATCGCATACAAAGTGCCCCACTCGTCGAGGCCGATACCGAGGGTGGCTCGTACGTCCACCGATGCCAGGGTCAGCATCGAGGCATCGAAGCCTTCGTAAAGGGTCGCGATACCCAGTATCGCGAGCAGGGTGATGTGGTAACGGCCGAATCGTTCCGAGCTGCTGGCGTCGCTCAATCTCGCATCTCGATGTGACGGTCCGTTGCGGGGTAATCGATGGTACCCGAGCCGAAACACGTGTGGCTATACGGATGCGACCGATTGGTCACCATGCGCTATGCCGACGGGCCAGCTCTACAGCACCGGTCGTCTGGAGTCCTTTTTCGGTGACCTGCGCATCCTGATCGATGTGCTGACCCCTTTGTGCTACGGGTATTTTAATCGCCTACGAATGATTGTCCGGTACACAGATCTTTTCGGCAGCACCGCCCGGCAGCGTCACGCTGGTGCAGACATTGGCGACGTAGCAGTTGGCATCAGTATCACAGCGTTGATAGCACTCAGCGGTGCTTCCCAGGAACCGAGTAGCACATCCCGCTGAAACCATTCGCTGAACCACATTCGGCATTGATGCGACAGGTATGCGTGCACAGCGAGCCTTCTGTGCCGGCCGCCGGGAGATAGACGTCCAAGCACTGTTCCCCTTCCGTGCCGCAATCGGCGGGCACGTCGCAGACCAGGTAAGCCGATTCACTCGAAACACTCCCAGCGACCCCAATTCCGGTGACCGGAATCGGCAGGGTTGGAACAGTCGTGGTAAGTCCCGCATCCCGCAGGGGCCGATGGCGGTCAGGATGGCAGGTGTGGTCGACGGCGCAGTAGCTGCCAGCGGCACAGTCTCCAGGTGCGGCACAGGCAGCATAGGGTGTTTCCATCCCTGTCGCCGTTGGGGTGTCTGTTGCTGGACCGGAAACCGCGGCGGTCAGCGGCGCGGATTGTAACGTTGAGCCCCCGGTGCCCGATCTGCTTTGCAGCGCCGTAATCTGGTCACGGCTGAGCGACCGACCGATGATCCGCAGCTCATCGACGACCATGTTTCTGGCTGCGAAGTCCAGATCGTCGTTCAGGGCACCTACCCAGATCGCCGGTCCAGTCTCCATGCGCAGGTTGCCGACCGGCGCATCGGAGTACCCGTCACGCCAGTACACAGTGAAAACCCCCGCCTGCATATCCCAGGTTGCAGCAACAAACATCCAACCGGCGTTCGGGAATACCGCCTGTCGCGCCCAGACATCCTCGCCGCCGACGCGAGACCTCCCCAGGTTTCCTGCCAGCTGCAGAGGAGGGGATGATCCGTTGTCGCTGCCTCCGGTCGGAACCGCTATTCTTGCCGATCGCCGATATCCTCGGAAAAAGCGCAACTGCCGCCGGATGTTCTGACCATGAAGGTTGTCCCTCGATTGCTCCTGCTGACCTGGGCCGTGCTCGGCCTGTTCGGATGCGACGAGGCGCCGGCAAACCGCCCCGGCACACCGGCTACCAGCGTGCCGTTCGGAACCGTTCCCGAGGCGGCTGGCGATCCGCGCCTCATGTTGGCTAGCCCGGCAATCGACGGGCTGACCACTCATTTTGTGGGTAGCGGCGAGGATGAGCTGCTGCTGCTCGAGCTCGACCCGGCGAAGTTCGAGCCCGTCCTGATCGGAATGCCCCGGCAGGGTACCTCGGCCGAGGACGCGTTACGCGGGAACCACCTCACGGTCGTGTTGGGCAGTGGCTTCGTCGCGGAACTGCGGGGGCTCGAACCGGTGGGTCTGCTGCAGGTGCAGGGACAGATCCTGAGTCCAGTGCAGGGGTACGGCTATACCAGGATCCTAGGCATCAACGACCAGGGCATCGGCGTCGTCCATCGCGACCACTACCAGCGCGACCTGTTCCATAGTGCGCTACAGGCAGGTCCAGGAATCATCGAGCAGGGCGAACTGGACATCTCCGAAGCGGATCTGCAACGGCCGAAATACTTTCGCAGCTTTCTCGCCATCTGTGCCAACCGGTGGGTGGCAGGGGTCAGCCTGGCGCCAACCCATCTGCGCACCCTCGGCCAGACCCTGGCTGGTTTTTTCGACGCGTCCGGGTGGCAGTGCGACGACGTCGTCAATCTGGCGGGAGATCGCCAGGCCGTGCTGCTTCTGGCCGCAGGCGACAAGACCCTCATCTACCATGGCGATCCGAAGACTTACAAGACTAGTCTGATCGGATTCAGGACGGTGCCAGCTGCAGAATTTCGCTAGCAGAGGTCAAACAGCGGCTGACCCCTCCGCCAGACGCACCAGCATCTTGCCTGTGTTCTCCCCGTGCAGCAGGCCGATCAGCGCCGCCGGGGCATTCTCGATGCCCTCCATGACCGTCTCCTGATACTTCATCCGCCCTTCCCGCATCCATTGCCGCATGTCGGAGAGGAACTGTGAGCGCAGGTGGTTGAACTCGTAGACGACGAATCCTCTCATGGTCACCCGGTTGTAGATCATGTTGGCCAGCGTGGTCACACCTTCGGAGCGGGCGCCCTTGTTGTTGTAGGCCGAGATCATCCCGCAGACGGGTATTCTGCCGAGCGGTCGCATCTGCCCGCAGGCCGCATCGAGGTGGGCACCGCCGACGTTCTCGAAGTACACGTCGATGCCATCCGGCAGCCCGATGTGCAGCTCCCGGGCGATGCTCGTCGATTTGTAGTTGAAGGCATAGTCGATTCCGAGCTCGTCTTTGAGATAGGTCACCTTCTCGTCCGAGCCGCAGCTGCCGGCAACCCGGCAGTCGTGGATCTTGGCAATCTGGCAGGCAACGGACCCCACCGCGCCGGCGGCGGCGGACACAAAGACGTTTTCCTTATCCTTCAGCTCACCGATCACCAGCAGGCCGCCGTACGCGGTCAGGCCCGTGCCGCCGAGGATGTGCAGGTGGGTCGTGATGGCTTCGTCTTCCGGCGTGATCAGACTCAGATCCGAGCCATCGGAGACGTGGTATTCCCGAAACCCACAGCGATGGATGACGTACGCACCCACGGGGTAGTCCGCAGACGCACTGCGGATCACCTTGCCGATGGCACCGCCGGTCATGGCTTTGCCGAGCGGGGTCTGGCCGTTGGAAAGCGCCGGTCGCATAGCCGGATCCACTGACATGTAGAGGTTCTGAACCACGATGTCCGAGTCTTCGGGAGTCAGCGTCGTCTCCACCAGCGCGAAGTTCTCCGGCACCGGCATCCCGTCCGGACGTGATGTGAGGTGGATCTCCCGATTGTGCAGCTGAGTCATGATGTCCTTCCTTCGTTTCGGGGAATCATACCAGTGGCTGCTCAATTACCGAGCTGTACACGCGCCTCATGCGCTATACGCCTCTGACGCAGAGCGGGCGGTGGCGTCTAACGAAGTCCGACTCAGTCGAGCAGCTTCGCCCACTCCAGAACTGGTGCGTAGCTGTCCAGAACCTTCAGGGACTCGTCCTCGGGCAGAGTCGGCAGGGACAGAATCACGCGGTTCACGCCCTTGCGTTTCAACGTCTCGAGTCCGCCCTCATCGGTAACCATCGTCATGAGGCTGATGTCGAGCTGATCGAAGCTCCGCCCTCGCGCCTCGCAGCATCGTTTGAGCTCGGCCAGCCGCTCGTCGAACTCCGGTACCAGAACGGGCAGCCAACCCTCGGCGTACTCGGCGATCCGGTCCATGGCCCAACTGGAGCTGGCGCCAATGAGGATTGGCGGGTGCGGCTGGCTGACCGGCTTCGGTTCCACCCAGACCGGATCGAAGTCCACAAACTCGCCATGGAACTCGGCATCCTTCTCGGTCCAGCACGCTTTCATGGCGAGCACGTGCTCGCGCAGCACCTTCCAGCGGTCCGGAAAGGCGACACCGTGGTTCTCCAGCTCTTCCGCGTTCCATCCCGCACCGACGCCGAACAGGAACCGTCCCCCGGACAGAACGTCGAGGGAGGCAGCCCGCTTGGCCAGAGTGATTGGATGATGCTCAGGCACCAGGCAGATCCCCGTACCGATGCAAAGGTTCTTTGTGACCGCTGCTGCCTGAGCCAGAAAGGTAAATGGCTCGAAAGACTCCCAGTAGACGCTCGGCAACTCCGTGCCGAGTGGATACGGCGTGCGACGGGAGGCGGGGATGTGTGTGTGCTCCACCACCCACAGCGACTCGAAACCCCGCTGCTCCAGCGCCTGGGCGAGCGCCACCGGATTCATGGAATACGCCGTGGGGAAGTTGGAGATACCGATTTTCACGGGTGCGTCCTAAAAGCTGGCGGTTCAGCACTGTACTCGTTGAGACGGTACGTGAGGAGATGGTGCTCACACCATTATTAGCTTATGGTCGGTTCCGGGTTGGAGAGCATGATCATGATTTCCGATGATGCGCGGATCGGACGGCGCCTGTCGGAGGGGCGGCGCACGGTTCGTACAATGGGTTTTCTGCTCTCGGCGCTCCTCTTCGCGGGCGGCGTACACGGCCAAACGCCACGCCACTCCTACTCACCTGATGCGGACCGGAACTTTCCCCGACAGGTGCTCTGGGGTGACACCCACCTTCATTCCAATCTTTCGCTGGATGCGAATGTCTCCGGAAACCTTTCCGTTGGTCCCGCGGATGCCTACCGGTTCGCCCGCGGCGAGGCGATCGACGTGGCGAACGGCATGCGGGCGAAGCTCAGGCGTCCGCTGGATTTTCTGGTGGTGTCAGACCACGCGGAATACGTCGGGGTGATGGATGGGCTGCGCCGGGGCGATGCGTTACTGCTGGAAAATCCCACCGCCGTCCGCTGGGGTAAAGCTCTCGCAGCTGGCGACCTGTCGCCAATGGGCGAGTTCGCCCGTTCCCTGGCGGACGGCAAGAGCGCGCTCGATCATCCAGCGTTCGCCAGAACGGTGTGGCACCGTATTGTCTCCACAGCGGACGAGTTCAACGAACCTGGCCACTTCAGCACGCTGATCGGCTACGAGTGGACCTCGGCCCCGGGTGGCCAGAACCTGCATCGTGTGGTGATCTTTGCCGACGGCGCGGAAACCGTCGCGAAGGTGCAGCCGTTCAGCGCGCTCGACAGCAGCGATCCTGAAAAACTCTGGGCATTTCTCGCCCGCTACGAGCAGGATACGGGCGGTCATGCGCTGGCCATTCCACACAACGGGAATCTGAGTGGCGGCGCCATGTTCACGGAGCAGAACCGGCATGGCCTTCCGATCACCGCTTCATATGCCAGGCAACGGGCGCGGTGGGAGCCGGTCGTCGAGGTGACTCAGGTGAAGGGAGACGGCGAAACGCATCCGTTCCTGTCGCCCGATGACGAATTCGCGGACTACGAGACCTGGGACCGGTCGGACGTGAGCCTCGTCAATCCGCACCAGGACGCCTGGTTCGAACACGAGTACGCACGCTCTGCCCTGAAGCTCGGCCTGCGGATCGAGGCGGCAATTGGCGTCAACCCGTATCGGTTCGGGTTGCTCGGCAGCACCGATTCTCACACGGGGCTTTCGACCGCAGACGAGAACAACTACTGGGGAAAGTTCACCGGGGCATACCCCTCACCGGACAGATGGCAGCGGCCCATGGTCCGCGCGGATCTACCATACATGACCTACGAATGGCAGATGGCTGCCTCCGGGTACGCCGCCGTTTGGGCCAGATCGAATACGCGTGAAGAGATATTCGCGGCGTTCCAGCGCCGTGAGGTCTATGCAACCACCGGACCGCGAATTGTCGTCCGCCTGTTCGGCAGTTGGACGTTCGAGAGCGACGACGTGCAGCAACCCGACCTCGCCGCGGTGGGCTATTCGGGCGGTGTGCCCATGGGTGGTTCGCTCGGCACCATGCCGGCTGGGGCTGTCTCACCGCGATTTCTGGTTCACGCACAAAGGGATCCCGACGGCGCCAATCTGGATCGAATCCAGATCATCAAGGGCTGGCGCGAAGTGGACGGGACGTTACGCGAGGCGATTTACGACGTAGCGTTCTCGGCCAACCGGAAGGTCGGCGCCGACGGGCGGCTCGAGCCCGTCGGTAACACGGTGAGCGTGAAGAGCGCCACCTATGCGAACTCGATTGGTGCCCCGGAGCTCTCGGCTTTCTGGAATGACCCTGACTTCGATCCGTCCGAAGGGGCCTTCTACTACGTGCGGGTTCTCGAAATCCCTACCCCACGCTGGACTGCCTACGACCAGCAATTCTTTGGTATCCACATGTCGGACGAGGTACCTCAGGTGACCCAGGAGCGGGCCTACACGTCACCCATCTGGTACTTAACAGACGACTCGACGAATAAATAACCCTATAGGAATCAGACAGTTATAGAGGCGTCCGTTGTGACCTGACACCTCGCTATGCACACCGACAGGGGGCGCCACGGCGAAAACTCTGGAGGCTGCCGTGCCTGCTGTCTACCGGCGCTATACTTTCTCGGTCGAATCGTGAGGGAGTGAGACATGGCGCTGCAGAACCTGGAACCGATCAACGATCAGCTCGCAGACATCATTGTTCGTGCCGACGAGCCCTGGATCGAAACCGAGCCTGGCAAGGCCTGGATGAAAGTCCTCTGGACCGGCCCTGAAACCGGCCGCTGGGTTGCTCTGATCCGCTGGAGCAAGGGTTACGTGGCGGCAGCACACAAACATCTGTCGGACGCGCATACCTACATCCTCAGAGGCAAGCTCAGGGTTCGGGACGGAGTGCTGAACGCTGGTGACTACGACTATGAACCAAACGGGGTTCTGCACGGCGCTACCGAGGCGCTGGAGGACACCGAGTATCTGTTCATCTGTGAAGGGCCGGTGTTGTTCTACGACAAGGATGGTTTGACCCGCTACCTGGGGTGGGAGGAACTGGTACGTCTACGCGAGGCAGCGAAGTCGGGGGAAGCGCCATCACTGCACGTGTCGGCAGCGGGCGGATAGCGGGTCAGCTCGACGACCGGGCACTCGCAGCCATCCCGCACAATCCTACCGTTCTCTTAGGAGAATCCACGCTCGAGACACCGAGGGCGCCGTCATGACACGCGTGGTCGACATTCATGCCCACATGCTGGTTCCCGAGGTGGAGGCACTTGTCGCGGACCGGCCGGAATGGCGCGCGGCTCTGCGCGAGACGGCCACGGCGTCGGGGCCTGAATCCGCTGCTCACAACGCAGTGCTCTTTCGCGATGAGTATCTGCCGAAGCTCACGGATGTCGACGTGCGCATTGCCGCCATGGATGCAATGGGCGTCGATGTCCAGGCCCTCAGCATCTCGCCGACGCAGTACTACTACTGGGCCGATCCGGACCTGGCGCGGGACATCGCAGCACGCGCGAATGAGCACATCGCAGCGGCATGCGAGAAGATGCCGGAGCGGTTTGTCGGCCTCGCAGCGGTTCCTCTCCAGCATCCGAAACTTGCCGCCGAGATGCTTACCCACGCGGTAACCGAGCTCGGGTTCCGTGGTTGTCAGGTATCCACCCGAGTAGCTTCGTGGGAGCTCGCCGATCGCAGGTTCGATCCCTTCTGGCGCGCGGCCGAGGAAGCGGGCGCGGTTGTCTTCATCCATCCGCTCGGTTGCACACTGGCAGAACGCGTCAACCGCTGGTATCTGGTCAACGTGATCGGACAGCCCATCGAGACCACGATCGCGCTGTCGCACCTGATTTTCGGCGGGACGCTCGACCGGCATCCCGGTCTCAGGCTCTGCGCCGCGCACGGTGGAGGCTATCTGCCGAGCTATTTCGGCCGCACTGACCACGGGCATGCCGTCCGCCCCGAAGCGCAGACCACCCGGCGCCGTCCGAGCGAGTACCGGGACCAGATCTGGGTAGACTCGCTGGTCTACACGGGGTCCGGCCTGACGCACCTGGTTCGCGAGATGGGCGCAGACCGCGTGGTGATAGGCACCGACTATCCGTTCGATATGGGCGAAGCCGACCCCCTGGCGCGCATTGCCGAGGCGGATCTGACTGAGGCAGAACGGGAGCAGATCCGTGGTCTGAACGCGAGGCATCTGCTGCGAATCGAGTGATCAGGCGAGCGCAGGAGCCCATATACTCGGACGCCGGGGAGTGGTGTAGACGTTCCTCCTGTCGATTCAAGCCGCGGCCGAGCGACTAGCAGATATCAGCAGCACCTCGGAGGACATCATGAAGGGCGTCAGGGTTCTGGTCGGCACCCGCAAGGGCGGGTTCATTCTCACCTCAGACGAGCAGCGCAGGCGGTGGACCGTGGACGGCCCGCTCTTCGCCGGCTGGGAGGTCTATCACATGAAGGGCTCGGCGCTGGATCCGGACCGGATCTACGCCTCCCAGACCAGCAGCTGGTTCGGCCAGATCATTCAGCGGTCGAACGACGGCGGCCGGACCTGGGAACAGCCCGGGGTCGATCCGGGCGCGCTGCCGAACCTCACCGAGCCGCCGGAGGATCCCACCGGCATGCCGCCGAAGGTCCCGAGCCGATTCGCCTACGATACCTCCGCGGCGACCGGCAGACCGCTCACCACCCATCAGTGGTACGACGGCACCCAGCATCCCTGGGAATTCGCCCGGGTCTGGCACCTGGAACCGTCCCTCAGCGACCCCGATGTGGTGTTCGCCGGGGTGGAGGATGCGGCGCTGTTCCGTTCCGACGACGGCGGTGAGTCCTGGCAGGAGCTCGCGGGGCTCCGCGGCCACGGTACCGGCCCGGACTGGCAGCCGGGCGCCGGTGGGATGTGCCTGCACACCATACTGCTGGACCCCACCGACGATCAGCGCATCTACGTTGCCATTTCCTCTGCCGGCGCCTTCCGCACCGGCGACGGCGGCCAGACCTGGAAGCCGATCAACAAGGGCCTGCATTCCGAGTTCATGCCCAATCCGACCGCCGAGATCGGCCACTGCGTGCACAACCTGG
>QJYB01000106.1 GCA_003247835.1 Gammaproteobacteria bacterium | reverse complement strand
CTTTCAGTTTCTGTCCGGGACGGAAGGTGACCACCCGCCGGGCCGTAATGGGAATCTCTTCGCCGGTTTTCGGATTCCGACCGGGCCGCTCACCTTTTTCCCTGAGATCGAAGTTGCCGAATCCCGAGAGCTTGACCTGCTCATTGCGCTCGAGACTCGCGCGGACCTCGTCGAAGAACAGCTCCACGATTTCCTTGGCTTCGCGCTTGTTCAGACCCAGCTCTTCGAACAGCCGGTCTGCCATCTGCGCCTTGGTCAACGCACCCAAATGTCATCTCCTTACCCCAACCCGCGGCACCCGCCGCGCGGCGTCCGAACCGGTCAGATCATGTCGGACAAGCGGGTCAACGCCCGTCGTCCGTTCAGCGCAGCCTGGCGCCGGCTTCGTTGGCCAGTGCTTCGATGGCTGTCTGCATGTACTGCCCGATTTCCTCCTCGGTAAGAGTGGCCGAAGGCTTCTGTAAGGTCAAGCCTACGCCCAGGCTTTTCTCAGTAGAATCAATACCTTTGCCTTGATACACGTCAAAAAGCCTCAAGTCTACGAGCACTTTTCCGAGACTTTTCTCAAGGATGCTGACAATCTCCCCTGCAGGCACCGCTCGATCGACGACGATGGCCAGGTCACGACGGACGCTCGGAAACCGGGACACCGTGCCGTGCCGGCGACGCGCCTGGGCCAGCACGCACGCCGCGTCGAGCTCGGCCACGAAGATTCCGCCGGCGATGTCGAGCCGCTGCTCGATCTCCGGATGCAGGCGCCCGAGACGGCCGATCTGCCTGCCGCCGACGATCACTGCAGCAGCCTGCCCCGGATGCAGCACCGGGTCGGCCAGCGGCGCGAAGCTCACCCGGCGGCCCGTCCAGGCAAGCAGACGTTCCAGGTCACCCTTGAGATCGAAGAAGTCCACCGGGGCCGAAGCCGTTGCCCAGTGCTCGGGATCCCGGCGGCCCCACGCCAGGGCACCCAGCATCACCGGCTGACCCACCGGATCGCCGGGCAGGAAACACCGACCCACCTCGAACAGACGCACGCGATCCTGCTGACGGCTGACGTTGGCCTTCAGCACATCCGCCAGCGACGGCAGCAGGCTCGTGCGCATGACCGACTGGTCCAGTGACATGGGGTTTTCCAGCTTCAGCGGCGCCACACCCGGGGCGAGCAGATCCTGCAGACGCGGATCGATGAAGCTGTACGTGATCACCTCCTGATAACCCAGGTCGACCAGCTGCCCCTTGAGTGCCGTTATCGAAGCGCGATCGAGCGGTACCTCACGTAGCCCGAGGTCCGTCCGGGGAAGTCGGGAGGGTACGTTGTTGTAACCGTAGATCCGGCAGATCTCCTCCACCAGATCCGCTTCCCTGGCGATGTCGAAGCGGTGGCTGGGCACGCGTATCGTCCAGCGCACCGTCCCGGCCACGGTGCTTCGATCGAGCAGGTCGAAACCGAGCCGCTCGAGTGCCACATCCACCTCCGCGGGATCGATGGTCACGCCGAGCAGCTCGTTGAGCCGACCCTCGCGCAGGGTTACCTCCGCCGGTACCGGCAGGTGGTCGGACGCCACCGCCTCGGTTACCGGTCCCGGCTCGCCGCCGACGATGTCGAGCAGCAGCGCCGTCGCGCGGTCCATGGCCAGGTGCTGCAGCGCGTAGTCCACCCCCCGCTCGTACCGGTGTGACGCGTCCGTCTGCAGGCCGTACTTCCTGGCCGTGCCGGCCACCGCCAGCGGATGGAAGAAGGCGCACTCGAGGAAGACGTCCCGGGTATCCGGCTGCACACCTGAGCGCTCACCACCCATCACGCCGGCGATGGCCACCGGACCGCTCGCATCGGTGATGAGCAGCGGCTGATCGTCGAACATCACCTCACGGCCGTCCAGCAGCCGCAGTTTTTCACCGGCCGCGGCGCGTCGCACCACGATGGGCGCGGCGAGCTGGTTGAGATCGAAGGCGTGCATGGGCTGGCCGAGCTCGATCATCACCAGGTTGGTGACATCCACCACCGCATCGATGCTGCGCAGGCCCACGCGGCGCAGACGCTCTCTCAGCCAGGGCGGACTCGGGCGGGTGATGTCCACGCCCCGGATCACGCGGCCGAGATAGCGGGGGCAGCCCGCCTCGTCTTCCAGCCGAACCTCGAAGGTATCTTCGCACGTGGCTGGCGTGGGCGAGACGGACAGCTCCGTCACCGGCGTGTTGTTGAGTACACCGACCTCTCTGGCCAGGCCCCGGATGCTCAGACAGTCTCCCCGGTTCGGCGTCAGCTCGAGATCCACGATCCTGTCTTCGAGCTCGAGTGCAAGACGAAGATCCTGTCCCGGTACCAGGTCGTCCGCGAGCTCGAGAATGCCGTCGTGATCGTCGCCGAGCTCGAGTTCCGCGGCGCTGCAGAGCATGCCGTTCGAGACCACGTCCCTGAGCTTCGCCTGCCTGATCCGGAAGTCGCCGGGCAGCACGGCACCTACTCGGGCATAGGCTGTGGTGAGCCCCGCACGGACATTCGGCGCCCCGCAGACCACCTGGCGGGTCTCCTCACCATCGTCCACCTGGCATACGGTGAGCTTGTCGGCATTCGGGTGCGGCGCGACGGCCACGACCCGACCTACCACCACGCCGTTGAAGGAACCTGCAACGGGGGTCGTACCGTCCACCTCCAGTCCAGCCATGGTGAGCTGCTCGAGCAGCGCGTCCGGTTCGATGTCCGGCCGCACCCACTCCCTGAGCCACATCTCGTTGTACTTCATCGATGCTCTCCCCGGGTAGTCAGTTGAACTGCTTCAGGAACTTCAGATCGTTCTCGAAGAAGAGCCGCAGGTCTTCCACCTCGTAGAGCAGCATGGCGAGCCGATCACCACCGAAACCGAAGGCAAACCCCGAGTAGATCTCGCTGTCGATTCCGGACATCTCCAGCACGTTCGGGTGTACGAGGCCGCAGCCCATCACCTCGATCCAGCCCGACTGGCTGCAGGTCCGGCATCCTTTGCCCGCGCACATGACGCACTCCACGTCCACCTCCGCGGAAGGCTCCGTGAACGGGAAGTAGCTCGGCCGGAAACGCACGCCCAGATCCGCCTCGAAGAACCGCTTGAGAAACGTCTCCACGGTACCCTTGAGATCGGCGAAGCTGATCCCCCGGTCCACAACCAGGCCTTCGACCTGATGAAACATGGGACTGTGGGTGAGGTCGGAGTCCCGACGGTACACGCGTCCAGGGCAGATGATGCGGATGGGCGGCTGCTGCGATTCCATCGTGTGCACCTGGCTCGGAGACGTGTGCGTACGCAGCAGCGTACCGTCACCGAAGTAGAAGGTATCGTGCATGGCCCGGGCAGGATGGTGGGCCGGAATGTTCAGCGCTTCGAAGTTGTAGTAGTCGTTCTCGATCTCCTCGCCCGCGACCACGTCATAACCGGAACCCACGAAGATCGACTCGATACGCTGCATCGCCTGGGTTACCGGATGAAGCCCGCCGGCAGGGCGCTGCCGACCGGGCAGCGTGACGTCGACGGCCTCCTCTGCCAGCGACTGAGCCAGCTGCTCGGAGCCGAGCGCCGCTCTGCGGGCGGCAATCCAACCCTGGACCCGTTCCTTCGCCTCGTTGATGGCAGCACCGGCACTCGGCCGGTCGGCCGGATCCAGACTGCCGAGCCCTTTCAGCAGCACCGTCAGCTGGCCCTTTTTACCGAGGTAGTGCACGCGGATCTCGTCCAGCGCCCGCTCGTCCGGGGCCCCCGCCACGGCTACCTCCGCCTCGTTCAGAATCAGATCAATGTCCATCTCGCGCTCTCAAAAAAAAAGGAAGAACTCACGCCCTTCCTTTCTTTCACGACCGCGCTTTCCGGAAGGGCTACCCGCTGGGCCCCCAGAAGGCGGAATCCGTATCGGATCGTTTAGGCGGCCTGAGCCGCCGGCTCGTCGGCTTCCAGCGCAGCCCTGGCCTGTTCGGCCAGCCTGGCGAAAGTCTCCTTCTCGTGCACGGCCAGATCGGCCAGCACCTTACGATCCACCTCGATCGCCGCCTTCTTGAGGCCGGCGATAAATCGGCTGTAGGACATGCCGTGCTCACGTGCTGCCGCGTTGATGCGCACGACCCACAGCTGGCGGAACTGCCGCTTGCGCTGCCGCCGGTCGCGGTAAGCATACTGGCCCGCCTTGATGACGGCCTGCTTGGCGACCTTGAACTGACGGCTGCGTGCGCCGTAATAACCTTTGGCCTGCTTCAGGACCTTCTTGCGCCGGGCCCTGGAAACCACACTGCGTTTGACTCTGGACATGTGGTTCTCCTACCTCGCTTTCGTCGGCAGCAGCCGATCGAGCTGGCGGGTGTCGGACGGGGATACCGCCTCGAGTCCGCGCAGCTGACGCTTCCGCTTGGACGCTTTCTTGGTGAGGATGTGGTTACGATTCGACTGGCGATGTTTGTAACCCTTGGCGGTTCGGCGAAATCTTTTCGCCGCACCACGATCGGTCTTGAGTTTCGGCATCTCGAACTCCGTTTGCTTCACCCGGGTTCAGCCTCGTGGCGATCCTCGGGTCCATCTACACTTCAATGGTTCTCGGCCGGTGTCACCGGCTTCTCGTTGTTCTCTTTGTCCAGCGTGTTTACCAGCTGGTCATATTCTCGAAGCGGCTATTCGGCCGCCTGATCCTCGGCCGCCTCGGCCGCAGCAGGTGCCTTCTTGGTGCTTCTCTTCTTCGAGGGAGTCAGCACCATCACGACCTGACGGCCTTCGAACTTGGGCTGGGATTCCACCTGACCCACGTCCTCGAGATCCTCCTCGATCCGCGACATCAGCTTCATGCCGATCTCCGGATGCACCATCTCCCGGCCACGGAACCTCAGCGAAACCTTCGCCTTGTCACCATCCTCGAGGAAGCGTCGGAGGTTTCTGAGCTTGACCTGATAGTCTCCCTCTTCGGTCCCAGGGCGGAATTTCATTTCCTTGACCTGAATCTGCTTCTGCTTCTTACGCTGGGCAGCCTTGGTCTTCTTCTGCTCGAAGAGGTGCTTGCCGTAATCCATGACTTTGACCACCGGCGGATCCGCGTCCGGTGCGATGAGCACCAGATCCAGGCCCGACCGACTGGCCGTGCTCAGGGCGACGTCTCTGGATACCACACCGACCTGTTCACCGTCGGCACCAATCAGTCTCACGCTCGGGGCCGTGATCTCATCGTTGATCAGCGACCGGTCGGCGCGTTTCGCAGCACCTCTTTTAATAGGCGTTCTCCTCTGCAGTCCTGTCTGTAACGCGAAAAAGGCCGCAACGATGCCCGTCTTTCGTGGGCTCGTTCGACCTCGTTTCGCAATACCGTCCGCCAAACCCGGCGGAGCGCGGCATTCTACTGCCAGACAATCGCGCCGACAAGGGCTTCTCGGCGTGGCGAAAAACGCTAACCCGTTGTCGCCAAAGGCTTATTGCCCGTCCCTGCCGCGCAGGTTGCTCTGCGGAGCGCTCAGTCCGGCAGGCCGAGCACACGCTTGGCAATGATGTTGAGCTGCACCTCCGAGGTACCGCCCTCGATGGAGTTCGCCTTCGACCGCAGCCAGCCACGGGTGGTCTCCAGCTCGTGCGCGGAGAACGGATTCTGCTCAGCAACCACCGTGCCCAGGCTCGACGTGCCCATGATGTCGAGCATTAGGTCGTAACGACGCTTGTTCTGTTCGGTACCGTAGTACTTGAACATGGAAGACACAGCACCAGGCGCCACTCCGCTGGCCATTTCCTCCACCGACCGGCGCATGGTCATGGCGTAAGCCCGATCGTTCATCCGATGCCGGGTAACCGACGCGCGGATCGCCGGGTCCGCAATCCGGCCATCTGCCACTCCCGCGTAATCCGCCGCCAGCTCCTCCAGCGTGACGGAGCGCTGATTGCCGCCGCCGATGCCGCCGATGGACGTGCGCTCGTACTGCAGCAGGCGTTTAGCCACGGTCCAGCCCTTGTTGACCTCGCCCACCACCTGACTCTTGGAGGCACGGGCATTGTCGAAGAACGTCTCGCAGAACGGGGACAACCCGCTGATCAGCAGGATGGGTTTGACTGTGACGCCCGGCTGGTCCATGTCGAAGAGGATGAACGTGATACCGTCGTGCTTCGGTGCGTCGAAGTCCGTACGTACAAGGCAGTAGATCCAGTCGGCGTGATCCGCACCGGAGGTCCAGATCTTCTGGCCGTTGATGATGTACTCGTCACCATCCTCCACGGCAGACGTGCGCAGGCTGGCCAGGTCCGAGCCGGCATTGGGTTCGCTGTAGCCCTGGCACCACCAGATCTCGCCACGTGCGATCTTCGGCAGATGCTCCTGCTTCTGCTCCTCCGTACCGAACTCGAGCAGCGCCGGGCCGATCATGCTGATACCCATGCCGACGTGCGCGGGACGGGCATTGATCCGGCGCAGCTCCTCGGTGAGCACCCCGTTCTCTTCCTTGGAGAGTCCCGCGCCACCGTATGCCTTCGGCCACATGGGCACCGTGAATCCCCGCTCAGCCATGCGCTCGAGCCACACCTTGGTGTCCGGATTCTTGAACACGGCGCGCCGGCCACCGCCGGGCGTCTCATCCGCCGGCATGGGCGTGCGCATGCTGGCCGGGCAGTTTTCCTCCAGCCAGCTGCGTATCTCTGCTCTGAACGCGGTCAAGTCACTCACCGCCACAACTCCCGTAGAACCCAACGAGCCGGGCAGTTTATCTCAGGCAGGCAAGTTGTGCCCAACAGAGGATGCACCTATTGTCCAGTCGGGGAGAGCTGTCGCGTGGCGGAGGGAGCACGATGACTGCACAGGAGCAGGGCCAGGACACGCGCGGTGGTTCCGAGCGGACGCTGAGCACCTGGCAGCTGGGGTCGTATGGTGCGCCCGCCATGCCGCTGGCCATGGTGTCCCTGCCCATGGCCGTGTACCTGCCCGCAGTCTATGCGGACTCCGAGGGATTCGGGCTCGGACTCGCGTTCGTAGGCCTGGTCATGGTGCTCTCGCGCATCTTCGACGGCATCACGGATCCGCTGATCGGTTTCATCTCGGATCGCATCCGCACGCCGTGGGGTCGTCGCAAACCCTTCGTCGTCATCGGCACACCCATCTATATCGCTGGTATCTGCCTGCTGTTCATACCGCCCATCGAGTTCGGCGAGGTGACCCTGCTGGGCATTACCTTCAACACCGGATACCCGTGGATGCTTGCCGCGCTGATCATCACCTACGTAGGCGCCACGATTAAGGACGTACCCTACAGCGCCTGGGGTGCCGAACTTTCCGTCAACTACAACGAACGCACGCTGGTCACCAGCTGGAGAGAGGGTTTTTCCGTTACCGGATCTCTCATCGGCGCCTTCACACCCAGCATCATCTTCTTCTTCGGCTACGACAAACCCCTCGATGCGGTGTATTTCCTGTCGCTGGCCATCGCCTTCGTCATGCCGATACTCGTAGCGAACTGCGTGGTTTCGACTCCTGAGCATCAGGTCGTGGAACGTCGACCCGAGCGTCTGCCGCTCAAGGAGAGCTTCCGCTACGTCTGGAAGAACGAACCTTACCGTCGACTGGTCATCATCTTCCTGTTCTCGAGCATCGGCGCCGCGATGACCAACACACTCTCCTTCTTCTTCGTCAAGCACGTGCTGCTGGCCGGCGACCTCTACGGGCTGTATCTGGCGCCGTACTTCGTCTCGCAGATCATCGCGATTCCGTTGTGGTTCAAGCTGTCCAGAAGAATCGGCAAGCACCGGGCGACAATGGCCGCGATCTTCTGGTACTCGCTGTGGTCCTGCTTCATTCCGCTGATCGCGATCGCACCCATGGCCTGGTTCGATGCGTTCGAGGTCCACCACCTCCTGACTTTTCTGCCCGACGACGCGTACGCCGGCACGGTGGCTTACTTCGAAGGCATACCCACGGGCAAGTTCCTGTTCTTCATCATCATCATGTGCCTGAAGGGCAGCTCCATCGGTGCACTGTCCGCCCTGCCCTATGCCATGGCTGCAGACGTCGTCGACGTGGATGAGGCTCAAACCGGTAAGCGTCAGGGCGGCGCCTACTTCTCCATCTGGCTCATGGTGCGCAAGCTCGCCTACGCGCTGGGGCTGTTCGCCGGCACCAACCTCGTCGTGCTTTTCGGCTTCGATTCGCTGGCGGATCCGATGAACACCACGAACACGGCATTTACGCTGCTCATGCTGGCATGCTGCTATTCCGTGATACCCGCGCTGTTCAAGTTCATCGCCGTCCCGCTGCTGTGGAGCTACCCTCTCACCGAAAGCCGGGTCAGGGAAATCCAGTCCACGATCGCGGACAGAACGGAGCAGGACGACCTCCCGGCCCGCAGCGCGCCTGCGAGCTGACCGGCGGTCGGTCAGGCAACGGCTGCCTCAGGCAACGCCGGATAGGCGTTTTGCCGCTCGGCAGAACACGGCCACTGCTTCCGTCAGGTCCCGGCGCCGCTCCTCGCCGGCGCTCTCGCTGAAGCAGAAAGATATCCGGAGCTGGTCGTAACCGGCATCGGGATTGCGCTTGCGCGCGTCGGGCGGATAGAAATCGTACATGGGGATCACGACGAGACCGTAGTCCGCCACCATCTGCTCGATGAAGCGATCGTCCGTCCGGACACGTCCGCCGAGAAACGTGAACACGGAGAAGAAACCGGCTGCAGGCACCGTCCAGTGGAACCTGTCCCTGTGGGCGCCGAGCTCCGCCTCGAAGCCGTCGAGAAGAATCTGCCGGTTTTCCCGGTAGATCTCGAGCTTGGACTCCGCCACCGGCCACAGCGATTTCCGCTCGGAAAAATCCGCCTCGTGCAGGAGCGTTTCGAAGCCGCGGTATGCCGCCGGATTCGGGAACAGAATGTCAGCACTCGCCTGCACCAGCGCCAGCTCTGCGAGGCTCGCCGTCTGCCCGTCCGCAATGGTGAGCTCCGCCTCCGAGTACACGTAGGCGACCCGTGGTCCAGGAAAGCCGATCTTCGAGCCGGTGAACAGATGTACGGTCTGCGCCGGATCCAGAGAGAGGAACGGCGGCTGACGGTCACCGGGGGACGCGAAGTTGATGTAGAGGTACGGCGCGTCTTCGACGATGAGAATCTGCTCCCGCCGTGCAATATCCAGAATCTGCCGCCGTCGTGCCTCCGAAAACGAGAAACCCGCCGGATTGTGACCGTCCGGGACGGTGTAATAGAAAGGCACCAGCCTGCCGGCTTCCCGCGCCGCCCGGATCTGCCGTTCGAAGACATCCGGCAGCGGTCCCTCTTCATCCATCTCCACGCTGTAGATGGAGGCGTGGCGGCAGAGGTTGGCGCGGGCCATGAATCCTGCGTAGGTGGGCGCGTCGGTCAGGTAGGCGATGGGCGTGCCTGCGTGCTCGAAGAGAGAGCAGACAAGGCTGATACCGCCGGTCGCGCCGACGGTAGGTACGAGCCGGTCGGGCCGCATGCCCACGCCCCAGTCGTTACCGTACACACGGGCGAAGATCTGTCGCGTGCTCGCCGGCCCCAGCGTGTCTCCATAGGAAAACGCTTCGCGCAGATGCTCGGGCAGGGCCTCGGGATCATTCCGCCGTTCGAGTGCCGTCAGGTGCTCGAGATAGGCCGCTTCCTGGGCGAGAAAACCACGCGGATCCGTCACCTCGGGATGGGGATACCCGGCGCCGAGATGGTGGATCTTCAGCCCTTTCTCCCTGGCGATGGCGCGCAATCGCGGTAGCGATGCCGACATCTTCCGCGTTACGGATACCGGCTGCCGGTGCACACCCGGCGCGACGAGATTGGTCACTTGAGTCCCCTTGTCGACCACGAACAGACGTTGTCGGGATGGCGCCTCGGCGACGCTCAGTCGCGCTTCTTGTGCGAAGCGGCCTGATGCTGCTTGACCATCCTGCTGAACTGCCGCACCCGGGCGTGGCGTTCGGCAACGGTTTCCGTGTTGTACAGCTCTTCGCGACGGAGCTTACGATAACTTTCCAGTCGCCGCTCATCCAGCCTCCCGGCCTCCATGGCTTCCCGGACCGCGCAACCGGGTTCCGACTGATGTGCGCAGTCGTTGAAGCGGCACCGGGCAGCAAGCGCTTCGATGTCTTCGAATGCGGACGAGAGCCCGCTGTCCGCGTCTGTGATCCCGAGCTCGCGCATCCCGGGGCTGTCCAGCAGCAGGCCACCTCCCGGCAGCAGGTGCAGCGAACGGTGAGTGGTGGTATGGCGACCCTTGGCATCATCTTCCCGGATGCCACCCGTGGTCTGGATATCCCCACCGGCCAGACTGTTGATCAGTGTCGACTTACCGACGCCGGACGAGCCGAGCAGCGTCACGGTCTGACCCCGCCGGCACCAGGCACGCAGCCCGCCGAGCGTATCGGCATCCAGCGCGTTGACAAGTTCCACCACCAGATCCCTGCCCAGTCCCGCCGCTGCCGTGCGGAACTGATCCGGATCTTCGCTCAGGTCCGCCTTGGTCAGTACGATGACGGGTTGAATCCCCGCTTCATGGGCCAGCGCCAGATAACGCTCCATCCTCGACAGGTTGAACTCGTCGTTGCAGGAGCTCACGAGAAACAGCACGTCCACGTTGGCCGCTATGAGCTGCACGTCTCCGGGTCGGCTGACGCTCATCCGCTTGAGCAGACTCTTGCGCTCCAGCAGTCGCACGATGGTTCCGCCGGGCAGATCGAGCAGCACCCAGTCACCCACCGTGGGACGGTCCTCAGGTGACCCCTGAAACCAGCGGCCACCGAGTGGGACGTCCATCTCGCCACCCTCGAAGACGACCTTGAGCCCGGAACGATGCACTTCGAACACCCGGGCGGGCGTCAGGCTCTCCAGATCTTGGAGCGTCAGCTGCTGCTGAAAGACGGGCGACCAGCCGAGATCGCTCAACGTGACGGTGTCGGTCATGGGCGATCAGTCATAGGCGAGCAGCGGCAGGTAGGCATCCAGCTCGAGGCGGCGTGCTTCCCAGTCGGGCATGTGCGCGCGCATGAGCGCATAGAATCGATAGCTGTGATCGTGATGTACCAGATGACAGAGCTCGTGCAGCACCACGTAGTCGATGAGCCGCTCCGGCACCTTCACCAGATGCGTGTTCAGTACGATGCGGCCGGTGGTAGCGCAGCTTCCCCACTGGCTGCGCATGAACCTGACACCCCAGTCACGCGACCACTTCCGCATCCAGGGCAGACTTCGGAATTCGTTGATGCGCTCTGCGAACCGCAGCTCGGCCTCCTGCCGGTACCAGCGATCGAGCGTCCGCTTCACCTGGACCGGGTCAGTATCCGGCAAGCGCACGGTGATCGTGCCCACCACCCCCCGAACGTCACTGAACAGCCGGAGCTGGGTCGTTTTCTGCCGCCGCGATACGCGCCGGGGTCCAGCCTCGACCACCAGCTCGTAGGCCTCGCCAAGATACTGCAGCAACTCGCCGCTGACGTAGGTCGGCATGCTGAGGCAGACGGCCTGCTCCTTGAGCACTGCGAGTCGTGCGCGGAGCCAGCGGCCATGCTCCACCACCACGGCGCGGAGTTCCTTCGTGGTCGCATCCAGGGGTGCTTCCAGAATCACCCGTCCCGCGGGATCGAAAGCGAGACCGATGCGCGTGCGCCGGCGCCGGCTGCGACGGACTTCCACCTCTATGGCATCGACTGTCAATCGCTCGTTGGGAGCCAGCGCCTGGGGCACAAAGTCATCCTGCGTAATGGGACGTGACACGGTGCGACCTTGCGGGTGATGGCCGTTGATCGCCCTGACACGGCGGCCCAATTATGCACATCACCCGGGGAAACGTCGCTGCCCCCGGGAAGGTATTCAACGCCTTCAATCCCGGGGCACGACCGGCCGGTAGATGGGAAAGTGCCGATTGGCCTTCGCCCACCTCAGGAGGTCCGAATGGGATTCCCGCTCACCCAGCATCTCGAGCTGCATGCGTGTCACGCGCATGAGGTCGAAGTCGCCCGCATCGTTCCGCTCTATGGCCTCCCGGGGAGAAATCCAGATGCTGTCCACCGTTTCCCTTCGGTCGTGCTTCCCAGTCTGACCCGGCGGCGCCTCCGCCAGAAAGAAGCGGGTGTCGAATCGACGGGCGCGTCCTGGCGGTGTAACGAAGCGGTTCACGAAGTGAATATGATCCACTGCCAGGGTGAGGTTCTCCCGGGCGCAGATGTCCAGCAGGGACACCTCACCGGCATGCAGCGGTTTCCGATAGGCATCGAACCGGGACCGGTTGTCCTCGTCATAGGCGAGCAGCTCACCGGTAGGGTCATAGGCGAGCAGGAGACCGGCTTCCTCGAAACTCTCCCGTATGCCGGCAATCCAGAAACCACGCCACTCTGCACCGAGCGCTGCCTGCTGAGGTGCCTGTCCGGCCGACGGTCCGCGCCGGAACGTGTCGTAGCGATGCAGGTGGTCGTCCGGATCCACCCTGCCACCCGGAAAGACGTACATGCCACCCGCGAACGCAGCCTGGCTCGTCCGGCGCAGCATGAAGATTTCGAACCCTGCGCCGTCAGCATCGCCTGACGCCCGGGCGATGATCACGGTGGCGGCGGACCTGATGGGTTGTACCTGCATGAATCTGCCTGTTCCTCATGGATGCCCGGCTTCCCGGGCTGGATCACGCTGCGCTTCGAGTGTCTAATCAGCCGGGGACACTCACCGGAGAGAGGGTAGCATCCATGAATGTCGGGCCTGACACCACCGCAGCGCGACCGCCTTCGGCTCCGCACCGATGAAGCTGAGTGTCGAGTTTCCGAGCGTTGCCTACCGGGAAGGTCCGGACGGCGTCCAGCGCCTGGCAAAGGCCATCGAGGCCATCGGCTACGACCAGCTCGACATGTTCGACCACGTGGTCATGGGTTACCCGACGCCGAGCCGTCCCGCGCCTATGTATCCGCCGGAAATGCCGATCATGGAAGCGCTCATGGTGCTTGCCTACACTGCAGCGGTCACGGAACGGATCGGCCTCGGCACCGAGGTGCTGGTGCTGCCCCAGCGCCAGCCGGTGCTGGTAGCCAAGCAGATCAGCACCCTGGACACCCTGTC
This sequence comes from Gammaproteobacteria bacterium, assembly GCA_003247835.1. Classification (GTDB taxonomy): domain Bacteria; phylum Pseudomonadota; class Gammaproteobacteria; order Pseudomonadales; family Azotimanducaceae; genus SZUA-309. Next base: position 22,681 of record QJYB01000106.1, on the reverse strand, counting down.
CGGAGGACGGGTCCGACTCGGTATCGGTGTGGGCTGGCAGGCTTCAGAGTACGAGTCTCTCGGCGAATCCTTTTCGAACCGCGGTGAGCGCATGGACGAAGCCATCGATCTGATTCGTGCGTGCTTTCGGGAACGCAGAATCGACTTTGCCGGCAATCATTACACCGCGGACGCCATCGCCATGGAGCCGAAGTCGCCTCAGGGAGCCGCACTGCCGATCTGGATCGGCGGATTTTCCGAGCGCGCCCTGAAGCGGGTCGGTGAGCGGGGTGATGGCTGGCTTGCCACCGCCATCGTCCGGGACGAGAGCGCACGCGCGGCTCTGGACACCATCCGTCGCCATGCCGAAGCCGCAGGTCGTGATCCTGAACGGATCGGTCTGCAGCAGATGCTGGATGTCCCGCCCCGGGACGATGCGGGACGGAACTTCTACAGGGATCTGGATGCGGTGGAGGCCCGGGCCATGAAGGTGAAGTCCCTGGGTTTCGGCTGGGGAGCACTGAACGCGACGGCCATTTTCCAGTCCGGCGCCCGCAGCATAGACGCCATCATCGACACCCTCGGCGCGGTTCACGACCGGTTGCGCACGGCCCTCGGCCCGGCGGAGTAGCCGAAGCCGAGAGACAGCACAATCGCCAGCACCGCCACCGCAGCAAGCGCGGAGGACCAGCCCCGGGCGGATGCGGTGGCACCGATGAGCAGATAGAGCAGAATGCCGGCGAGCTCCATGGCAGCGCCGGCCATGGATGTGATAGTGGCTCGTGCGCCGACGCCGATCTGTCGCTGCAGGTTCGTTTCCAGCAGCACCTCTACCGCACCCATGCATCCGAAGTAGAGCGCTACACCCGCGCAGAGCAGCACACCGCCTGACGGCCACGCCATCCAGGTCCCGAGCGCGAGCGCACCCAGCAGCACCCCATGAGCCAGCACGCTGACCAGGGCGATGCGTCGCAGCTGCGCCGCGCCGAAGCGATGCGCCAGCGCGCTGCCGACGGACTGGGCACCGAGAAAAACACCATAGAGGACACCGATGATACCGAGCGAAAGCGCTCCCTGCGGAGCGTGCTGCCCCTGCTCCGCCAGCAGCGCCCCGGGAAACTCGTCGATGGTGCCGAACACCGCCACGAGGCCGACGAACATGACGGTCACTCGCTGCAGGGGCCGATCGAGCCGCAGCGCACGCACCGCTGTTTCAACGGTCGTGCGGAAACTCGGTGTATCTCCATCGGGGCGTACATGAGAACGGCCGGGTTCGCTGAGCAGGCCGACGACCAGCAGTCCCGAGATCACCGGCGCCACCGCGGACAGCATCAGGACCGTGGCATAGCCCGTCTCGGCGACGAAGCCGCCCAGCACCATGGCGGTCAGCACACCCAGGCTGTGCAGCGCCTGACCCCGGCCGTAGATCCTCGTGAAAGCCGCACTCCGACCCTGCGCTGCCAGCACGTCGTATAGCAGTGACTGCAGCGTGCCGCTGTGGATCGCGCCACCGAGCGCCCAGAGCACGAAACCGAACGCATAACCCGGAAACGAAGGCACGAGCAACCAGCACAGGTAACCCGACGCCCGGATCAGCGACCCCGCCAACACGTAGAATCGCCGGTCGATCAGATCGCCCACGACGCCGGACGGGATCTCGAAAATCAGCGCCGACGCCGACCAGATCACGAACAGCACCGTGAGGTCGAGCTCCCCCACACCGTGCTCCAGCATCATGATCGCGTAGACCGGATAGACGAGCACGAGATCGTCCACATAGGCCCGCACCAGCCAGATCCGCTCGATGTGGCGGTTGTTCAAGGGTAGGACTTTTCCCCTGCCCGGATCGGCAGCTGCAGGCGGTTCTCGGGCGGCGGGATCGGGCAGGCATAACTCGCATCGTAGGCGCAGAGCGGGTTCATCGACCGGTTGAAGTCGAGCTGCGGTACCTCGGGCAGCGGCAGGTCGATTTCGATGTAGCGCCCCCCCGCGTAGGTCTCCGAACCGTTCGTCGCGTCGCGGAATGGCACCAGCAGAAAACGTCGCATCGATTCTCCGTCTGCCCGCCGGAACGCCTGCAGACGGATACGCTGTCCGTCCAGCTCGGCCACCAGCGTGCCGTAGTGCGCATAGCTCAGCGTGCGCCGGTCGTACGTCGGCATCGCGAAAGTGGCCGTGTCGCTGGCAGGTTCGAAACGGGCCCGCAGCACCAGCCGGAGGTCAGGCTCGAAGTAGCGCAGGCCCTGGAACTTCAACCGCTCGGACTCCGGCAGCGGGGAGAGCACGCGATCCCGGAACCGATAGTCCGTGAAATCGCGGAACGCAGCCAGCGACTCCAGATACCCCGTTGTCGCGACCGCCGGTTCCGCCGCATACGCGGTGGACACGACGGCGCACAGCAGCGCCGCGGCGAGTCGTGCTACAGAGACCATCCGTCCGCGCCAATCGCGCTCTCGAGGCTGACGTCTCCGCCACTCGCTGCAATACGCGCGGTCAACCCCGGCCCGTCTTCCGGCAGCGCCTCGATGGTGACTCCGAGGCTTCCGAAGAGAGTATTCAGACTGTCCGCCTCGGTCGAACGGATCTCGAGCGAGAGAAACGTGCCTCCTGGCGGATTGGTTCGTGCGGGGTGCGGCGTGTCCATCCAGTCGATGAAGAACGGCACCAGAGAACCGAACCCATGACCACCGAGGAACAGCAGTCGCCAGCGCAGCACCGAACCGTCCGGCGATCTGCGTTCCGTCGGCACCGGACCCCGGACACTCAGGGGCAACCGCCGTGCCGCGGCGGCGACGGCTTCCAGGTCCGATGTCGCCGCCGCCCACGTGACTAGGCCGGGTGCAGCGAGGGTCGCGAGCCGGGCACCGAGCGTTCCGTCGAGATTCTGGACCGGATCGGGTGCGATGACCTCGAGGTAGACGGAATCACCCAGGGACAGCAGTGCGTTGCGGGTGCCGAGTCCCGGGTGCACGCCGCCCGGTGCCGGTGGCGTGCCGAACAGGCGCCGGCCTTCGGCGATGCCCGATTCGAGGCTCGGTGCTCCCCACATCAGATGATCCAGCTGAATCGACGCCACGGTTCACACCCTGTTTCTTCGGCGGCCACAATGTATATTGAACCATCCCGCGGGGGAAACGGAGTGCTGCGCGTCGTGACCGACAACGAACACGACAACGAAAAACACGACAGCAATGGCCACGGCGCTGCGCACGATGAGTCGAACGAGGCTTACTGGCGTGCGAACCTGAAGCTCGGCGCGCTGCTGCTCGCAATCTGGTTCCTGGTGTCGTTCGGCTTCGGCATTCTGCTCGTGGAGCCGTTGAACCGGATTTCCTTCTTCGGCTTCAAGCTCGGCTTCTGGTGGGCGCAGCAGGGATCGATCTACGTATTCATCGCACTGATTTTCGTCTACGCCTGGGCCATGAAGCGCCTGGACCGCAGGTACGACGTGCACGAAGACGAATAGAGACGCACCGACGCCCATGACGGACGTGAAACTGCTCACCTATCTCTTCGTCGGCGCCAGCTTCGCGCTGTACATCGGTATCGCCATCTGGTCGAGAGCAGCGTCGACCCGCGAGTTCTATGTCGCCGGCGGTCATGTGCATCCCGTTGCCAACGGCATGGCGACTGCCGCGGACTGGATGAGCGCCGCCTCGTTCATCTCCATGGCCGGCATCATCGCCTTCATGGGTTACGACGGCACGGTTTATCTCATGGGCTGGACCGGCGGTTACGTGCTGCTCGCGCTGCTGCTCGCTCCCTATCTCAGAAAGTTCGGCGAGTTCACGGTGCCGGACTTCATCGGCAGCCGCTACTACTCCCACGCCGCCCGCGTCGTGGCGGTTGTCTGCCTGATCGTTGTCTCCTTCACCTACGTGGCGGGCCAGATGCGTGGCGTGGGGATCGTCTTCTCCCAGTTTCTCGACGTGGATATCACCGCTGGTGTAGTCATCGGCATGGCCGTGGTGTTCATGTACGCCGTGCTCGGCGGCATGAAGGGCATTACCTATACCCAGGTCGCCCAGTACTGCGTGCTCATTTTCGCCTATCTGGTACCGGCCATCTTCATCTCCCTGCTCGTTACCGGGAATCCGGTTCCGCAACTCGGCCTCGGTGCCACGGTGAACGATGGCTCAGGGCTGTCAGTTCTTGAAAAGCTGGACAGGACGCTCGTCGAGCTGGGTTTCGGCCCCTACACCCAGGGCGCGAAGAGCCCCACCGATGTCTTCGCCATCACCATGGCGCTGATGATCGGCACTGCCGGCCTGCCTCACGTGATCGTCCGCTTCTTCACGGTACCCAAGGTCTCCGACGCCAGGAAGTCAGCCGGCTACGCGCTGCTGTTCATCGCCCTGCTCTACACGACCGCACCGGCGGTCGGCGCCTTCGCCAGACTGAACTTCGTTCAGACGGTCAACGACACCGCATACTCCGAGGTCGCGCCCTGGTTCCGGAGCTGGGAAGACGTCGGTCTCATCGGCTGGCTTGACAAGAATCAGGACGGCGCCATCCGCTACGCACCCGGGGCGCCGTTCGAAGGTACACCACACTTCTCGGCTGACAGAGGCGCGCACGGTGAACGGCTTCTGACAAACAGACCTACGGACAACGGCAACGAGGTCTACGTGGACCGGGACATCATGGTCCTCGCCAACCCGGAAATCGCCGGACTGCCACCGTGGGTGATCGCGCTGGTTGCCGCCGGGGGGCTCGCCGCTGCGTTGTCGACCGCAGCAGGACTGCTGCTCGTGATCTCGACGTCGGTATCCCACGACCTGATCAAGAAAACGCTGGCGCGAGGCATCACCGATCGCCAGGAGCTGCTCTATGCGCGGGTGGCGGCGGCCCTTGCCATCGCCGTGGCCGGGTATCTCGGAGTCAACCCACCGGGATTCGTGGCACAGGTGGTGGCTTTTGCCTTCGGGCTGGCGGCTGCTTCGCTGTTCCCGGCCATCCTGATGGGTATCTTCTCTCTGAACATGAACCGGGAAGGCGCCATTGCCGGCATGCTGGCCGGACTCGTCTTCACCTTCGGCTACATCGTCTACTTCAAGTTCGTCGCACCCGAGGAGAACACCGAGCTTCACTGGTGGCTCGGCATCTCACCGGAAGGTATCGGCGCGCTCGGCGCGCTGCTGAATTTCGCCACCGCCTTGCTGGTGAGCCGCATCGGCGCTCCCGTTCCCGCTCACGTCAGGAGCCTGGTTCACAGCATCCGCGTGCCAAGGGGAGCTGGAGCGCCCCGTGCCCACTGATCCCATGTACCCAGAGGTCCCATGAGCAGAGTCACTGACATCATCGCCGAGGTCCATCATCTGTTCGGCCACGAGGTCGGACTTTCCGACTGGATCCGGATCGATCAGCAGAAGATCGACGATCACGCGCGGACGACGGGCGACAACAGCTGGATGCACACGGATCCGGAACGTACGGCCAGCGAGTCTCCGTTCGGCTGCACCATCGCCCAGTCCTTTCTCGTGCTCTCGTGTCTCACCGACATGGTCGCTGCGGTCAGGATTCCGATCCCCGGTATCGTCTACCGTCAGAACTACGGTTTCGATCGGGTCCGTATCGTCCAGCCGGTCCGGGTGAACGGGCGTATCCGGGGGCGGTTCGAGTTGAACCGCATCGAACCGAAAGGACCGCACGGCATGCTCGTGCACCTCGACGTCTCCATCGAGATCGAAGGGGACGACATTGCGCCTGCGGCGGTGGCCGAGTGGCTCGCCTACGTGCGGGTCGGAGAGTGAGACGCGCCATCAGATTCGGTACAGCCTGTGCACTGGTGCTGCTCGCCGCCTGCCGCCAGGATCCGGCCGAACCGTTCCGGTTCGTGGAAGCCACGATCGATGACGTCCAGAGCGCCATCCGCACAGGCCGGATCAGCTGTGAAGGGATCGTGCAGGGTTACCTCCGCCGGATCGAGGCTTACGACAAGGCCACAGGACTGGACGCCGTAATCTTCACCAACCCGCAGGCGCTGGCGGAAGCCCGGCGCATCGATCGCAAGCTGGCCGAAGGCACGTCGCTCGGCAGCCTGTTCTGTGCGCCCGTGCTGCTCAAGGACAACTTCGACACAGCGGGCATGCCGACGAGCGGCGGCTCCATTGCCCTGAAGTCTTCCATCCCGCCCGACGATGCGTTCCTGGTCAGCCGGCTGAAAGAGTCGGACGCGGTGATCGTCGCCAAGACCAACATGGCGGAATGGGCGTTCAGTCCCCGACAGACCGTTAGCTCTTCCTATGGGGTTACCGCCAACGCCTACGATCTGGATCGCGTTCCGGCAGGTTCCAGCGGCGGAACCGCTTCCGCCGTGGCGGCAAGCTTCGGCGTGATCGGCATGGGATCCGACACCGGCAACTCCATTCGCGGCCCTTCGTCACATCTCGCGCTGTTCGGCATCCGCGCCACACTCGGTCTCACCAGCCGGGACGGCGTGATCCCGCTGGCGTTCGATCGGGACGTGGCCGGACCAATGACCCGGACCGTGACCGACGGTGCCAGAGTGCTCACCGCGATCGGCGGCTACGATCCGAGCGATCCGTACACCGAGGTGGTTCGCGGAAGACCCGTCGAGGACTACGCGACGTACCTGGATCCCGCCGCCCTCGAGGAGACGCGGCTCGGCGTGCTGCGCGCACTGGTCGACACGGAAGACGCCGATCCCGCGGTCATCGCCGTGTTCGAGCAGGCGCTCGTTGAGCTCACAGCTGCCGGCGCGATCCTGATCGATCCATTCGTGATCGACGGGCTCGATGAACATCTCGACGCGGATAATTTCTGCCCGCGCTTCCGCTACGACATGGCGCGTTATCTCGAATCCCTGGGTCCTGACGCGCCGATGCGTGATGTGATGGCCGTCAGGGAGAGCGGCGCCTTCTCACCGTACATTGCCGACCGGCTGACGTTCTTCGCCGGGTATCCGGCCGATGTGCATCCGTCCGAGTGGGACCCGCCGTGCCCGGACTATGTCGATCATCCAGGCCGCCAGCGGTTCCTGGCGGACACCGTCGCCGCAATGAATGCAGCGAATGTGGACGCCGTGGTCTATCCCAGCTGGACCAATCCGCCGGCACATCTGGCGAAGGCCATCGAAGAGTACAGGGGTGACAACAGCCAGCTCGTCGCGCCCGCAACCGGACTGCCCGCCGCCACGGTGCCCATGGGCTTCACCTATGGCGACCTGCCTGCGGGACTGCAGATTCTCGGCCGACCCTTCTCGGAAGGACGTCTCATCGGCATCGCATTCGCCTACGAGCAGGCGACCCGACATCGCCAGCCTCCGGCGGGTTTTCCCGAGCTGCCGGCTGCTGATCAGCCCTGACCCGTTCCCGCCACAGCCCATGCCAGCACGACCAGACCGAGGGCCGCGGCGCCACAGAGCTGCTGGCCGCTGCTGCCCAGGCGACGGATGGGCCAGTCGCCGGCCCAGATGCCCAACCCCAGCCCGACGCTGAATCCGGTCACGTGGGCGAGCACGTCAGTGTCCTCCCCGCCTGCGCCGGTGAACGAGAGCAGGGCCACAGCAGCGAAGATCGGCGCGAATGCCCGCTTCCAGCCGCGACCACTGAAATACCCCTTCCGCCACACGAAGGCGCTGGACATCGCCAGTGCGGCGAAAGTGGCGGTGCTAGCACCAATGGCCCGGAAGTCGTCGGGCCGCATCCAGGCGGCGACCGTGTTGCCGAGTGCACCCGCGATCAGGATCAGCAACCAGGCGAGCCCCGAGCCCATGAACCGTCCGGCAAAGAGACCGAAAAGCGCGCCGAATGCGGAGTTGCCGAGGATGTGCCCCAGATCCGCATGCAGGGTCAGGGCCGTGATCGTCCGCCACCACGCACCGTCCTTCACCGCATCGGCCTCCACCCGCCCGGCCGCCAGCCAGTCCCAGTGGAACAGTCCCAGATTCTGGAAAAAGGGTACGGACCAGATCACCAGCAGAAAGCCGAGCACCCCGACCAGCCCGCTGTCGATCTGCTCGGGCGCACGCGGCGCCGGCAGCGGCTGGTTTTCCAGCGTGTAATTCTCCAGGTGGGCAATGGCTTGTGGTGCCAGTGAATCGGGCACCTTCAGACACCAGTCGTCCTCCTCCTGGACTAACACATGGTCCACGTCCACGGCAGTGAGCACGAGACTCGCCTCCATGAGTGCGCGGCGGTTCACTCCCCGTCGGATGGGTCGCCAGTGATCGGAATCCGCTTGGTCGGTCATCATCGGATCTTACCGCGGCACCGGTCTTGGTCCGGGCGGCGTTGGTGTTGTCTCAGCGGATCCGGCTGAAGCGCGCGGTGTACTGGGTCAGCTCGTACAGATCGCGCGTCCGCTTGAGATTCGGGAAGAGGTCGTACCACCAGGTGTAGTTCACCGCGGCACCACCCGGTACGGGCAGCGGCAATCCGATCTGTTTGAGCTGCTTGTCGGTCACCACGCAGCGGCTGAACTCGCCCAGATCGTCCTCGATGCAGACCCGGTAGCTGGCCCGCCGACCTGTTCCCTGGGTGTTGTCCAGATCGAGGCGGACGCGCCGCTTCACCCCGTCCTCTTTGACATAGAGATAGTTCTGGCTCGACACCGCCTTGTCGATAGCGACCTCCACCTGCGACTCGCCGTACTCTCCCGGATCCAGCCCGCGTACGAGCAGGAAGTGATCCGACGTGGGCCGCAGCCTGCCGAGACAGGCGCGACTCTCAACGTCGAGGTCGAACCGGGCCGTCCAGCGCACCCCCGCTTCCTTGTCCACCCCGGTGAGCTTCTGGAGCCCGCCGACGGTGGTACCGCAGCCCCTGCCGAGCAGATCCAGTGGCCGGCCGGAGCGCACCTGGGTCTCCGAGCGGTAGAAGGTGGCGACCAGGGTGCCCCTGGGATCCAGGGACAGCGCGAGCAGAATGTCGATCAGCGGGTCCTGATGCACCGAGCAGTCCCGGGTTTCGGGATTGCACGGGTTGTAGTTCAGATCGTCATCGGGATCCGGCGTCAACGCGGACTCGAAGCTGCCGAGGTACAGTCCCAGGTACGGCTCCAGATCGACGCGCGCTGCCACGTCCGCGCCTGCGAGCATCAGGGCGAGCAACAGCAGCGACCGCACGGTCAGCGCAGCCGGGCCTTGGCCTCGCGGCGTCGGGCGTGAAGAATTGGCTCCGTGTAGCCACTCGGTTGCGAGACGCCCTCGAAGACGAGATCGCACGCCGCCTGAAAAGCGATGCTCGAATCGTAATCGGGCGCCATGGGCAGGTAGTTCGGATCGCCGGCATTCTGACCGTCCACCACCGCCGCCATGCGCTGCATGGTCTCGAGAACCTGGGCCCGGCTGACGATGCCGTGGTGCAGCCAGTTGGCGATGTGCTGGCTGGAGATACGACACGTTGCACGGTCTTCCATGAGGCCCACGTTGTTGATGTCCGGTACCTTGGAGCAGCCCACGCCCTGATCGATCCACCGCACCACATAGCCGAGAATGCCCTGGGCATTGTTGTCGAGTTCACTCTGCACTTCCGCCGCGGACAGGTTCTCGCCACCGAGCAGAGGCACGGTGAGGATGTCGTCCAGGCTCGCCGGCTCGCGTTCGGCCAGTGCCGCCTGGCGATCCGCGACGCTCACCTGGTGATAGTGGATCGCGTGCAGGGTGGCGGCTGTCGGTGACGGCACCCAGGCCGTGTTGGCGCCGGCGAGCGGATGGCTCACCTTGGTCTCGAGCATCTCCTTCATCTCGTCCGGTTTCGGCCACATGCCCTTACCGATCTGCGCAACCCCGCGGAATCCGGCCGCGAGCCCCGCATCCACGTTGGCATCCTCGTAGGCCCTGATCCAGGGTTGAGCCTTTATAGCGTCCTTACGCATGAACGGACCCGCCTGCATGCTGGTGTGAATCTCATCGCCGGTGCGATCGAGAAAGCCGGTGTTGATGAACACCACACGGTCTTTCGCCACCTCGATGCAGGCCCGGAGATTGACCGTCGTCCGGCGTTCCTCGTCCATGATGCCGACTTTGAGCGTGTTCTCGGGAAGCCCGAGCGCCGCCTCCACACGGGCGAACAGGTCACAGGTCAGCTGCACCTCTTCCGGTCCGTGCATCTTCGGCTTGACGATGTAGATGCTGCCGGTGCGTGAGTTCGACAGCAGGCCATTGCGCTGCAGATCGTGCATGGCCGCGAGCGAGGTGACCATGGCGTCCAGAAAACCTTCGGGTACCTCGTTGCCGTTTCCGTCCAGCACCGCATCCGTGGTCATCAGATGGCCGACATTGCGCACCAGCAGCAGGCTCCGTCCGTGCAGCACCAGCGGCTGCCCGTCTGAGCCGGTGTATTCACGATCGGGATTCAACCGGCGGACGATGGTTCGACCATCCTTTTCCAGCGTCTCCTCCAGATCGCCCTTCATGAGCCCGAGCCAGTTGCCGTAGACGACACACTTGTCTTCCGCATCCACCGCGGCAACGGAGTCCTCGCAATCCTGAATCGTGGTGATGGCGCTCTCGAGAATCACGTCCTTCACGCCTGCCGGATGAGCACTGCCGACGGGGTGCGCACGATCGATCTGGATGTCGATGTGCAGACCGTTGTGCCTGAGCAGTACGGCACTCGGATCCGCTTCATCGACGAAACCGACGAACTGACCTGGATCCAGGAGACCCGTGTTGCCGCCGTCTTCCAGCACGGCACGCAGGTAGCGCCTGCCGGACGCGTCCGCGCCGATGCCATAGGCAACCACCCTGCCGTGGCTGGCGCCTTCCAGCGGCACGGTGGCATCCAGGAACTCACCGGCCAGGGCTACCACGAGTTCACCCCGTGCGGGGTTGTAGCTCGTACCTTTTTCCCGGCCGGGTGACTCGGCGATGACGTCCGTGCCATAGAACGCATCGTACAGCGAGCCCCAGCGGGCATTGGCCGCGTTGAGCGAGAAGCGGGCGTTCATCACGGGTACGACCAGCTGCGGGCCCGCTATGGCCGCAATTTCCTCGTCCACGTTCCTGGTGCGGATGCTGAACGGACCCGGTTCAGGGAGCAGGTAACCGATCTGCTCGAGGAACGCCCGGTAGGCCGCGTGATCGATGGGCTGAGCCCTGCGGGCCAGATGCCAGTCGTCGATCTGCTTCTGCAGTTCCTCACGACGGGCGAGCAGAGCGCGGTTCCTCGGTGCCAGCTCAGCGACGAGCGACTCGAAGCCGGCCCAGAAATCCGCCAGGTCCACTCCGGTACCGGGCAGAATTTTCTCGGCGATCAGTTTGTCGAGCTCTGCAGCAACCTGCAGGCTGCCGCGGCGGATGCGGTCTGCGTCTCCCATGGACGTCCCCCGAAGTGTCAGCGTTCTGTCAGTGCGGAAAAAGCGCGCAGTATAGCTTTCGAACCCGGCCAACTACAGCGCGACCTCCAACAGCGAGGCGAATCGTGAAACTCGTGTCAACGTCGGTTCCGCTGCGGCTCACGTGGGCTTGACGTTTTCCCTCCTAACCTCCGCCTCCTCGATTGCAACCCCCTCGCGAAAAAGGAGACCCCCGATGCTCACCGCCCCTCCTCGAGTCCGTGCTCCACGTGTCGTGCAGACCGTCGCCATGCTGACGCTGACGGCTCTGCTCGCCGGCTGCGATTCCGACAATGACAACGACAACGACGCTTTCACAACGGTGCCGCCGCCGCCGCGTGGCACCGTGGAAGTCCTTCACGCCTCTTCCGACGCGCCTCCCGTCAACGTGCTGTTCGACGGCGTGGAGCGGATCAGCGATCTGGACTACAAAGCGGTCGAAACGCTGTCGCTGGTGGCTGGTGATATCGCGGTCCGGGTCAATGGCGTGCTGCCAGACGGCACCGAGGTCACCGTAATTCCGGATGCGGGCGCCGACCCGGTAATCCCGCTGGCGGAAGACGCCAGAGTTTCCATCATCGCCCTCGGTGACCTGGCAGACATCGCCCCGCTTGTCCTCACCGACGACGCTCCGGAAGTCGCTTCAGACACGGTCCGCCTGCGCGTGGTGCATGCGGCGCCGGAGGTCCCTGCCCCAGGTAACACCGCAGTGGAGATCTGGCTCACGACGCCGGGCGCGGATCTCAACACCCCACCCGCCGGCACCGTGAACGCGGTTTTTTCCTTCGGCGAGGTGCTTGCTGGCGGCGCAATCGAGGTTCCGGAGGGAGACTATCGTATCCGCGCGACCCTGCCAGGTCAGCCGAACGCGGTCGCCTTCGATTCCGGCACCGTGTCCCTGGCCGGCGGCTCCAACCTGGTGGTGCTGGCGGTGCCGAACACCAACGCCACCTCCGCTTCCCCGATTTCGCTGCTCGCTGCGACCGGCGCCAGCACGCTGGAGGTTCAGGACCAGTCCACCCAGTCCAGCGTGCGCGTGGTGCATGCCGCTTCCGATGCGCCGCCCGTCGACATCCTGGTGGGCGGTGCCGACAGCGGCGTCACCGTCGCGTTCGGCAATGCGGTGGGGCCGGTGGCACTCGATGCGGGAACGACCAACCTGGGCATCGGTGTCAGCCCCTTCATGGCCGGTGACACACCGGTTTTCGCCGCCGACGTCGACCTGATCCAGGGCGGTGCCAAGACCGTGCTGGCGGTCGGCACGGTGGCGGCCGATCCGGCCAACCCCATCGCGCCTCTGGTGCTGGACGATCAGACGCGGCCCGTAGCAACGGAAGCCCGTGTGCGCATCGTGCACGCGTCAGTGGTGGCCCAGGACGTGGACATCTACGTGCTCCCCGAGGGCACCCTGACCGCAGTCGATCCGGTGCCTGCGGATGTGGATCCGGCATTCACCGCGGTACCTTTCCAGGCCGACACCGGCTACGTCCCCCTGGCAGACGGGCGCTATGACATCGCCGTCACACCGGCGGGCTCGAAGGACGCCGCCATCGGTCCGCTGCTCTCCGTACCCTTCGCCGCCGCAACGCTCACCACGATCGTTGCCATCGACGAGGTCAACCTCGGGCCCAACCCGACGGTGCTGGTGCTGAACGACATACCCTGATCCTTCTCTCCCGGACCTCCCGTTGTCTCCCCCGGCGCGAGGTCCGTTCCGGAGGGCCAGCAGCAATGCGGCCCTCCACCTTTTTTCGCGACTTCCCGCCCTGGTTACCGCAGCCCGCCGAGCAGGTACAGCTTGCCCCCTTCGGTGACGACCGGGTAGCGCCGCAGCGGCTCGACTGCCGGACCGCCGATCACTGCACCGGAGCGGATGTCGAACTTGGCACGGTGCAGCGGGCAACTGAGCTCGTATCCCTTCAGACGACCTGTCGACAGTCGCGCTCCTGCATGGCTGCAGAAGTTCGGCAGCGCGAAGTACTGACCGTCGACGTTGGCAACGAGTACCTCTTCGCCGTCGACGCGGCAGGCCGTCATCTCTCCGTGAGCCAGCGCAGTCACGGGCAGCAGTGGTATCACGCGGGCGGTCTCCATCGTGGCAGTACTCCGACAGGCTGCCTGACCCGCATCGCGGCGGCAATGCCCCGGGCGGGCGGCCCGGCGATTGGCTAAGATCAGCGTTTGATCAGCGGCCCGAGCAGAGGTACCTCATGGCCATCAAGATAATGCCGCTCACGCCCGTCATCGGCGCTGAGGTCACCGGCGTGGACCTGTCAGACCCGAAGCCCGGCGACGTTGAAGCGGTAAGGAAGGCGCTTACCGATCGCCAGGTGCTGTTCTTCCGCGACCAGGACGTGCTGGCGCCCGAAGCGCAGGTGGCATTCGCCGCGGCCTTCGGTCCCCTGCACACCCATCCGGCAGCGCCGCAGATGGCGGGTCATCCGGAAATCTTCGTGATTCACGCACACCGCGAGTCCCGTGTCGCCAACGGCAACGGCTGGCATACGGACGTCTCCTGCGACGTGGAACCGCCCATGGCCACCCTGCTGCAGCTGCACGTCCTTCCACCTACGGGTGGTGACACGCTGTTCTCCAGCATGTTCGCCGCGTTCGAGAGTCTGTCACCCGTAATGCAGGCGTTTCTGGCCTCCCTGACGGCGACTCACGCCTCCGAGCACGTCTACCGGGGGCGCTACGCCGACAGAGGCGTGGACGACTCGAACCGCACGTATCCCAGCGCCGTGCACCCGGTGGTGCGTACCCACCCCTGGTCCGGCCGGCAGGCGCTCTATGTGAATCCGAGCTTCACCACGAGGATCAACGAGCTCACTACGGATGAGAGTCAGGCGCTGCTCGACTACCTGTACCGGCACCAGCAGCGGCCGGAGTTTCAGGTGCGTTTCCGGTGGACGCCCAATGCGGTCGCCTTCTGGGACAACCGCTGCACACAGCACTTCGCGCTCTGGGACTACTGGCCCGAGGAACGCAAGGGACATCGGGTCACCATCCAGGGTGAACGGCCCTACCACGACCCGGACAGCGTTCCACGCCATGCCGCGCACCCCATCACCAAACTGGCACGAAGGCTTTGAACGTGAAGAAATCCCTGAACTGCCTGACGTTCTGCGCGGCCTCGGTGCTGCTTGCCGCCTGCAACGAGCCGCAGGGCGGGTTGCCTGCCGGTGACCCTGCTGCGGGCGCAGGCGCCGTTGACCTAATTGTCACCAACGGCCACATCCTGACTCTCGACGACGGCGATCGTGTCGTCGATACCCTGGTCGTGGATGGCGATCGGATCGTGGCCGTGGGTGACGCCTCCATTGCGGACGGATATGACGCAGACACGACTGTGGATCTGCGCGGGAGAACGGTGATGCCGGGCTTCATCGACAGTCACATCCACATCGAAGCACGACCCGCACACTTCATCGAGCTCGGCGGCACCGGTTCCATCGAGGAGATCATGCAGCTCGTCAGTGACAAGGCCGCTGCCGTCGGTCCGGGCAACTGGATCACCGGGTACGGCTGGTCCGAGGACGAGCTCGCCGAAGGCAGGAAACCCACGAGACAGGATCTGGATGCTGCCGCGCCGGGCCACCCGGTCATACTGACACGGGCCGGCGGCCACAGTGCCGTGGTCTCGAGCGTGGCGCTGGATCTGGCCGGCATCGACGCCACCACGCCAGATCCTGACGGTGGCATCATCGAACGGGACGATCAGGGCGAGCTTTCCGGCATCATCCGGGAACGTCAGGAAATCGTCGGCAATCTGGTACCACCCACACCGCGTGCAGAACTGCGGCCCGATCTCGAGGCCCGGCTCGAGGCCCTTTTCGCCAAGGGCATCACCTCCATCATTCAGGCCCAGGACACCATCGACAACTACCCGGAGTGGGAGGCGGTCTACGCGGAGGCACGGGGCCGGCTGCCCAGAGCGGCCGTGCAGCTCACCTACGAAGGACACGATGCCATGGCGGCGTTCGGCCGCAGAACCGGTGACGGCGATGAGCACCTCCGGGTCGGAGCCATCAAGATCTTCGTCGACGGCGGTTTCACGGGGCCGGCGGCCTATACCACCAAACCCTACAAGGGCGAGGACGAGTACCGGGGCAAGCTCAACATGAGTGAGTCCGATCTCGCCGCACTGATCCGCCAGGCGCACGGCGATGGCTGGCAGCTGGGTATTCACGCCATCGGCGATGCTGCCATTCAGATCGCCGTTCGGGAGCTTGTCGCGACCCTGAAAGCCGCTCCCAGACCCGACCACCGCCACTATCTGAATCACTTCACGATCATGCCGGATGACGACACCATGCGGGCCATGGCGGAGTACGGTATCGCTATCACCCAGCAGCCGAACTTCACCTACACACTCGAAGGCCGGTATGTGGCCAACCTGGACGGTGAGCGTCTGGAGACCAACAACCCGCTGCGGACGCCGATGGACTTCGGCATACACCTGGCCATATCCAGCGACATCCTGCCCATCGGTCCGACGGTGGGACTCTATGCGGCCACGACACGTCGGGGCATGAGTGGCAGGGTGTTCGGCCCCGGGGAAAAGCTGACCCGCCTGGAGGCCCTGAAAGGTTACACGGTACAGGGCGCCTGGCTGACCTGGGAGGAGAACGACAAGGGCACCCTGGAGCCCGGGAAGCTCGCCGACTTCGTGGTACTGTCGGCAGATGCGCTCACGGTCGCCGACGAGGACATACTCACTCTGAAGGTGCTGCAGACCTGGCTGGGCGGCAGACAGGTCTACGCCGATGCGGCGGAGGAGGCGATCTGACATGGGACTCTACGCAAAGTACGTGCTGCCGAAGCTGATCGACACGGCATGCGCCCAGCCGCCCATGGCCGAGCTGCGCAGCCGCTACGTACCTCAGGCCGAGGGCGACGTGCTCGAGATCGGTATCGGCAGCGGACTCAACCTGCCGCATTACTCCGATCGCGCCCGGTCCGTTACCGGTCTGGACCCGCATGCGGAGCTCACCGAAATGGCCCGCCGCCGCGCTGAATCCGCGCGTCCGGCAGTGGAGGTGCTCGGCGTGTCTGGAGAGGAAATCCCCGCCGACGACGCCCGCTTCGACACCATCGTCTGCACGTGGACGCTGTGTTCCATTCCCAACGTCTACCGGGCTCTCTCGGAAATGCACCGCGTCATCAAACCTGGCGGCCGCTTCTATTTCGTCGAGCACGGATTGAGTCCGGACGAAGGTGTCCGTGCCTGGCAGCGGCGGATCGAGCCGGTCTGGAAGATCATCGGCGGTGGCTGCCACCTGACCCGCAAGGCGGACGATCTGATTCGCGACGCCGGCTTCGAGATTCCGGAAGTGGACAGCGGCTATCTGCCCGGACCGCGCTGGGCTGCGTTCATGACCCACGGCGTCGCGGTGAAGCCGCGCGGCACCTGATATCGGCCGGGATCTCAGACCACCTGCTCGAAAAGCTCGAGGTTGGGCGGACCCAGATAGGTCCCCTTCGGCGCGTTCGCCTGGGCGTGGGCCTTCCGGAAGTGCTCTGATCGGGTCCAGGCTTCGAATGCAGCACGGGACTCCCACACCGAGTGCGAGGCATAGAGACTCTGCGTCTCGTCCGCCGGGCCTTTCAGCAGGGCGAAGGAGACGAATCCGGGCACTTCCTTGAGAAAGGTCTCCCGTTCCCGCCAGATCTTCTCGAATCCTGCTTCCATACCCGGGGCGATCCGGAAACGGTTCATGGCCAGAAACATGATGCTCACTCCTATCGCCGCTCGAGCGAGTCGAGCAGCGCTTTCCGGTAATCCTCGTAACGAACCATCTGGTCTTCCGTCAGGAACGTCGCCATGCGTCCGTCCATCTCACGCGCCAGCGAATTCCGCAGCCGTTTGATCTGCCCTTCGAGCCCGGCCGCGCCGCGCCGGAGCAGCCTTCTCGCCTGATCACGATAAGACTCGAGGAAGTCCGTCACGCACTCCCGGAATGGCGCCATCTGTTCCGACGTCAGCCCGATAGCCATCGCCGCGGCCATGACCTCGTCGGAAAGCCAGGGCGGACGCTGCTCCTCGGCGGCAAGACCGGTACTGAGCAGGATCAGTACGCCCAGCAGCGCGATCCGCATGGCCTTCATGACCGGGCCTCCTCTCTCCACGCCTGCAGATTCTACCCGAACCGGCACCGATCACGATCGCTGCAGGCACCGGCCCGCGCCACCTTCACATGCTATTCTCGCCGCCCTGTCTTGACGGAGGGATCGCGATGAGCGCACGTGGGCGGCTCGACGGCAGGCGGGTGGTGATCACCCAGGCGGACGACTACATGGGTCCCGCGACCGCAGCGCTTTTCGCCGAGGAAGGTGCGGATATCATCGCAGATATGCGCGACCTCACCCGCCCCGGCGCCTGCGAGTCGCTGATCGAGGAAGCCGGTCACGTCGATGTGCTGATTGCCAACCTCGCCTCGCACAATTACAGCGGCACATCGGTCACGGACCTCGCGGACGAAGCCTGGATGGACACCTTCGAGCGCATGGTGCATCCGCTGCATCGCCTGACCCGAGCCGTGCTGCCACAGATGCGTTCGCGCCGGCAGGGCAAGATCGTGGTCTTCGGCAGCGCCACCGCACTGAAGGGTCTGAAAACCGTGGCCGCCTACAGCGCGGCGCGGGCTGCACAGGTCGGCTACGTACAGTCCGTGGGTGTGGAGGTGGCACCTGACAATGTGCAGGTGAACCTGATCGCCCAGAACTACGTCGAGAACCCGGTGTACTACCCGCCTGAACTCGCGCAGAACGAGCGGTTCATGGCCTCACTCCGCCGCCAGGTGCCCCTGGGCCGGCTGGCCACGGCCCGCGAAGACGCGCTGTTCGCCCTGTTCCTTGCCAGCGACGAGAGCAACTTCTTCGTGGGGCAGGCGATCCCCTTCTCCGGGGGGTGGATCCAGCGCTGAGGCACTTGATCTGAGCTCATTCCACGGATACTGTATAAACATACAGTATCAGGAGTGCGACGATGGCCGTATTCGAGGCCCCACGGCTGCACCGCCAGCGCCGCGGCCGGCGGCGGACCGTGCAGGTGCTCGATCACGACGAGCTGGCAGAGCGCTTCGGCGTCCCGGCGGAATCGCTCAAGGCAGCGCTCATCGCCGCGGGCTGGGACTTTCACGAGGATGCCAACGGGCGTCTGTGGGCCGTGCCTCAGGACGGTCGCTGACCTTCCGCCCTGATCAGCCGCACCACGTGCGGACTCAGCAACAGGCACCCCAACGTGCCACCGAACGTGCCGGACGTGTTCAGCAGCAGATCGAGAACGCTCGAGCTGCGCATCGGCATCCAGGCCTGGGCAAGCTCGATGCTGCCGCTCAGGACTGCCCCCGCTGCCACCACGACGACCAGCGTCGCAGCCCGGGACACACCTCTGCCGAGTAGCGCAAGGGCGCCGAGGATGCCGAAAGGAACGAACCCGAACAGATTGACGATCACGTCTCCCAGGCGGGCATCGCGGAATCCCGGCTGAAAGAATTCAGGTTCGAGAATCACCCGATCGCGTGGGAAGGAAAGCGGCAGTGCCCGTGCTCCCAGATCGCCCGACACCTCATCCTGACCCTCGGCAAACGAGAAGAGCAGCTCCGGTTGCTCGGCACCCGACCCGACGAAGGTGTCGAGCTTTCTGCTCCCGGTCGCCACCGTCGCGATCTCGGTCGGATGCATTGCCCGGCGCAGCAGGGCAACACCCCGGATCAACCCCTTCCATCCCTGGTTACCGTGCACCGAGTTGCCGAGCAGCAACCGGAAGCGCCCGTCTGCTGCGGGCAGCGTGAGCCGCTGTGCCATGGCGGCCGTCTCCAGCCCGTCGACAAACAGCCTCGTGCCGTCCCGATCCACCGTCACCGCGAGCACGTGCCACTGACCGTCGCCCGGGTTCAGCGACGCGGAAAGGCGCGGTCGTCTCTGCCGGTAATCGTAGTCTGCACCGTTCGTCACGATGAGGCTGTCCTTCCACTGTCCGATGAGCAGCTGAGAATCCGCCGCGTGGCCGAACAGGGTGACCACATGCTCGAAGCCCCGAGGCGTATCGGAGGCCATCAGCCGGAGGTCGACCAGCAGCGTGAACGCGTCGATGGGTTCGACGGCTGCCGTGGCCGGGCTGTCCGTGAAGGCAAGACCGTGACCGTCGAAACGAAGCGCGGCCTGATCCGGCAGCCAGGTCACGTCGTTGTGCCGGGCCAAGTTACGCGGATTCAGCCCTACCGCCAGCAGGATGACCACGTAGATCAGCAGCAGCAACAGGACGACTCGTTCTCGGGGTTGACTGACTGTCACGGTTTCGGGTCCGGCTTGGTCAGGAGCGGGTGATCTCGTAGGCACAGCGGTGGCCACCGTCGAGCAGATACTCGACGCGTTCCACCCTGACCGTGCGGCCCAGCACCGACCGGAACAGCTCCAGCTCGTTACGGCAGAATCCCTGACAGGCAGTGGCCGCAGCGCAGATCGGACAGTGGTTCTCGACCAGCAACCAGCCACGCTCGGTCCGTCTCACCTCTGCCATGTAACCTTCGTCAGATCGGATCTCCGCGAGCCGCTTCAGACGGCCCGCAGGCGACGAGAGATCCGCGAGCGCGGCCGTATAGGTCCGGAGCGATTCAGCGTAACGGTCGGCAATCACCGTATCGAGCGCTGCCCTGCCGAGCGACTTTTCGATGGAAGCGAGGATACGCACAGTCAGCTCGCTGTGGGTGTCCGGAAAGCGCTGCTGTCCTGTCTCGGTGAGCCGCCAGATCTGGGCCGGACGACCGACGCCGGTGGCCTCCGTTTCCGCGCGTACGTCGCTCCTCAGGGATTTCAGGTGAGCACGGACGGCGGGCACGCTGACGTCCAGCGCTTCCGCCAGCGCCTTGGTGGTCATCCCACCGCGTGTCTTCAACAGCAGCAGCAGGCGATCCTTGGTGCGTTTCAGTTCCGCAGCGGATCCTTCCCGGGCAATCAGTTCGGTCATCGGCAGATCAGAGAGCAGTTAACCGGGGCAATTTTATAACGTAAAAGTTTAAAAAATCACTGGACCGGTCGCTAATAAAGAAATATAAATGTTTTCATATTGAACGGAGTGTCAATCAT
Organism: Gammaproteobacteria bacterium; assembly: GCA_003247835.1. Classification (GTDB taxonomy): domain Bacteria; phylum Pseudomonadota; class Gammaproteobacteria; order Pseudomonadales; family Azotimanducaceae; genus SZUA-309. The sequence continues at coordinate 2,311 of QJYB01000106.1, read as the reverse complement.
GAAACTCGAACATGCCAATCTCTCCGTCGTCCACACGGACGAAATGGAACGGTTTCTCTGCACTGCCTTTCCGGACTTCCGACGGCGGGGTGAAGGGCTGGACGGTCAGGGACGGCACTGGCGGCACGTCGGCAACGACACCTTCTACGTGGCGCTCCAGACCGTGCCCGACACGACCGGTCGGACACCGTACGGCAACCAGACCGGTCTCAACCATCTCGGCTGGGAAGTGGACGACCTCGGTGCCCTCGAAACCCGGATGCGGGATGCGGGTTTCGATCCGAATCTCGCCATCGACGACCATCCGGCACGTAACCGGCGCTACTTCTACGACCCGGACGGCAACGACTGGGAGTTCGTGCAGTATCTGGTGGACGATGTGGATGCCCGCAACGACTACAGTCGGTGAGGCACTCAAAGCCGGGCTTGCCTCGCACCACGCGAGATACAGCCCGGTCTATGGCGGTTATCTGAGCGATCATGGCCCCATGGCCGCGCTGGCGCTTGCCGGTCTCGGCTGCGAAACCGATCGTGCACTCCGTTGGCTCGAGCGATACCGCCAGCGTCTGGAACCGCTGGCCGCTGCACCACCCGGATACCGGGCACGACTCGCAATCCTGCTGGATGAGATCGCCCGACTGGGCCCTGGCGCGGTGCTCGAGCAGCAACTGCCGGCGCTGATCTCCGGATGGGCGAAGCAGGCATATCACCCGCTGATCCGGACCGCCTACGGATATACGTTCGGCATACCCGAGGAGGTGGCGGCGGGCCTGGCCTACCTCGCCTGGAGTGGCGCCGAACCCGCCATCGCCGAAGCAGCCCGACACCCTCGCGCTGCAGAGCACGTGGACGCGCCGCTTGCTGCCATGAAAGCCTGCGCCACCAAGGTCGCGCCGGGAAGACGGTTCGACGACTGCCTGGCTCAGGTCTGCCGCGCGACCGCGTTCCGGCGGGTCGCCGTGATGATTGACGATCCGCTCCGGGCCTACAGCGGCCGGGCGCTGTCGGTGTTCGCCGCAACCCACGACTTCTTCGCCCTGCATCTGGTCACCGGGGCGCACGCCTTCCGCCTGCTGTACGACTTCGCCGGTCCTGACCGCGATGCCATCTTCGCTCTGGGGGTCCTGGCGGGTTATGCCAGTGTCGGAGCGCCGGACTATCCCGTACCGGCGGACGGGGTGAGCACCTCTCGACCGGACGCTGCGTGGCTGGACCTGGTAGGCGACGATGACCACCGCATCAAACTCACCTTCAGCGCGCAGAGCCAGTCGCAGTGGTCCGGCAATCCGGCCTACGCCGAGACAGCTTTCGCCTATCTCAACCGGCGCTGAGTCCGGTTTTCAGTCGTTGTATTTCCAGTTGCCGTGGAATCCATGCGGAACGCGGTGCGGCAGCTCGGCACAGGCTACCGGCCCGTCGGCCAGGGCCGCTGCGTCGAACACCGCCAGATCGGATCGGTTCTCCCTCGCCCGGTAGACGGTCGCGAGCAGGAAACCGTCACCCTCCTCCGCCGCCTCGTGACGGGGAACGAAGACCGGCTCGCCCGTCCGGTCGCCCTCCGGCAGAACGAAGAGCGTGCGCTGACCTGTTTTGAAGTCGTGGTGCGCCAGCGCATCGAAACCGAGGCCGCCATCAAGGGACGTGGAAGCCGCGTAGTAGCCGTGCCGGTAGGCCTGACCGGCGAAGCGTTCGTCCAGACGCGGGAACTCACCGGTGATGTCGTCCAGTCGCCGTCGTCTGACGCTCCTGGTGTTGGCGGCAAGATCGAATTCCCACTCGGTGAGCCGGGCATTGGCCTTGTCCGGATCGGGTTTTGATCCATCGAGATGCGGAAACAGCGGCGCCTCCTCGAACTGCATGACGTGGGCGATGATCCGGTTGCCGTCCGTATACGCGTTCATCGGGTGGAAAACGTAACAGGGATCCGTCTCGAACCAGCGGATGTCCTCCACGGAACCGTCTCTCGGCATGATGCCGATATGTGTTCCCTTGTCAGGCTCCCAGGCGAACGCGGGCTGGCCCTGCATTGCCCGTTCCAGGCTGCCCGTCAGCGGGAAGACCGGAAAGATCACGTGCTCATCGGTGGTGATGAAGTCGTGGACCATGCTCGGGAAGGGGGCCTCGAATCGCTCGGAACGGGTCAGCTCGCCCGCCGCGTTGACCACCTGATAGCTGATCGTCCGACCGAACGGGCCGTCGGCCATGTAGCCGAAGAACAGCATCTCGCCCGTCTTCGGATCCATCTTCGGATGCGCCGTCATCGGCCCTTCCAGCGCACCGTCGAAAGTCCAGGCGCCCAGGGAATCCAGCG
>QJYB01000039.1 GCA_003247835.1 Gammaproteobacteria bacterium | reverse complement strand
CGGCGGAAGGGTATTTCGGCAGCGGTCACGCCAGTATCCCGGGGCGCCTCGTGCTGGATGGCATGGACCTGGTGCGCGGCGCCTTCCTGCGCTTCGACGACATGAGCCTGGACGCGGTCTCCCGCGAGGTGCTGGGTGAGGGCAAGGCGCTCGAGGGTGACGTGGCCGATCGGGCGGAGGAGATCCTGGCGCGTTATCAGGAGGATCTCGAAGGCTTCGCGCACTACGCCCGGACCGACGCGCGTCTCGCGCTGGATGTGGTGAGCCGGCTGAACCTGGTGGATCTGGCGGTGGCCAGAAGCCAGCTCACGGGCATGACGCCGGATCGGGTGGCGGCCAGCATCGCCTCCTTCGACTTTCTGTATCTCTCGGAGCTCGAGAAGCGGGGTGTGGTGGCACCCAGCGTGGGCTCCTCGGATTCGCGCGTGCATGTAGCGCAGGCGGGTGGCCACGTGTTCGAGCCCGTCACAGGGGTGCACGAGAACGTCTGGGTGTTCGACTTCAAGAGCCTGTACCCGAGCCTGATGCGGACGTTCAACATCGATCCTCTCGGTTACGTTGCACCGCAGGACCATGACAAGGTTACCGACGCCATCGAGCTCGCCAACGGTGCCCGGTTCCGGCGCGATCCGGCGATCCTGCCGCAGCTGCTCGACGTGCTGTTTCCGCGCAGGGAGGCGGCGAAGAAGGCCGGCGACGCCGTCGCCTCCCAGGCCATCAAGATTCTCATGAACTCGTTTTACGGGGTGCTCGGCACGCCGGCCTGCCGGTTCCACAATCCGGACATCGCCAATGCCATCACCGGCCAGGGACGCCACTTCCTGCAGTGGACGCGGGCCTGGTTCGAATCGGGCGGGTTTGAGGTGCTGTACGGGGACACGGACAGCCTGTTCGTCGGCTCCGGCATGAAGGATGCGGACGACGCCCTGGCCCGGGGTGCTGCGCTCGCGGGTGAGCTGACCCGCGCGGTGGCGGACTACATCGGTGCGACGTGGTCAGTGACGAGCCGCATGGAGCTCGAGTTCGAGAAGCTCTACGTGAAGCTGTTTCTGCCTTCCGTGCGTCATGGTGCGGGCGGCGCCCGCAAACGCTACGCCGGACTGAAGGCGGGCAGCCCACCGGAGGACGTGGAGTTCGTTGGTATGGAGGTGGTCCGTCGGGACTGGACCGATCTCGCCAAGATCGTCCAGCGCGAGCTCTACGCCCGGCTCTTCAACGACCAGCCGGTGGACGAGTACCTGGCCGGCCTGGTGCGGCAGGTCCGCTCGGGCGCCATGGACGACCACCTGATCTACCGCAAGGGCTTGAGGAAATCGCTGGCGAGCTACACGGCCAACACCCCGCCTCACGTCATGGCGGCGCGGAAGCTGGTGGAGGAGACGGGTGGCGATCCGCCGCGTGTGATCGCCTACCGCGTGACGGTGTCGGGACCGGAGCCCGTGGAGGCGCAGACCCACGACGTGGACCGCGAGCACTACGTGGAGAAACAGGTCCGCCCGGTGGCCGAGCCCGTGCTCGCGGCACTGGGTCTCGAGTTCGAGCGGGTCATCGGCGACGACCGGCAGATGGGGCTGTTCTGAGCCGCCGCCTGGCGCCGGTCAGGCGGATGTCGTCGTGAATGGTGAAAGGTCCTGGACGACGACACCGGCGACGATGGGCAGGCACTCGGGAGAGAGTTCCGCAACGAACTCGTGGCCTGCCGCCCGGGCACGATCGATGAACGAGGCGATCCGTGCGGCGTTGCCGGGGATGGTGTCGTGCACGACGACGACGCACCAGTCCTGGCGATCGACCTCGGCCAGGGCCCGGTCCACCCAGCCGTCGAGATCTTCCCAGTCCCTCGGCACCACGTTCCAGAGCGCACACGTATAGCCTTCGTCGCGGAGATGGTCGATCAGTGCTTCGGAAAGGAGTCGCCCGTCGAGGTGACCGCCACCACCCGGCGGGCGGAACAGTGGCGGCTCGCCACTCCAGGGCGCGAGCAGTCCGGCGGTGCGTATCACCTCGTCCCGGACCGCAGTTGCGGTGGGTACGTCACCGAATCGAACGTCGTGGCTCCAGGAGTGGTTGCCGATACGGTGACCGGCGCGAGCGATGCGCTCGACCAGTGCAGCGCCCTCCGGCTCAGCGACCCGCTCACCGATGAGAAAGAAAGTAGCGGTCACCGATCTCGCCGCCAGCACGTCGAGCACCTCGGGCGTCACGTCCGGATCGGGTCCGTTGTCGATGGTCAGGGAAATCTTGCCCAACTTTTCCAGTCTCGGGGGAGGCAGCTTGTGCGAAGTGGGTGATGTTAACAAATGCCTGCACCGTGACGCTGTCGGACGGCGCTGTCCGGCTGGGGGCGTTTGGGTTAGGCTAACCGGTGATCGGCGACTGCAGGGGAGAGCATGAGCCCGGATCGTATCCTGACCACCCACACGGGCAGCCTGCCCCGCCCGGACGATCTGATCAGAATCATGTGGGCCAAAGGGGACGGTGTCCCGGTGGACGAGTCCGCCCTGGCACAACGGGTTGCGGAAGCGGTCACCGAAGCGGTCGAGCGTCAGGTCAGCGCAGGAATCAGCATCGTCAATGACGGCGAGATGTCCAAGCCGAGCTACGCGACGTACGTGAAGGATCGGCTCAGCGGCTTCGGCGGCGCGTCGCCCGAGCGCTATTTCTTTGCGGATCTCGCCGAGTTCCCGCGCAGCAACGAGCTGGTGGCCGCCAACCCCGGCCGGCGCAAACGCTCAGCGCCCGCCTGCACCGCGCCCATTGGTGTCCAGGACGAAGAAGCAGCGGCACTGGACATGGTGAATCTCGTCAACGCCGCGAGGCAGGCTGATGCCGAAGGCATCTTTTCCAGCGCCGCATCCCCTGGAGTGGTTTCGCTGTTCTTCCAGAACGAGTACTACCCGAGTGACGAGGAGTACGTCTTCGCGATCGCCGAAGCCATGCGCCACGAGTACGAGGCCATCGCCGCGGCGGGCGCCACGGTTCAGCTCGACTGCCCCGATCTCGCCATGGGCCGTCATACGGCTTACGCGGACATGGACCTGCCGGCTTTCCGCAAGCGGGTGGCCATGAACATCGAGGCGCTCAACCACGGGGTCCGCAACATCCCGCCCGAGCAGTTGCGCATGCATCTGTGCTGGGGAAACTATCCGGGGCCGCACCACTGCGATGTGCCTATCACGGAAATCCTGGATCTGGTCTGGCAGGCCCGTCCGCGCACAGTGCTCTTCGAAGCTGCGAATCCGCGACACGCCCACGAGTGGCGTGTCTTCGAGGAGACCAGCCTGCCGGATGACAAGATCATCTGCCCGGGCATGGTCGAGCCTCAGTCCAACTACATCGAACACCCGGAGCTCATCGCGCAGCGCATCGGACGATACGCCAACCTCGTGGGACGTGATCGGGTGATGGCCGGCGTCGACTGCGGGTTCAGCGTCCACGTGGGTATGCAGGGGATCGATCCGGACGTGGCGTGGGCCAAGCTCGCAGCGCTCGCCCAGGGTGCCGAGCTGGCGTCGACGCGATTGTGGGGTGGTGGGAGAGACTGAAATTTCGGGTCAACAGGGGAGAGAACAATGCGACATCTGGCTCTGATAGTGGGTGCTCTGACGCTGGTCTGGATACCCGGTGGGAGACTGCTGGCGGCGTCGACAGATAGATCGGACGTCATCGAGGAGATCGTCGTCACTACCGCACGAAAACGGGAAGAGGCGCTGGAAAACACCCCGGCCTCGATCACCGTTTTCGGCGCCGAGGACATCCAGTCCGCGGGCATCGAAACGCCTCACGACTTCATCGCGCTGACACCGAACGTGACGCTCGTGCAGACGCAGAATGCCGGCAACTCGTTCATCAACATCCGTGGCGTATCGCAGGCCAGAAACAGCGAGATGTCAGCCGCGGTGCTGGTGGACGACGTGCCCATGTCGAATCCGGCTCAGTTCAACCAGCAGCTCTTCGACATCGAGCAGATCGAGGTGCTCAGAGGTCCACAGGGCGCGTACTACGGCAGAAACGCCATCGGTGGTGCGATCACCATCCGCACGAAGAAGCCCACGGATGAGTTCGAAGGTGCCATCGAGGCGGGCGGGGACTCCGGACCCGGATACAAGCTGAAAGGCGCGGTCAGCGGTCCGCTCTCCGACACGCTCAAGTTCCGAGTGGCAGCGTCCTACGTCAACACCGACGGCTACATCAACAACAGATACCTCGGTGAAGAAGCGGATCCGTACGAGGATTTCTCAGCGCGGGCGCGGCTGCTGTACGAGCCGACGGATACCTTCGGGGCGGATCTGCGGCTGTACGTCTCGAAGCTCGATACCCAGGCGCTCTATTTCAACATCGCCGCAGAGGTCGACGATACCAGTCTGCCGGTGCAAGTGAACAACGCCGGCGTCAACGAGCGCAACATGTGGGGCTTCAGCCTCAAACTCGACTTCGAAACCCCCATCGGCACGCTGACGTCGATCACCGCCTACGACGACCTCGACGAGCTGCTCACCGGCGACAACTTCGATTTTCTGCCCCGCGAGCAATCGTGGCTGAATGGTCCCTACACGGAAGGTTTCGGGGATTACATGCGATTTCTGAGCGGCGAGGCCGTGGTCGATCTCAGCCAGACCCAGTATCTCGAGGTGGATTCGTGGAGCCAGGAGTTCCGCCTGACCTCCCCTTCCGAGAATCACGTGCGCTGGATCGTCGGTGGTTACCTGATTGCCACAGACCGCTACATTTCCACCGGCAACCAGCTGGATCTGGGCAACGGTGTTTTCAAGGTCAAGAAGACGCCGCGCTACTCCATCTTCTGCAACGCTCCGAACATCGGACCGTTCTTCCCTGTCGAGTGTGCCGGAGCACCCCGGTACGATGATCCCAGCCCGCAGATCGGATTGCTGGTCGACTCCCAGGACAATTTCGCCTGGGCGCTGTTCGGGGAGGTGGCGGCGGATCTGGGCGAGCAGTTCGAGCTGTCCGTGTCGCTCCGCTACGACAAGGACGAGCGTAAAAACACGACGCTCACCGAGCCGCTGTACGATCCTACCTTCCTCGGCCTGGTACCCGGTGACAAACGCAAGGAAAGCTGGGACGACCTGCAGCCGAAGGTGACGCTCCGTTACAAGCCCCAGGACGATCTGACGTTCTATGGCAGCTACAGCCGCGGATTCCGCAGCGGTGGATTCAACCAGACCGGCGTGGGCGATGCGGTCGACGCACCCGGTGTGGACGATCTGTTCGATCAGCAGACCGCCGATACCTACGAGGTCGGTATGAAGGCGGTGATGCTGGATGGTCGTCTGAGCTCGTCTCTGGCGGTTTACTACACCCAGTTCGACGGGGTCTACTTCTTCTTCTACGATCCCGGGACCTCGACGCAGAACCTCGGCAACATCGATAGGGTCGACTACAGTGGCCTGGAGCTGGAAGCCAACTGGCTGTTGAGTGACCGTTGGAGCGCCAACTTCGGACTGGGTATTGCCGACAGCGAGATCAAGAAGTTCGCGAATCCGGCCGACGAGGGTAACCAGGCGCCGCTGGTTTCCGAGTACACGCTGAACGCCGGCGTGCAGTTCCATCAGCCGCTGGGGCTGATGAACGATCGTCTCGAGCTCGTTGGTCGGGTCGACTATCGGCGATACGGAGATACCTACTGGGATCCGGGCAACATCAGCGTCCGCAGCCCCGTTGACCTGGTGGACGTCCGGTTGGGTGTCGAGATCCCCGGCGACTGGACGATCGTCGCCTATGCCAAGAATGCATTCGATGAGAAGTACAATGCCGAGTTCTCACCGGGTCCGGCACCGGGTCAGAACTTTCTGTTCAAAGCCCTGCCGGCGCGATGGGGCGTGGATTTCATCAAGCGGTTCTGAAACTACGGAGGTAACCCATGAGCAAGGCACCGCAGGTTGTTTCAAGGTTGCATCACAATGCCTATGTCACCGAAGACATGGCATCGATGCGGCAGTTTTATGAGGACGTGATCGGTTTTCCACTGGTCGCCACCTGGTGCGAGCGGGCGGAGCTGTTCGGCAAGGAACGCACCTACATGCACTGTTTCTTCGAGGTAGGCGGCGGAGAGTGCCTTGCGTTTTTCCAGTTTGCCGATCCCGCTGATGCAGCCGAGTTCGGCCCGGAGCTGCCGACGTCGCCGTTCCGGCACATCGCGATGAAGGTGGATCAGAAGACGCAGGATGCGATTCGTGACCGGCTGGCGGCGGCCGGGTACACCGAGCCTGCCACCTACGTGCTCAATCACGGCTACTGCTATTCGCTGTATGCCACGGATCCGAGCGGAATGATCGTCGAGTTCACGGTAGATGACGCGAACGTCGAGCAGATCAATGCGGACCAGAAAGCCAAGGCGCATTCGGAGCTCAAGCGCTGGCTGGCGGGTGATCACTCACCGAACAACGAAGCCTACCATCGCTAGGCGGCAGGGAGCTTTCGACGCGTGACCCGACTGCAGTGCGGCATAACCGGCAGCCTGCCGAAGCCCAGGTGGCTCAGCGACCCGACGGCGCAGCTGCGTGCGGACTGGATGGTTGCCGGTGAGGCGCTGCCGGAGGCTCAGGACGATGCCGTGCGTCTCGCCATCGCGGATCAGGTGTCCGCAGGCCTCGACATCATCACCGATGGAGAGCAGCGTCGGCGCCACTACATCTGGGGATTTCTCGAAGCGCTCGAAGGTGTGGACGCATTCCACCTGGGAAAGAAACAGACCCGCGGCGGGCGCTATACCGCTGAGCTGCAGAATGTGGCCCGGGTGGTGGGTGAGGTGCGCCGTGCAGGCCCGATCTTCGTCGACGCGCTGAAGTTCGCGAAGCGCGAAACGGATCTGCCGGTGAAGGTCACGCTGCCGGGGCCGATGACCATCGTCGACTCCGTCGTGGACGAGCACTACGGCGATGCCCTGCCGGATCTGGCGATGCGGTTCGCCGGCATCCTCAACGCGGAGGCAAAGGCGCTGGCCGAAGCGGGCGCGGACATCGTCCAGTTCGATGAACCGGCTTTCAATATCGACACCGACGCGGTGGCAGAGTGGGGCATCGCGACGCTCGAACGCGCTGCGGAAGGCGTGGCCACCCAGCGGGCCGTGCACATCTGCTACGGGTACGGCGTGCCCGCGGTGATCGCCTGGAAGAGCCGGAATCAGGACTGGGGGCACTACGGCCACACCCTGCCGCTGCTGAACGAGTCCAGCATCGATCAGGTGTCCGTGGAGTGCGCGGCGTCCGGGGTGGACGTTTCGGTCATCCAGAACCTGTCGCGCAAGCGCGTCATGCTCGGTGTGATCAGTGTCAGCACGGACGAGGTGGAGACGGCGGAGCTGGTGGCGCAACGGATCCGCGCCGGCCTCGAGTACTGCGATGCGGAACGGCTCATGCCATGCACCGACTGTGGCCTGGTGCCGAGACCACGCGGTGTGGCCAGAGCCAAGATGCAGGCGCTGGCCGCCGGGACCGCGCTGGTGCGGGACGCACTCTGACGAATCCGCTTGACGGGACCGTTCGGCATTGTCAGAAAGTGGCGTCGCTCACGGATACTCGCGAACCACCCTGTCGATGACGTCCTCTGGCGACGCGTGGTTACCGAGACGGATGCGCTGATCGGCCTCGACCAGGTAGAGCTCCTGCATCTGCGCGACCTGGTGACGCTGTTCGTGCACGGCAAGCGCTTCTACGGCATTCACGAGCTCGAGATCGACGACTACATGAAAGTCGCCGTCGCCGCTCAGGCCTGCCTGCTGGTGCTGAACCTGGACGCCGCCGGCAGCGCCGAAGTCTATCCCGGGTGGACGTCGATCATTCTCTATCCCGGCGCATTCGTGGCGCGCCACGACTACCGCGACGCCATCGGGGTGGTGCATCAGCGGATCCTGGCTCTGGACGGTGAAGCGAGCCGGCGCGGACCGGTGGTACTTTCCTGGGAGGACGCGCGGCCCGGCGCCGAGCCGCACGGTGCCGGGCGCAACGTGGTGCTGCACGAGTTCGCCCACAAGCTGGACTTCCTGGATGGCACGAGCAACGGGCATCCGCCGCTGCACTCGGACATGTCCACCGCCACGTGGGCGGCCGTGTTTTCGGCGGCGTACGGGCACTTCTGTGGGCTGGTGGCGCACGGGCACCACACGCCCTTCAACGACTACGCGGCAACCAATCCGGCGGAGTTCTTTGCGGTGGTGACGGAGGTCTTCTTCCTGGCACCGCAGCGGCTGCAGGGGGCTTATCCCGAGGTGTACGGGCAGCTGGTGCGGTACTACCGGCAGGATCCGGCGGCACGACGCGCGCACCATCGCCGCTGAGGATCTGCCCGGCAGTTGGTGGAGGCGCGCACGGCGCCTCCACCTGCACGACGATCAGATCTGGATCGAGCCGGTTCGGAGCAGGTAGGCGAACTCCTCCCGCTGGTCCGGATCGAGCGCGGCGACGATCTCGCGGATGGCTTCGGCCACTTTCGTCTGGACCCGTTCGGTGCTCGTCACACGGGCAGACAGAACGCCCTCGAGGGCTTCGTCCGTGATTTCCGGTTTCGCCACCAGCTCGGCCAGGTCTGCGGCCATCTTCTTCTCGTCCAGCGCGGCCTGTTCCCGCTCGGTTTTCACCGCGTCGAGCGCCACCGCCACGCGCCGACGCTGGGACTCGTCCAGGTCGAGCTGGTAGCTGAGGTAGCGCAGCGGTCTTCGTACTCCGAAGCTGCCGGAGCGCCGGCCGCTCTTCCAGTGGTGATGGTGACCGCGATGGGCGTACCAGGTGGGGTTGTCCTCGGCGGTGCGGTCCCGCTCGGACGACTCGCCGTAGCCGTAGGCATAGGCGAAACGGAAGGGCCACGCAGGGCCGAAACATCCATGATGGTATTTCATCACTTACCTCCTATCGCAGCGCCGCCCCCCTGGTATCCGGAGGGCTGCTGCCGGGGTTTCATCTACCGGGGCTTCGTGCCGTTGCCACGTGACCTCGAAAGGTCAGGGCCGGCTGCCTCCGGCGGTTATCTGCGCCGGCATTGAGCCTGGCGCGACTTCGAGGCTAACACGGCCCGACCGGGCTGCCCAGAGCAGGCAGCTTGCCGAGACCGCGACGTAGCCCGCGAGCGCGAAGGAGACGTCCACTGGCCAGCCGGTGGTCATCGCCGCATAGGCGGCAAGGCCCAGCACGGCCGCGAGGCGCAGCCACTCGAGCTTTGCGCCAAAGGGACGCGCTTCCAGCCAGGCGCCCTGTACGTAGAAGCCGAAGGTGAGCACGCCCGCGGCGGCCAGCGTCAGCGGACGGTCGAGGCCGCCGAGCAGCACGGCGAAGCTCGCCGGTACGGCGATCCAGAACTGCACGAAGGTGTAGGCGCGTGCAAACGGGGACGCGGCTGGATCGTACTTGGCAGCCTGCCAGTCGGGTTTCGGCTCGTCTCTGAGATCGTGCGGTCGCCAGCCCGGACCTTTGAACCAGAGCAGGAATTTGTCGGCCAGGTGCCGGGTTCGGAGCATGTCCCGCACGCCGTCGTGGTAGACGTGGAAGTTGGCCCAGAGCGGGTTCCAGCTCGCGAGCTGGTGGGTGATGCCGTATACGCAGGGCCGCTCCGGATCCTCGGGCTCGAAGGTGCCGAACAGCCTGTCCCAGAGGATGAACACGCCGCCGTAGTTGCGATCCAGGTATTCCGGGTTCTTAGCGTGGTGCACCCGATGATTCGAAGGGGTGACGAAGATCCACTCGAGCGGGCCGAGGGTGCGGATGTGCTCCGTGTGCACCCAGAACTGATAGATCAGGTTCAGGCTGCCGACGGTGATGATCACGTAGGGCGGAAAGCCGAGCAGGTAGAGCGGAATGTAGAAGACGAAGCCCAGATAACCGGTGCTGGTCTGGCGCAGCGCCGTGGAGAGGTTGAACTCCTCGGACTGGTGGTGTGCTACGTGTGATGCCCAGAAGAGCCGCCACTCGTGGCCCATGCGATGGGACCAGTAGTAGCAGAAGTCGTAGGCGACGAAGGCGAGCACCCAGACCAGCCAGTCGGAGGTGCCCATGTCGAAGAGCGTGAACTGGTTTGTCAGGGTGCCGTAGACGGCGCCGCCGATGCCGATGCCGAGCACCGCGTTGAGCCGGCTCAGCGTGCCCATCTGCAGGCTGTTGATGGTGTCCGCGAGCCGGTAGGTGTCGCGTCCCTTCATGCGTCCCCAGAGGAACTCCGCGAGGAGCGCTATGAGAAAGAAGGGCACGGCGTAGAGAACCAGGTTCATGGGCACGGACCGACGGCGAATGGTGGATTTTCCCACGAATGCAGGCGGGGCAGCAGGCCGAGCCGTGTCAGATCGCGCAGAAACCAGGGCGTAAAGTCTGCCGGTGCGCCGCGTATCCACCGGGCGAGCGCGTCGAGCTCTGCCGTCTGCACCTCGGCCACCTCGATGGGATCCGGGCGCAGCGGGCCGTCCCAGACAGCACGGAAGGACTGCTGCAACTCGTAGTCGCGGATGCCGAGCCCGGGCAGCTCGAGACGAGCCGTAAATGGCGTGCCAAGCGGTTCGAGGTCGACGCCGCGGATGCCGAGCTCCTCCGCGAGCCCGCGCGCTGCGCCGTCGGCATAGGACTCTCCGGGCTGCAGGTGCTCGGCGGCACTCAGGTCCCAGAGGCCAGGGCAGACGTCCTTGTCGGACGCCCGGCGCTGCAGGTGCAGGCAGCCGCCTGTGTCGAAGAGGAAGACGTGCACGGAGCGGTGCCACAGGCCGCGGGCGTGCACCACGGAACGGGGCACGAGGCCCGTGGGTTCGCCGGCCTCCGTGAAGGTCTCGAACATTTCCTCTTCGCTTGCCGGCACTACCGGTGGGTCCGCTTTGGAAGTCGCCATGGGATTGTGGTCCGGTGGTTTCCGCGTCTAAGGTTCGCCCCATGTTAGAGCTTGAGTCACTGGTGCTGAAGCCGGGTGCCCGGCCCATTTCCCACCGTTTCCCCGCGGGGCGGATCAGCGTCGTGCTCGGCCGCAACCGTTCCGGCAAAACGGCGCTCACACGGGTGATCGCGGGTCTCGATGAGCCGGTGTCGGGCGACGTTCGCCTGAATGGTGAATCGCTCGCAAGCGCGAGCCCGGGGATCCGGTCCGTGTCCCTGGTCTACCAGACGTTCGTGAACTATCCGGGCTGGACGGTTGCCGGAAATCTCGGGTCGCCGCTGGTCGCCGCGCGATGGGACCGGGAGCGGATCCGGATCCGGGTGCGCGAGATTGCGGGCAAACTCGGCCTCGCGGACCTGCTCGACCGATACCCCGACGCATTGTCGGGCGGGCAGCAGCAGCGCGTTGCCATCGGCCGGGCGCTGGCCAAGGGCGCGGACGTGCTGGTGATGGACGAGCCGCTCGTCAACCTGGACTACAAGCTGCGCGAGTCACTGCAGCTGGAACTCAAGAGCCTGCTGCACGAGCTCGGGGTGACCGTGATCTACACCACCACGGATCCGCGGGATGCCTTCGCACTGGGTGATGCGCTCGTGCTGCTGGCCGAGCACACGCTGCTGCAGTCCGGTACGCCGCTTGCCGTGTACGACCGTCCGGCTTCCCCGGCCGCCGCGCATCTGATGAGCGATCCCCAGGCGAATCAGGTGCCGGGGGACCCCCCAGCTCTGGTACGTCCTGAGCACCTCTACCTGAAACCGCACGCCGCGGACGATGCGTCGTTCTCCGTCGAGGTGCTTGGTACGGAAACCAACGGGTCGGAGACGTTCCTGCACTGCCGACCCGAACCGGTGGAGGCGCATGCGGATCACTGGGTGGCTCATCTGTCAGGACTGGTCGACCTGCCGGCGGGCGGCCGCGTCACGCTGTATGCACCCGCAGGCAGCCTGCTGACGTTCGAAGAGCAGCGTGAGGCGCCGGCCCTTGGCTGAGGTGCGGCTCGACAACCTCAGCTTCCGCTATCCGGGCGCGCGTGAGGAAACCCTGTCCGGGCTTTCGCTCGACGTGAGGCGCGGTGAGGCGCATGCGCTGCTCGGCAGCTCCGGCGCCGGTAAGTCAACGCTTCTGAACCTGCTGTCAGGCCTGCTGCCATCGGCGCCCGGGTGCATATTCTTCGACGGCCGGGATGTGGGAACGATGCCACCCTGGCCGCGACGGGTGACCCAGGTATTCCAGTTTCCCGTCCTCTACGAGGCGATGACGGTCGCCGACAACCTGGCCTTTCCCATGCGGGAGCTGCCTGCCGCGACACAGCGGCAGCGTGTGGTTGAAATCGCCGAGCGCCTGTCGGTCACGGCCCTGCTCGGCCGGCGCCCAGCGGCGCTGACCCTGGTGGAGAAACAGCTCGTTGCCATCGCCAGGGCGCTGACACGTCCGGATGTCTCGCTGGTGCTGCTCGACGAGCCGCTGACCGCCGCGGAGCCGGCGTACAAGTGGCGCCTCAGGCAGACCCTGAAAGCCGTGCAGCGGGATCTTGGTGCCACCATGATCTACGTCACTCATGATCAGACCGAGGCGCTGACCTTTGCGGACCGCGTCAGCGTGCTGCACGCCGGTCGTATTCTGCAGACGGCAGCGCCTCGCGAGCTGCTGGAGGAGCCTGCTCACGAGCACGTGGGGTACTTTGTCGGCAGCCCGGGCATGAACCTGCTGGACGGTGAGATCCGTGGCAGCGACTGTCTGGCCGGTGGTCACCGGATCGGGCAGCTGAAGGCAGCGAGTGGTCCCTGCCGCGTCGGTTTCCGTCCGGAGTGGGCCACGCTGACGAGCGGCGATGGTGGCGACGGCCTGCCGGTGCGGATAACAGGTATGCGCACGCTAGGTGCCGAGCGCGAGCACCTGCTCGGCCTGGTGATGGCGGATCTGGGCAGCACGTCGATCATCACCCGACAGGTGCTGGATGGCATCTCGACGGGTCCGGGGCGGTTGCGCATCCGGCCGGAGCGGCTGGTCTGCTTCCGGGACGGCTGGAGGATCGGCGCGGATGCCTGAAACCATGCCTGACAACCGTGCCTGGCTCGGCGTGCTGCCGGTGCTGCTGGTCGTCGCGTTCAGCGCGGTGATTCCGCTCATGACGGTGGTGAACTACTCGGTGCAGGACATCTTCGACGTGCACACGCGGCTGTTCGTCGGCTTCGACTGGTATCGGGAGACGCTCAGGGATCCGCGCTTTCTCGACGCGCTCGTGCGCCAGCTGGGCTTCAGCGCCGCCGTGCTCGCGCTGGAGGTACCGCTCGGTATCCTGGTGGCGCGCGCCCTGCCCCGGGACGGCCGCTGGGTCGGCGTGCTGCTGGTGCTGCTCGCCGTACCGCTGCTCATCCCCTGGAACGTGGTCGGCACCATCTGGCAGCTCTTCGCCCGGCCGGACATCGGGCTCCTCGGCCGTGCGGTGAACGAACTGGGGATTCCGTTCAACTACACGGCCGAACCGCTGCACGCCTGGATCACCCTGCTCATGATGGACGTCTGGCACTGGACGTCGCTGGTGGCGCTGCTCGCGTTCTCAGGGCTCACGGCCATTCCCGGGCAGTGCTATCAGGCGGCGGCCATGGATGGCATGAGCGGTGTGCAGGTATTCCGGCATGTGGAGCTGCCGCGTCTGAAATCCGTGCTGGTGATCGCCGTGCTGCTCCGCCTCATGGACAGCTTCATGATCTACACCGAACCCTTCGTGCTCACCGGCGGCGGCCCGGGCAACAGCACCACGTTCCTGTCCCAGTACCTGACCACCATGGCCGTGGGTCAGTTCGATCTGGGCCCGGCAGCCGCATTCTCCGTGCTCTACTTCCTGGTCGTGTTGCTGCTCTGCTGGCTCTTCTACACGAGCGTGATCGCCGAGCGGGGTGAGCGGTGAGCGCCCTGCCCCGCGCCCGCTGGCTGCTCTGGCTGTACGGTCTCTATCTGGCGCTGCCCATCTACTGGCTGGTCCGACTGGCGCTGCAACCGAACGCCGCCATCCTCGCGGGCGAAGGCGCCGCCTTCGGCGAAGGCGCCTTCACCGTCGCGAACTTCACCGAGATCTTCACGAACCCGGTCTGGTACGAAGGATTTCTCAACTCGCTCAGCTACGTGGCCATCAACACGATCATCTCGGTGAGCGTGGCGCTGCCCGCGGCCTATGCGTTCTCCCGTTACCGGTTCACAGGCGACAGGCATCTCTTTTTCTGGCTGCTCTCCAACCGGATGGCGCCACCGGCCGTATTCCTGCTGCCGTTCTTTCAGCTCTATTCGGCGGTGGGGCTGTTCGACACGCCACTGGCCGTGGCGCTGGCCCATTGCCTGTTCACCGTGCCGCTGTCGGTGTGGATTCTCGAAGGCTTCATGTCTGCCGTGCCGCGCTCGCTCGACGAGATGGCGCGCATCGACGGTCACAGCCTGCCCTACTTCTTCTTCCGCATCTTCCTGCCGGTGATCCGCGGTGGCATTGGCGTGACGGTGTTCTTCTGCTTCATGTTCAGCTGGGTGGAGCTGCTGCTGGCGCGCACGCTCACCGGCAGCGAGGCCAAGCCCATCGTCGTGGTGATGACACGCACGGTGAGCGCTTCCGGCATTGACTGGGGCGTGCTCGCGGCGGCGGGCGTGCTCACCATCCTGCCCGGGATCGCCGTGGTCTGGTTCGTCCGCCGGCACCTGGTGAAGGGCTTTGCGCTGGGGCGGGTCTCGTGAGGCCGGCGTCGTGAGCTGGATGGCCTGGACACTGCCGACGGCGATCTTCTTCGCAGCCGTTGCGCTGTCGCTGGTGGTGATGACGGTCTGGGAGCGGGTCTCGCCGAGTGTGGCGCGCCGGGGCGTTCTGCCGATGGTGACCACCCGCGGCGACCGGTTCTTCATCGCGCTGCTCACTGCGGCATTCCTGCACGTGCTGTGGCTCGCTTTCACCGATGCACCAGTGGTCATCGCCAGCGTGCTGGCGCTGGTGGCGGGTATCGCCTTGATGCGCTGGGGTTAAACGGGTTTTGATGTGAGCCGATTCGATTCAGAGGGGACGGGGATGGTGACGACGGGTGGCGGACGATGGCCGGCGGTGCTGGTGGCCGGTGTGCTGCTCGCCGGGTGCGGTGGGGAAACGGACACCACCGGCGGCGAGCCGACATCGACGGCAACGGTGGACTATGTCGCCAACGCCGCCCGCTGGGTGGACGAGGAATTCAGTCCTTCCACCCTCCCGCGGGCGGCTCAGCTCGAGGAGCTCGCCTGGTTCACGGCGGCCGCCGAGCCGTTCCGCGGCATGCGCATCAACGTGGTCTCGGAGACGCTCACTACCCACGAGTACGAATCCACCGTGCTCACCAGGGCCTTCGAGGAGATCACCGGCATCCGGGTAACCCACGACCTCATCCAGGAAGGGGACGTGATCGAAAAGCTGCAGACCCAGATGCAGTCCGGCCAGAACGTCTACGACGCCTACGTGAACGACTCGGACCTGATCGGCACCCATTCGCGCTACGGCTACGTGGTGCCGCTGTCCGACTTCATGGCGGGGGAAGGTGCGGACGTGACCCTGCCGACGCTGGATCTGGACGATTTCATCGGCAGGAGTTTCACCACCGGACCGGACGGCAAGCTCTACCAGCTGCCGGATCAGCAGTTCGCCAACCTGTACTGGTTCCGCTACGACTGGTTTCAGCGGGACGACCTCAAGGCTGCTTTCCGGGAGCGTTACGGCTACGAGCTCGGGGTGCCGGTGAACTGGTCCGCCTACGAGGACATCGCCGATTTCTTCACCAACCATGTGAAGACCATCGATGGTGAGCGGGTTTATGGCCACATGGACTACGGCAAGAAGGATCCCTCACTCGGCTGGCGCTTCACCGACGCCTGGCTGTCCATGGCCGGCGCCGGGGACCCGGGTATTCCCAACGGGCTGCCAGTGGACGAGTGGGGCATCCGGGTGGAGGGCTGCCGCCCGGCCGGTGCCACGGTGGCCAGGGGCGGCGCGGCCAATGGTCCGGCGGCCGTCTACGCGCTGAGAAAGTACATGGACTGGCTCAAGGTTTACGCTCCGCCGGAGGCGTCCGGCATGACGTTCTCCGAGGCGGGGCCGGTGCCGGCTCAGGGTCACATTGCCCAGCAGGTCTTCTGGTACACCACCTTCACGGCGGACATGATCGAGCCCGGATTGCCCGTGGTGAACGCAGACGGCACCCCGAAGTGGCGCATGGCGCCCTCCCCCCACGGCCCGTACTGGTCACCGGGCATGAAGCTCGGCTATCAGGACACGGGCTCCTGGACGTTCCTGAAGAGCACGCCGCTGGACCGGCGCAAAGCGGCCTGGCTCTACGCTCAGTTCGTGGTCTCGAAGACCGTCTCGCTGAAGAAGACCCTGGTGGGGTTGACCCCCATCCGGGATTCCGACCTGAGATCGGAGGCCATGACCGAGGCGGCACCCCGACTGGGTGGCCTGGTGGAGTTCTATCGGAGCCCGGCGCGCACGGCCTGGACCCCCACCGGGACCAACGTACCGGACTATCCGAAACTCGCTCAGCTCTGGTGGCCCAACGTCGCCGATGCGGTGAGTGGCGCGGTGACGCCCCAGGCAGCCATGGATGCCCTGGCCGAGCAGCAGGACAGGGTGCTCGAGCGCCTGGAGCGGGCCGGCATCCAGGGAGAGTGCGGTCCGAAGCTCAACCCGCCGGAAGACCCGGCGGTGTGGCTTGCCCGACCAGGCGCGCCGAAGCCGAAGCTCGCCAACGAGAAGCCGCCCGGGGAGACGGTGCCCTATGACGATCTCATTCAGGCGTGGCGCGAGGGGCGCGCGTTCTGAAGTAAGTGAGTAATCGCTGACGATCGGCGATAAAAAAGGGGCTGCGTGGCAGCCCCGAGACCGTCGTGCACCGGAGGGGTTGGGCTCGACGGGGTACCGAACGTTCGTTCGTCAGCGTGGAGTCGTCCTCACTGGCGGGCGATCTGTACCGTGTCACCGGCCGGAACGTAGCGGGCGTAGGCGGGCTCGGCGGTGCTGAGCACGCGGCCGCCGCGGTTGGTCTCGCAGCGGAGCGCCACGCTGACCCGCTCGCCGCTCTCCCAGGCGGTGGCGTTGATGTAGTAGGTCCGTTGTCCGTCCTGCTCGTTGAGCAGATAGGTTCGATCCGTCACCAGCCCATTGAGGTTCCCGGCACTGGCCTCCAGGCAGGCCTGGTAGCCGCGATACTCGGACGCGGTGCTGGTACGAGCCTCGGCCTGGGCGCCCAGGGTCAGGGCGAGTACGGTGGTGGCTGTAAAAATCAGGGGTGCTTTCATCGTGTACATCCTTGGTGGTTGGTCTCCTCCATCCGACCGGGGGCTCGGATGTGTTACTTAAAGTAACGATACGGCGTTGACGTGGGAAGAAAAGTAACGTAGAAACGGTTTCTCGGATTTTTTACACCGTCAACGACCTGTCTGCGGCGGCGTGCTCGTCCTGAGCGGGCAGTGCGCGCCCCTCGCGGCGCAGGGCCGTGGCTCGCGACTACGAGGAAGGTGCCCATGTCACTGGCTCCGGGCTACGAGGTGGATTGGAATCTGGTCCGGACCTTCATCTCCGTGGTGGAGGCCGGCAGTCTCGCCGGTGCCGCCCGATCTCTGGAGCTTGCCCACCCGACGGTGGCCCGGCACGTTCAGCAGCTGGAGTCGCAGCTCGGGGTGGTGCTCTTCGAGCGCACGGCCGCCGGGCTCAGCCTGAACGACTCAGGCCAGCGGCTCGCGGAAGTGGCGGAGCGGATGCGCCGCGAGGCAATGACCCTGGAGTCCGTGAGCGAATCCGTCCGTTCGGACACCACCGGACGGGTCCGAATCACCATCGCCGAAGTCTTCAACGATCTGATCCCGGAGCTGCTGGCGCCGCTGAAGGACCTGGACGGGGCGGCCGACCGCCACATTGAGCTGATCGTCTCTCCGCAGCGCCTGAACCTGCTGCAGCGGGAAGCCGACATCGCCGTGCGTCACGTCCGGCCCGATCAGAGCGAGCTGGTCTGCCGGCGGGTGGGTGCCCTGCCCATGGGTGCCTGGGTCAGCCAGTCCTATGTCGACCACTACGGGGTTCCGGATCTCGCCGACCTCGCCGGGCACCGGTTCATCGACGGGCTGTCGACGCGCGGCTTCAGCCAGGCGCTGGATCGGATGGGATACCGGGTGTCGGATGCACAGCTCGTGGTCCGCACGGACTCGCTGCAGAGTCAGCGGCGGGCTGCGGCTCTGGGCTGGGGCATCGTCGGCCTGCCCGACTATCTGGCGCTGCAGACACCCGGGCTGCTGCCGGTATTCCTCGAGGTGCCGGAGGCCGTCGCCCTGGACATCTGGCTCGTGGCGCGTCCAGCCGTGCGTCAGCAGCAGCTGCTGCGCCTGGTGTTCAACACGCTGGCCGAGAGCCTGGCTGACCGTTTCGGTGGAGATGTGCCGGCGGCGACTCAGGGCGCCGGCGGCGCGGACGTCTCCGCGAGTGCGGAGACCTCTGCGCTCAGCGCGTAGCCGTAACGTACGGCCCTGGCGGTGAGCGTCCCATCGCCTGATTCGACAGGGCCGGTGTAGAGCTGCCAGTCGCCGTCGTCGCGACGGATTTCAATGGAGGCGTTGTCCTCGGCAGAGACGGTCCAGCGGCCGTCGTCGAGGCGGGAAAACGTCGGCGTGGGTGTCACCGGCTGCACGCCACCGGGCCAGAATCGTTCCGCCAGTTCCGCCTCAGGCACCTCACCGAGGTCGGGTACCCGGATCTTCCAGGCCGCGTACGCGGAACGCAGCCGGGTGAGGATGGCGAGCTGATCGGGTGCCCCGGCCAGGTTGTCGAGCTCATAGGGATCCGTGGCGAGATCGTACAGCGCTTCTTCCGGCCGCGGTTCGAACCAGAGTGACTGCTCGGCGTTGAGCGTGCCGGCCTCGCGACCCCGCCACAGGGCCTGCATGATGCGTCCCTGATCCCGGTAGGCGATGTGCACGGCGCCGGGGGTGCCCGGATCGAAGTAGCGCAGATACTTGTAGCGGGCATCGCGGACGGCGCGAACCCGGTCGGCCTGCTCGTCCATCCGGTCCCGGGACGCATAGACGTACTCCCGGGACAGGGCGTCCGGTGCCAGCACGTCGGCGCCCTGCAGGAAGGCCGGTGCCGGCACGCCGGCCATGGCGAGGATCACCGGCGCCAGGTCGACGAAGCTGATCAGCCGCTCGTCCGGGGTACCAGGCACCATCCCCGGCGGCCGCAGGGACTCGGGCCAGCGGATGATCATGGGCACGCGGATGCCGGAGTCGAAGAGCTCTCGTTTGGCGCGAGGCAGGGGATCGCCGTGATCCGTGGTCCAGATGACGATGGTGTCGTCTGTCCGGCCGAGCTCGGTGAGCCGTTTCAGGATCTGGCCCACCTCGGCGTCCATGAGACGGACGTTGTCGTAGACGACGGCGATGTGCTCGCGCACCGCCTTGGTGTCCGGGTAGTAGGGCGGCACGACGACGGTGTCCGGATCGGTGCGGTCCGGGATCCGCGCCCGGGCGGCGGATGCCTTCCTCGCCATGGTCTCGCCGGGCGTGCCGGCCACCGCCTCGGGGGTGAAGGTCGCACTCTCGTGGGTGATGAAGAAGTTGATCAGGCCGAAGAACGGCCGATCTTCGGGTAGACCGGTAAGCGGGTCGAGCTGACCTTCCGCGTCCCAGATGCTTTCGGGGCCGGACCCGGCGCCGATGCCGGAGAACTGGTAGTCGAGCTTGCGGTCGGTGAACGTGTAGTAACCGGCAGCGCGCAGCAGCTCGGGAAAGGCCTTCACCTCCGGCGGTGGTACCGCCAGGTAGGTGGCGACCGGCGAGGTGGAAGTCCGCATGTGCTGGGCGCCCAGGCTGATCTGATGCACGCCGGTGAGGAAGGACGCCCGGCTCGGTGCGCACACGCCGGCGGTGGTGAACGTGTTGGGAAAGCGCACCCCGGCGGCAGCCAGCATGTCCAGATGCGGCGTGCGGGCCACCGGATCGCCAAAGGCGCCGACGTGGGCGCTCAGGTCCTCGGCCATCAGCACGAGTATGTTGGGTCGGGTCGCCGCCGTCAGGCTCCCGGCCCAGCAGAGCAGCAGAGCAGCGAGCACCAGGCCGGCGCGATCGAAATGGTTCGGACCTGGCGTCTGCCAGTGTGGTCGCTGCCTCATTGGATCTGCAGATAGTCGTTGATGGTGAAGCCGATACCGATCCGTCTCACCTTCTGATCGTAGTCGATCAGACTTTCTCCGTAACCGTCGTAGTACTGGGTGTAAAGACGCAGATGCTTGGTGATGGGATAGCTCCACGTGAGCTCGAGGCCATGCTCCTCGGTGCCCGGCCTGAACATGGCGGTGAACGTGTTCTTGTTCGGTGTCCAGATGGCTCTCAGGTCTCCGTAACCCAGATAGTCGTCGATGTCCCGATTGTCGTCCGATTGCCGATCCTCCGGAATCCGGTACCAGGCTCTGACGATCATGGACAGATTCGGCGCGACGTCCAGCGCCAGTCGACCCAGGACACGGTCCCAGCTGCGGGAGAGCGGCTCGCTGCGGCCGTTGGACTGGTGGTCGTAGCCCAGATCCCAGCCGGCAATCCGCACGCCGAGCGGCAGGTTCGGACCCCCGTAGTGCCGCCAGAAGATCTCCGGCTCGTAGTTGGTTTCCCGGAAAGGCTTGGACAGGGCGCTGTTGTAAGCCTGGAACCAGGACTTGCTGGTGTAGGAGAAGAGAATGTCGTTCTCGGTGTGGAGCATGCGACGCCAGAGCGGAAATTTGACACTGATCTGCAGCACGGCTTCCTGCCGGTCGAGGTTTCCCTGAGTGGACTGGAGGTCGGGCTGGTTGGGGTCGTTGCGCCGGCTGTAGGGCAGCAGATAGTTGGGCAGATGCGGTGTCAGGCTGTAGCTTCGATCCAGGCTCTGCCGTTCCGCGGCGATCTGCTGGGTGAAGGATGTGGTCGGCTCCGCAGGCAGTGTCTTTTTCTGGGGATCCGCGGCCGGCGCGACGGCGATGGAAGTGAGATGGGTTTCAGCCGCGGCGCAGCGCTGGCGGAGCTCGCCGAGCGTCACGGAGTCGGCTTCCCGATCGAAGGCGTCAAGGTAGCAGTCCGACACCGCGTCGGCAGCGACCGGCATCGCAACAGACGAGCACACGGCGAGCAGCGCGGCCGTGATGAGGCTGCCCGGCACGCACCAGGACCGGAACGGGCGGAACGTGACAGGGCGGTCGGACGTGGACATGGGTTCTCCCTGCAGGCGGCTGTGTCGGGTGCCTGCGCGGCGGGTATCGGGGTGGGTCAGGACTCGGAATCGGCCGCTGCCGCGGTGTCGGCCTCGCCTTCTCCGGCTGCTTCGGGTGCTTCGGCGCCTGCAGCCTCCGTGGCCATGGACCCACGGATCGAGCTCTCCGGGACGAAGATCCAGTCGCCGTCCGCCTGCTGGCACAGGGTGTAGGAGGAGCGGTCGTCGCGGCCGCGGAAAGTGATGTTGCGCATGGCGGCAAGTCGGCACTTCTGGCCTTCGTACTGGAAGGTCGCCAGCGCAATGATGGAGCCCTTGTTGCCCGTTTCCTGATTGGACCAGTTGGCCTGCTCCCGGTCCGGCAGGTCGCTCAGCACATGACGGGCCGTCTCCTTGAGCATGGTCCAGTCGGAGTCCTTGAAATCCGTCAGCGCGGCACCGCGCATCCATTGCCACACCGCGTGACTCGACGCAGCCGGCAGCAGCAGGGCAAGTGCCAGGGCGGCGGAGGCGACATGGTTTGTGGCCCGGAACTGGCGGCGCACGAGCGGATCTCCGTGGGATCAAGATGGATTCGAGTCTAGCCCGGGAGCGTCGGGGTGCCAATTACCGGGGCAGGCGGCGTCCGACAGGCGCACGGACCGTCGCCGACGGGAGTCGACGACCCCGCCTCTGGTAGGCTACGGCGATGACCGCTTCCGCCTACCGCGCCGTACCCGGCAGCTACCGCACGCCATCAGGCTGGAATGCGCTGCTTCCGGAACGCACCGGTCGACGTCTGGATGGGGATGTGACCTGCGACCTGGTGGTGGTCGGCGCGGGCTACACCGGGCTGGCCGCGGCACGGCGCTGGTCGGCGCGACGACCCAACGACCGCATCCTGGTGCTCGACGCGCTGACGCTGGGAGAGGGTAACCCGGGCCGGAACTCAGGCTTTCTGCTGGAGGTGGCCCTGGCAGAGGATGCTGATCCGTCCGCCATCGCCCGCATGCGGACGGCGAACGCGCTGGTCCGCGGCGCCATGTCCGAGATCGCCGCGCTGGTGGAATCGTCACGGATCGATTGCGCGCTGGCCCGTCGGGGTACCTACCGTGCGGCGGTGGGGCCGGTGGGCCTGGCGGCGCTCGCGCGGTATCGACGGTTTCTGGATGGGGCGCGCCTGCCGTATGCGGTCCTCGACCGGGAAGCCCTGGCAGCGCGCATCGGCACCCGGTTCTACCAGGAAGGTCTGTACTCGCCGGACTGCTATCTGGCGCAACCGGCGGCCCTGATCCGGGCACTGGCCGCCACCCTGCCGCCCAACGTTTCGCTCCTCGAGCAAACGTGTGTGACCCGGCTTGTCAGAGACGGGGGCTGGCGACTTACCGCCGGCGGCCACCAGGTGCGGGCGCCGCACGTGATCCTGGCCAACAACGCGTTCGCCAAACTGCTGGTTCCCAGCGCTTCCCGGGTGGTGGCCATGTACACCTACGCGGCGCTGACGGAGCCGCTCGACGACAGGAACCTCGCCCGCCTGGGCAGTGACGAGCAGTGGGGCCTGCTCCCTGCGCATCGGCTCGGCAGCACGCTGCGACTGACCGCGGACGGTAGGCTGCTAGTGCGTTCTTCACATGGCTACGAACGGGAAGCACCACCGCAACGCATCGAGGCGGAGCTCCGTGACAACCTGGGCCGCCGTTTCCCGATTCTCGATCTGCCGCCTTTCGCCAGCACCTGGGGTGGCGCGACCGGCTATACCCTGGGTGGTGGACCGCTCTGGGGTCAGCTGGCCGAGGGGCTCTGGGTGTCGGCAGGGTGCAACGGCGGCGGGGTGGTCAAAGGCACGTTGTTCGGCGCGGCCCTGGCAGAGCTTGCCAGCGGTGGCGAGCCAGCGGACGTACTCGGGCTGTTCGGCGCCGCCCGGTGGCTGCCGCCGGAGCCTTTCCGGCGTCTGGGCTATCTGGTGGCAGAGCGGTGGCAGTCGCGCCAGGGCGCGGCGGAGCGTTAGTGGCAGCCGGCGTGGAAACCCTGGGTGCGCTGAGCCTGCTGCCGGCCTTTGTCGCCATCGTGCTGGCGTTCGTCACGCGCAATACGGTCTTTTCGCTGGCCACCGCCTGTCTGGTCGGTGTGCTGGCGGCGGGTCAGGGGCTGATGGGTCTGCCCGACCTGCTCAAGCGCTCGCTGGGCACCACGGCTTTTTCCTGGATCTTCCTGCTCGAGCTCTTCATCGGCGTGACCATCGCTTTCTTTCAGCGTACGGGAGCCATCGCCAACTTCAGCCGCTGGGTGGAGGGACTGTCCCTCGACCGGGTGCGCGTGCAGCTCATGGCCTGGGTGATGGGTATGTTCGTGTTCTTCAGCGACTACTTCAGCCCGCTGTTCGTCGGCGCCACCATGCGCGATCTGTCCGACCGCCACCGTATCTCCCGGGAGAAGCTCGCCTACATTGCCGACTCCACGTCCGCGCCGGTGAGTGTGCTGGTGCCGGTGACGGGCTGGGCCGTGTACATCGCCGGGCTGCTGATCGGCATGGGTCCGGTGACCGACGCGACCGAGGCCATGCAGGTCTTCGTCGCGTCGATACCTTTCAACGTCTACGCCCTGCTGGCGGTGGCTGTGGTCGGCCTCATCGCCGCGCGGGTCATACCCGACTTCGGCCCCATGGCGGGCGCCGAGCAGCGCGCGCTGACGACGGGCCGCGTGTTCAGGCAAGGCGCCGAGCCGCTCATGGGTGAGGAGCTCACGGACATCCAGCCGTATCCCGGTATCCGCACGAGCCTCTTCTGGAACTTCGTGCTGCCGGTGCTGGTGGTGATCGGCGTGGGGGTCGGTTCCTTCGTGCTGACGTCCTCGGCGCTGACCATGGAAGCCTTTCTGCTCTCCTCAGTGGTGGCCGGCATCGTCATGCGCGTGCAGGGCGTCCCGCTCGCCGACATCACCCGCACCGCGGTCGCCGGAATCAAGGGCGTCATGCCGGCGATCCTCATCCTCGCCTTCGCCTACGCGCTGAACGATCTGTCGAAGTCCCTCGGCACCGCCGCGTTCATCGTATCGGCGACGGAAGGCTGGCTCACGCCGGCACTGCTGCCCGCTCTGACCTTTCTGATCGCCGCGATCATCTCCTTCTCCACCGGTACCTCCTGGGGCACGTTCGCGATCCTGATGCCCATCAGCGTGCCCATCGCGTTCGCATTCACCGGCGACGAGTTGGGGATGGTGGTATACGCGACGGTGGCAGCGGTGGCTGGTGGCGGCGTGTTCGGCGATCACTGCTCACCGTTGTCGGACACCTCCATACTCGCGTCTACCGGTGCCGCGTCGGATCACATCGATCACGTCAAGACCCAGTTGCCGTATGCTTTCGTGATCGGGCTGGTGAGCCTCGTGATCTACCTGCTGCTGGGCCTGCTGGCTTGACTGAATATTCAGGATGCGAAGAACCACAACCATACTGATCGTCGCACTGCTCGGCGGGGCCGTTGCCTGGTGGTGGCTGTTCGCAGCGCCGTCGGTGACCACGGCGGAGTTGCCGGCTACCCCGGCCGCCATCGAACGCGGCCGCTACCTGGTTGCGGCCGGTGGCTGCGTGAGTTGCCACGAGGGCGTCGAGCACCCGGACTCGCTCAGTGGTGGCATGGCGCTGGAATCGGACTTCGGAACCTTCTACGCGGCGAACATCACGCCCGATGCCGGAACCGGCATCGGCGGCTGGACGGGGACCGATTTCCTGCGGGCACTCAAGCACGGCAGACGTCCGGACGGCGCCTTCTACTATCCTGCGTTTCCCTATCCTTCGTACGCGGGCATGACGGACCAGGACGCCCTGGACATCGGTGCGTATCTGATGTCGCTACCCGCGGTGGCCTTCCGCCCGCCCGATCACGAGGTCCCCGTCTGGCTGTTCCGGTGGACGCTGGCCGGGTGGAACCATCTGGGGTCGGTGCTTAACCCGGAACCGCCGGACGAGCCGGATCCTGTCGTTGCCCGCGGTGCCTATCTCGCGCGTCATCTCGGACACTGCGGGGAGTGTCACACGCCGAGAAACGGGCTCGGTATTCCGGATCAGAGCCGCGAGTTCGGCGGCGGCGTGCTGCCCGAAGGCGATGTGGAAGCCATCGACACCGACGCTCTTGCCGACTGGTCCGCAGAGGACTTCGTGCTGTTTCTGTCGCTGGGTCTGAAGCCGGATGGCGAGTTCGTTGGCGGCGGGATGGAGCCGGTGATCGAGCACAACACCAGCCGGCTCACGATCGAGGATCAGAAGTCACTGGCGGCGTTCTTCTTACGCGCGAATTAGGCGCGCGTGCCCGTGTAGGGTGCGCGCCTCCATCAGGGGCGCCTGCGCATCAGTCGTCGTCGTCAACCCGGTAGGTATCGTGGCAGTTGCCGCAGGCACCGCCGAATGCCCGCAGACCTCCGAGCGTCGTTGCCTGCTCGCCGGTGGCGGCCAGCTCGGCGAAGGTAATGGCTGCATCGTGCAGCGCCTTGGCTTTCTCCGCGAAGTCGTCGGGATTGTCCCAGATGATAGGCAGCGCTTCGGTCGTCACGTCGAAACCCCGGGTGTCCATCGCCGCGAACCGTTCCGGAATCATCGTAGACAGCATCGCGATGCGTCTGGCGTTGCGTTCCGCCACCTCAGCATCGAACGGCACGCTGCCTCGCGCCATGCCGACGATCGGCCCCATGTTCACACCGAGCAGCTTGAACACCGCCTGACGATTCTCCGTGGCCGTGACCGCACGCTGTTCCGGTGTGGGCCCTTCCTCGGCCGAGATGGCCGTGGCGAGCAGTACGCAGAACATGGACGCTGCGATGATCGTGGTTCTCAATGGCATTGACTTCCTCTCCGTTGTCTTCTGGCCGGGTCGATGAGTACGCATGGTCCGTCGCGACTCCCGAGCGGGCGATGGTGACCGAACACCGTCATCGCGGCAAGTCGGGGCCGAGGAACTCTATCTGCGACAGATCGGCGCCGTGGAGGGTCAACTCAGGTTTGCGGCAATCGCCTTCAGCCGGTCCCGGAACCAGGCATGCGCCCGGTCCTGCTCGTGGGCCGGCGACCAGTACATGCATACCTCGATGGGCGGGATGTGCACAGGCGGTTCGCAGATGACGATGTCGGCGGTCTCCGCGAAGCGTTCGGCGATCCGCTGCTGGACGAGGGCGATGGCGTCCGTCTGTTCGACGATCAGGGGCAGCAGCGAGAAGCTCGACACCTTGATCACGTCGTGCTGGGCGAGGCCCAGCAGCCGGGACTCCATGGACACGGTCGTCTCCTGGTCCGCCCGGTAGGAGACGTGTGGCAGCTTTGCGTAGAGCTTGCGGTCGATGCGGCCGCGCACCTGCGGATGACCGCGGCGGGCGATGCAGACGAAGGCCTCTTCATAGATGGGCCACTCGATGAGCCGTTCCGTGCGGATGAAGCCGCGCGGGACGATCACCAGGTCCAGCTCCATGCCGCGCAGTCGCTCGTAGTCCCGCCGCTGCAGATCGACGAAATGTACGGTGGCCAGCGGTGCTTCCCGCTGCAGAGCAGCGCACAGCGGCGCACCGAAGGCCATGGTCACGGGGTCGGCGGTGGCAACGATGAATTCGCGCTCGAGGTCCCGGGGCCGGAAGGTCGGGGCCTCGACCAGCGCTTCGACCCGGGCCAGGGTCTCGCCGAGCGGGGCCAGCAGGTCCTGGGCCAGCGGGGTCAGGAACATCTCGCGGCCGCTGCGAACCAGGAGCTCGTCTCGGAACTGAGTCCGCAGTCGGGAGAGCGCGTCGCTGACAGCGGACTGACTCATGTGCAGCTTCTCCGCCGCCTGGGTGACGCTGCGACTGGAAAGCAGCGCTTCCAGAACCGGCAGCAGGTTCAGGTTGACGCTGCGCAGGTGCACGCCGGCGCGCGGCTCGTTCACGTCGTTCCTCATCGTAAAAATCGATGGAAAGCATATCAAAATCCGGTTTCTCTGATGAGAACAAACTGGCGTAGGATGCGTTCTTTCGAGTTTCCACCGGGGAGGGAAAGCACATGACGAGAGCTCAGGTCTCGGCCAGGACGTACATCGAGGACAACGCCCACGTTCTCAAGGAAGACGGGCTCTGCGGTGACCGGCAGGCAAATCTGACCAGGCGGACCGTGGACGTTCTGAAGGACTCCGGTGGCTTCCGGCTGCTGCTGGCCCGTGATCTGGGGGGCGACGAAGCGCACCCGAACGAGTTTCTCGACTGGGTCATCGCGACGGGTGCCGAGCAGCCGTCCGCCGGCTGGGTAGCAGGCGTGGTGGGCGTCCACCCCTGGGAGATCTCCTTCATGGATCCGCGCCTGCAGCAGGAGGTCTACGGCAGCGATCCGGACACGCTCACCGCCTCGCCCTACGCGCCTTTCGGTCGTGCCCGGCCCGTTGACGGCGGTTTCCTGATGACGGGGGAGTGGCCTTACTCCACCGGAACCGAATACTGCGACTGGGTGATCCTCGGCGGCATGGTCACCGATGCGGAGGGCAATCTGCCGCGCGGTCGGCCGGATGTCCGCCACTTCATGCTGCCCCGCGGCGACTACGAGATCGTCGGCGACAGCTGGAACGTCATGGGACTCAAGGGCACGGGCAGCTTCAACGTCCGCATGCAGGATGCGTTCATACCGGACTACCGGGTGAGCGAGGCCTGGAAGGTCAACGAGGGGATCTACGCCGAGGAGCGGCGGCCCGGCAACCCGCTGTACGCGCTGATGTTTGGCGTCATGTTTCCGGCGGCCATCGCCGCGGGCACGCTCGGCATCGCCGAAGGTGCGCTGCGCGCCCAGCGCGCCTACATGGAAGGTCGCGTGTCGGTCTCGGGCAGCGTTGCGAAGACCGATCCAGCCTACCTGGCGGCCCTCGCCGTTGCCGAGGCGGATCTGTCGGCGAGCAAGTGCCATCTGAAGCACATGATCGCCGAGCTCTACGACTGCACCAGCGCCGGCCACAAGATCACGCCGGAGCAGCGCCTCACGTTCCGGCGCGATCAGGTGCGTGCGACCGACCGGGTCTTCGAGTCCATAGCACCGCTCGCCCGGCTGGCGGGCTCTGCCGGTGTCCAGGAGGACAACACGCTGGAACGCTGGTGGCGCGATCTGCAGACGGGTATCACGCACGTCTGCAACGTGCGCGATGCGGCCTACGTGAGCTGGGGACTTCACGAGTTCGGCGGCGACATCCCGCCGGGAACGATCTACTGATCGAATCGCCGCGGAGGCGCAGTTCATGACCGAACCATCTGTACTCAATCTGGCTTATCTGGAAATCGGCGTGTCGAGCCTTGCGGCATGGCGCGACTACGCCACCGGTGTACTGGGCGTCGAAGTCGTGGATGCAGAAGATGCCTTGCTGCTGCGTTACGACGGTGCCTGCTGGCGGATCCGCCTGGTCGAGACCGGCGAGGACGACCTGCGTACGGCGGGATTCGAGGTGGCCGACGATAAGACGCTCAAAGCCATCAGGGCCCGCCTCGAGGGCCAGGGTGTTTCCGTGCAGGATGCGACGGACGAGGCGGCTGCGGCGCGGAATGTGGCGCGGCTCGTCCGCTGCGCGGACCCGTTCGGCCTGTCGGTGGAGCTCTACGTGGGCGATCGTGCCGTGGACGAGCCGTTCCACTCGCCGCGCGACGTCTCCGGGTTCGTCACCGGTGACCAGGGTCTCGGGCACATGGTGCTCATGGTGGCGGATCGCGCGAAGGCGGAAGCCTTCTACATGCAGGGTCTCGGCTTTCTGCTCTCGGATCACATCCTGCTCGGCCCGCCGGGCAGGCAACTCACCCTGACGTTCCTGCACTGCAATCCCCGCCACCACACCATCGCGCTGGCGCCGATTCCAGCGCCGAAGCGGCTCAATCACATCATGCTGCAGGTGGCGTCGCTGGACGATGTCGGTGCCGGTCTCGACGCGGCCCAGGCGGCCGGCGTGCGCATCTCATCCTCGCTGGGCAAGCACAGCAACGACAGGATGGTGAGCTTCTACATGGAAACGCCGTCCGGTTTCGACATCGAGTACGGCTTCGGCGGGGTCGAGATCGACGACGCCATCTGGCAGACGACCACTTACGACACGACCAGCCTCTGGGGCCACAAGGCTCTCCCGGCCTGACCGGGCAGGGCACTTCACCACATCGGAGGGTAATCATGGATCTCGAAATCAGCGGCAGGAAGGCCATCGTCTGCGGCGGCAGCTCGGGGCTCGGCTTCGCCATCGCCGAGGCCCTGTCGGGTGAAGGCGCGGCCGTCACCCTGGTGGCTCGGAATCCGGAGAAGCTCGAAGCTGCGGCAGCGGCCATCGAAGCGGAAACCGGTAATCCGGTGCGCTGCCTCACCGTCGACCTGTCTGACCGCGACGAACGCGCGGCACTCCTGCCCGAGTGCGCGGACGTGGACATCCTTGTCAACAACTCGGGCGGCCCACCGGTGGGCGACTACCTGTCGTTCTCGCGGGAGGACTGGCTCGCCGCCATCGAATCGA
Source organism: Gammaproteobacteria bacterium (assembly GCA_003247835.1). Taxonomy (GTDB): domain Bacteria; phylum Pseudomonadota; class Gammaproteobacteria; order Pseudomonadales; family Azotimanducaceae; genus SZUA-309. Next base: position 6,517 of record QJYB01000039.1, on the reverse strand, counting down.
ACATGCTCTCCGCCATCGAGCTCATCAACGCGTCGCTGCCGGGTATGAAGGAGCGCGGTTTTGGACGGATCCTGAACGTCACCAGCCACATGGTGAAGGCACCGGTCGCCATGCTGAGCCTCTCCAACGGTGCCCGTGCCGGGCTGACGGGCTACGTCAGCGGGGTCGCCCGGGACGTGGCCCGCTACAACGTCACCATCAACAACCTGCTGCCCGGACAGTTCGATACCGACCGGCTGAAGTCGAATCACGAGCGTTTCGCGGCGAGGCGGGGGGTGCCGATCGAGGATTTCCGTGAGAACGCGAAGAAGGACATTCCGGCGCGGCGGTTCGGCAGGCCCGAGGAGTTCGGTGCCTACGCCGCGTTCCTGTGCAGCCCGCGCAGCGGGTTCGTGACGGGACAGAATCTGCTGCTGGACGGCGGCCAGTACCCCGGGCTCATCTGATGCCGACCGCGGACAAGGTCGACGTGCATCAGCACGTCCTGCCGCTGTCCTATGTCGAGGCATTGAACGCGAGCGGTATCAGCACCGCGGGAGGCATTCCGGTGCCGGACTGGAGCCCAGGTGCGGCCATCGAGATGATGGACCGGCAGGACATCCGCACGGGCATGCTGTCCGTGTCTTCCCCCGGCGTGCACTTCGGAGACGATCACCAGGCGCGGTCGCTGGCGCGGGCGTGCAACGAGTACTCGGCGCGGCTCGTCGGCGATCACCCGGAATGCTTCGGCGGCTTCGCCATACTGCCCATGCCGGACGTGACAGGCTCGCTCACGGAGATGGCCTACGCGCTGGACACGCTCGCGCTCGACGGGGTGGTGCTCATGACGAGCCACGGCGACGGACGCTACCTGGGTGATGCCTCGCTGGACCCCGTGCTCGAGGAGCTGGACAGGCGGTCGGCGGTGGTCTTCGTGCACCCGACGCTGCCGCCGAATCCATCGTCCTCCATCACCATTCCCGGCTTCGCGACGGAGTTCGTCTTCGACACCAGCCGGGCGATTGCCAACCTGGTCTGGACGGGTGCCGCCGAGCGGTTCGGAAACATCCGTTTCATCTTCGCGCATGCCGGTGGCACGGCACCCTATCTGGCCTGGCGCTGGGCGCTGCTGGATACGTCGCCGCAGATGCGGGAGCGCGCGCCTCATGGCTTCCTGCACTACCTGCGCCGCTTCTATTACGACACAGCGCTGTCCGGCAGTGAATATGCGCTGTCGGCGCTGACGAAGCTGGTGGGCGCCGATCGCATTCTCTACGGCAGCGACTACCCGTTCGCGCCGGAGCGCGTTGGTGCGGCGGCAGCCCGCGGGATTGCCGACTTCGTCGGGTTCAGCAGCGAGGACAGGGCGGCGATCGGGTCCGGCAATGCGACCCGGCTGTTCCCGCGCCTTGCCGAACGGGGCCGGGTACCGCAGACCTGATGGGATCCATCGGGACGCGGTAAGCTGTCTGGCCGGAGGAGGAGAGGAACATGGCTCAGTACCGGGGCCGCTTCGGCCCGCACAATCCGGATGAAACTTACGTGGCGCATGGGTTTCCCGAGCAGCTCGCCGATCTGGGTGAGGTGCAGATGAACTACGTCGTGGTGGGGGACGCCTCGAAGCCGGCGCTGCTGCTGATCCCGGGGCAGACGGAATCCTGGTGGGGGTACGAGGCCGCGCTGCCGCTGCTGGCCGAGCACTTCCAGGCCCATGCTGTCGACCTGCGGGGTCAGGGCCGCAGCACGCGCACGCCGGGGCGATACACGCTCGACAACATGGGCAACGATCTCGTCCGCTTCATCGATCTGGTGATCGGTCGGCCGACCATCGTCAGCGGCCTGTCCTCGGGTGGTGTGCTGTCCGCGTGGCTGTCGGCCTATGCCAAGGCGGGTCAGGTGCGAGCGGCCTGCTATGAGGATCCGCCGCTCTTCGCTTCGGAGCTCTCACCGGCCAGCGGACCGGGTATCCGCCAGGGTGTGGGCGGCATGTTTCATCTCTGGAGTACATTCCTCGGTGATCAGTGGCGGATCGGTGACTGGCCCGGTGTCGCCGAGGCAGCCCCCGAATACCTGCATCCCTGGATGATGATGATGCGGCCGCCGTCGGCTGGCGAGCCGCCGCAGAACCTGAAGGAGTACGATCCGGAATGGGGGCGCGCCTTCTGGACGGGCACGGTGGCCGCATCGTGTGACCACGAGCGGATGCTCAGGAGTGTGAAGGTTCCGGTGCTGTTCACCCACCACCTCCGCCACACCGACCCGGATACCGGTCTGCTGATGGGCGCGATCTCGGACGTGCAGGCGACCCGCGTCCGGGCGTTGCTCACCGAAGCCGGCGTCGACGTGGATTACCGCTCCTTCGAAGCCATGGGCCACTCCATGCATGGCCAGGACCCGAAGCTCTTCACCGCTACCCTCACCGACTGGGCGGGCTCCCTCCCCGCTCCGTGAGCTCCGGGCGGTGGCCGTAGAGCCGGTAGAACACCTTGATCCAGAACGGCGAGAACAGGGTGGTGTAGGCGACCACCAGCACCATTCCGGCGTAGGTCTGGGCGTCGAGGATACCGGTCACCCGCCCGAGCTCCGCAAACACCAGGCCCACCTCGCCCCGCGGCACCATGGCCATGCCGATGGCGCTCCGCATCAGCCAGTGCTCCCGGTAGAGCAGATAGCCGCCCGCGATCTTGCCGACGATGGCGACGAAGGCGATGGAGATCGAGAACAGCCAGATGAACGGCGAGCCCCAGTCCACTGCCGTGAGATCGAGAGTCAGGCCCACGGTCACGAAGAAGAAGGGCGTGAACATCTGCACGATGGGCTTCATGTCACGTTCCACCTCCTCCGCGAAATCGGTGTTGCGCGCCAATGCCACACCCAGCGGCAGAAAGAACCGGCGCGACAGAGCGAGGCCGGCGGCAAAACCACCGAGCAACTCCGGTGCGCCCACGGCGTGGGCCAGCCAGGCGAAGAACATGACCAGTGACAGGATGGTCGACGCAACCAGGCCGGGGAGCTGCGAGACACGTCGATAGTGACTGATGAGGAAGGAGATGACTTTGGCGACCACGGGAGCCAGGACGAAGAATGCGGTGATCAGCAGCGACACCTGGCCGAGGTCCTGCAGATTCACCTCGCCGCTCCGGGAGAAGTCATAGAAAACGGCCAGCAGCAGCACACCCATGACGTCGTCGAGCACCGCGGCACCGAGCACCACCTGGCCCTCGTAGCTGTTCTGCCGCCTGACGTCGCGCAGCACCCGCACGGTCACGCCGATGCTGGTGGCCGTGAGGGTACCGCCCACGAACAGCGCCAGCAGCTGATCGTGCCCGAACAGCAACCTGCTCACCGCGAATCCCAGCGCGAAGGGGGTGACGAAGCCTCCGATCGCGACGACGATGGACTGACGGCCGGAGCGCGCGAGGCGGCCGAGGTCCGTTTCCAGGCCGACCTCGAAGAGCAGCAGGATGATGCCGATCTCCGCCATCAGGCGGATCAGCTCGTTCGGCGCGATCCAGCCGAGCAGGCTCGGCCCGAGCACGACACCGACGAGCAGCTCGCCGATGACCGACGGCGCGCCGAGACGCACGGCGATCTCGCCGGCGATCCGGGCGGCCATGAGAATACCGGCCAGCTGAATGAGGAACGATGCGCCTTCCACCAGCCCCTGCCTCTGCTCGAACGGTTACGCTAGTGGTCACGGTCGAGCCGGAAAATAGGTGAAATCCCTTGGGTCGCGGTACTATCCCTCGATTGTTGTCAGGAGGAGGAAGCCAAAATGACCGATTTTCATAGCCTCGAGATGGCGTCCATCGCGGGCGAGCCGGTGAGCCTGTCGAAGTTTCAGGACAATCTCTGCCTGATCGTCAACGTCGCCAGCCGCTGAGGCCTCACCCCTCAGTACGCAGGTCTGCGTACCCTTTTCGAGACCTACAAGGATCAGGGCTTCACCGTGCTCGGCATGCCCTGTAATCAGTTCGGTGCCCAGGAACCGGGCACGGAAGCGGAAATCCAGGAGTTCGTGCGCACGAAGTACGACGTCTCCTTTCCCATGTTCGCCAAGATCGAGGTGAACGGGCCCGCCACCTGCGAGCTCTACCAGTACCTCAAAGAGTCGAAGCCCGGCGATATCGCCTGGAACTTCACCAAGTTCCTGGTGGACGGCGACGGTAACGTGGTGGAACGCTTCGAGCCCAAGGTGACCCCGGAGGAGATCGAGCCGAAGATCCGCGAGCTGCTCGGAGCCTGAGGCGCCTCAGGACGACGGTGACGGGTGGACGCGGACGATGCGTCCCCCCTCGCCGTCCGTGACCAGATAGATGCTGCCGTCCGGCGTCACGCGCACGTCGCGGATCCGGCTGTCGAGCTCCGAGAACAGGGCCTCCTCGTCGACGATACCCTCCCCCCGGATCGTCAGACGGCGTACCTCACGATCCACCAGCGCGCCGACGAGCAGGCTGCCGTTCCACTCCGGGAACTGATCGCCGTAGTACACGGCGAGGCCGGAAGGCGCGATGGACGGCACCCAGTACTTCACCGGCTGCGCCATCTCCGGATGCTCCGTGAACGGTGAGACGTAGGCGCCGCTGTAGTCCATGCCGTAGGTGATGGCCGGCCAGCCGTAGTTGGTGCCCGGAGTCAGGATGTTCAGCTCGTCGCCGCCCCGGGGACCGTGCTCGTGCTCGTAGACGGTGCCGCTGACCGGATCCAGAGTCAGGCCCTGGGGGTTCCGGTGGCCGTAGGTCCAGACGGCCGGATGACCCGACAGCCCGTCCGCGAAAGGATTGTCCTCCGGAATCGATCCGTCGGTGTGGATCCGCACGGTCTTGCCGAGCAGGCTCCAGGTGTTCTGCGCTTCTTCACGGTAGTTGAAGCCTTCCCCGGTCGTCAGCAGCAGCGTGCCGTCGGGCAGGAAGATCAGCTTGCCGCCGAAGTGCTGAGGCAGACGCTTCGTCGGCTCCACGGTGAAGATGACCTGCACGTCCTCGAGCGCATCGCCGGTGAGCTTCGCCCGCGTCACCCGGGTTGCGTTGGCACTTCTGTCACCGTGAGCGTAGACCAGGTAGATGGTCCTGTTGGCGGCATAGTCCGGATCCGGCAGCACGTCGAAGAGGCCGCTCTGTCCACTCGGCGCGAAGTAGACGGACGGTACGCCGGAAACCGAAGTCACCGCACCGTCTGCAGTGATGCGCTTGAGGTTCCCGGGCCGCTCCGTGACCAGCAGCTCACCACCCGGCAGAAAGGCGACGCACCAGGGGCGGTCCAGACCTTCCGCCACGGTTTCCAGCTCATAGGCGCGGACGCTGCCCGTGGCGAGAACCATGGTGATGAGCAGCGGGATCGCGAGAATTCGTTGCATGGTCATGTGGATGCAAGCACCTCCGAAGGGGTTATCCTATGGTAAATCTCAGGAGGGGTGAACGCTGACGTGATCCGTTCGATCGGAGCCTTTTTCGTGGCCGTGCTGGTTACCTACGTCATCGGCGCCGTGCTGGCGACCCAGCACGTGCTCGGTGCGCTGACGATGATGGGTATGAACATCGACTTCGGCGTCTGGGCGCACACGACGCTGCACGATCTCTTCGGCATGTTCGCCACCTACGCGCCGCTGATCGGTGTTGCCTTCATGCTCGCGCTGCCGGTGGTTCTGCTCGTCTGTCGCGGGCATCCCGAGTGGCGTCGACTCGGTTACGCCGTCGGATTCTTCGCCGCCATCATCGTCATGCATCTGATCATGCCGCTGGTGCTCAACGTGAATCCGGTGGCGGCAACACGCCTGTTCAGCGGTCTGTTGCAGCAGGGACTGGCCGGCGCGGTGGGCGGCTACGTGTTTTTCCTGCTGGGCCGCTCGGCCGCTCTCGAGGCGGACGCGGAGGCAGCGTGAGCGAGCAACCTGGAGCGGAAACCGAAGGTCCTTCGGATGCGGGGTTACTGACCCGGGCGTTGAACTGGATCGAGCAGACGGGCAATCGCCTGCCGGATCCGGCACTGCTGTTCTTCGTGCTGCTGATCGTCGTCTGGCTGCTTTCGACGCTGATGGCACAGTTCAGCTACGAACACGTGGATCCGCGCTCCGGCGAGCCCATCGTGGTGCAGAACCTGCTCACGGGTACGGCACTCACCAGCTTCTTCTCGAACATGGTCAGCACCTTTGTGCACTTCCACCCGCTCGGCGTGGTGCTCCTCGCCATGCTGGGGATCGGCGTGGCCGACCACACCGGCTTCATCCGGGCGGGGCTCCGGGCGCTGCTCAATGTCACGTCACAGAAACTGCTCACGCCCATGCTGCTGCTCATCGGCATCATCAGCCACAGCGCGGTGGACGCCGGTTACGTGCTGGTCATTCCGCTCGGCGCGGTGATCTTCCAGGCAGCGGGCCGCCACCCACTGGTCGGCATCGGCGTAGCCTTCGCGGGCGTCTCAGGCGGCTTCTCCGCGAACTTCGTGCCATCGGCGCTGGATCCCATGCTGCAGGGTATCAGCCAGGCTGGCGGTCAGCTCATCGACCCGGGGCTGGTGCTGAACCCCCTGAACAACTGGT
>QJYB01000037.1 GCA_003247835.1 Gammaproteobacteria bacterium | reverse complement strand
GAAGTTTGCCCCGATTCCGGTCCATCCCATCGGACCTTTCGTATTGCCGCCGGATGCTGTCCCAGCAGCCGGGTAAGCGCACAGGCAGGCGGGTCAGCGGACAAGCTTACCGCCAAAGGCAACGCGACCCCGTGCGGGCATCTCATAGATCACGTGCACGTTTTCGGTGCGACGGCCGAGCACCTGAGCAACAAGGGCACAAACGGCGGCTGCTTCCAGTTCCAGGTCCTTGCCTCTGTCCAGCTCCGACTTCAGTACCTCTACGATCACCGGGCGCATGTCCGGACGCACCTCGATGAGGTTCTCCGCATAGTAGGCGCGCTGCTGCTGGCGCGCCCGCACCCAGGTCCCTGAAGGCTGAGACCCGAACAGCTCGCCGAGCGCGTCGGCCAGCGACTGCAGCGCCTCGGGTGTGGGCAGCGCATCGTCCGTCGAGTAGTCGTTGTCGGAAAGGGTTTCGATGGTGACGATGGGCATGGACTCAAGTCTCGGCCCTGGGATCATCCCGATAGTACTCCGTTCGCACCCATCGCACCCGGACGAAAGGCCAGGACGACTCTAGCCATCCGTGCACCGTCTTGTACAGGACCCGGGTGAGCCCGGGGTGATGCTCGTCGCGAACCCAGAGATAGACGTCCGCGGCAGGACCATCGGCGGGCGGGGATTCGGTCGACGGGTTGATGTACACGCAGCCGAGTACGCACGAGCCTTGCGGGTCGAGCACGGTATAGGCGAAGGCACTCCGGTCGCGAAATTCCTGCTCGTGACGTTCGAGGTCCTTCAGATTCTCTGCCAGTGTGAATCCGGATCGCGGCCAGCCGTGGGGGGAACCGGCCCTGAGCCGGGCGGCCGAAGCCATTACCGCTTCGTAGTCGGCCCGGGCGTCCGAGGCGCACAGCATTCGCAGGCTGAACTGCGGGTGCGCGAACCCGGCAGGCACCACGAATGCGCGGGGAACGAACGGGCTCAAGATTTTTTGAGACGGCCCATCAGGACGCGAACGCGCGAGGTGAGCTCCGCCACTTCGCGACCGAGGCTGATCCTGCGCTCAGGATCCGACTCTGCCGCCAGCCGTTCCTTGAGCGCGGCCAGCCGATTCAGCTCGCTCACTTCGTGCGGCACGTAGCCCGCGTTCTTGAGGATGCGGTAGGCCATTCTGAGTCGTTCCGGGGTGTCGCTGGAATCGTCATCCAGATCGAACGGTCTGCCCCAGTACTTGCCGTGCCTGAGCTCACCAGTCTGCTCCGCCTTCTTCACCCACTCGCCGATGATTTCGTCAATGCCTGCCATTCTTTGTCTCCTGCAAGTCAACGGATGCTGGAGGTCAGCCAGGAAATCGCCGCCTCCATGTCATCGTGGAAGATCCTGACCCGGTGCTGGAAGTCGGAACGGGTCAGGAGGTCCACGGCGAACTCCGCGGTTTCCGGATCGGGCAGCACCCAGGCCGTCTTCCGTCCCGATCGACGGGCATTGATCATCGCCCGGTTCTCCTCGGACCATGCCGTCAGGTCCTCCCGGGGCGGCTCCAGGGTGGCGTTACGCAGGTCCCAGAGCACGGGCAGCGCGGGGTCGAAGTCGGCACTCTGGTACCAGCGGGTCGTGGCTTCGGTGATCTGGGTCAGATCCGTGCCACCCTCGGCGGTGTGGATGACCAGCGTCGATGTGATGTCTGTGGAGATCACGCGGACCTCATCAGCTTCCCTGCGAGGCTCACCGCCATGTTAAAGAAGGCTCGATTCGTTACCAAGCCTCGTTCGGTCTGGCCCGTCAGTCGAGGACGCAGTGCTCCGCATAGGCCAGCGCTTCGTTCGCCGTCCAGTCTCCCTTGGGCTTCTCTGCCATCTGCTTGCACCAGCGCTCGCTGCCGATCTCCGGCGCGCAGGCGCCCAATGTCAGCAGGCTGAGCAGGACCAGGATCGATGCGGCGGATTTCATGTGCTGGATTCACCTCGTCTGATCGGGCGCCGGGATGCTAGCACAGTTGCGCGGCTCGATTGTCCGCCCGCGGGCACCGCCGTACCATCTGGAGTGATGGGTGGGTTCCTCCGGAGGAAGCAGCGTGCGTATCGTCATTGCCTGCATGAGTCACGAGACGAATACGTTTTCACCGGTGATCACCGATCTGGACCGGTTTTCCGGTGGTCGTGGCGTACCGGTGAGCGGTGCCGAAGCGATCGGTATCTACTCGGGTACCGCCAGCTGCGTCGGTGGTTTTCTGCAGGCGGCTGCGGAGCTTGAGGCCAGCATCGAGGTGCCCATCGTCGCTGCGGCGCCACCTTCCGGCCCCGTGGAGAACGATGCCTACGAGTACATCGCCGAGCGCATCGTCGCGGCAGCTCCAGGCGCGGATGTCATTCTCCTCGATCTGCACGGCGCCATGGTCACCCGGTCCTACGAGGATGGCGAGGGTGAGCTGCTCCGGCGGGTGCGCGCGGTGGCCCCCGAGGTGCCCATCGGTGTGGCGCTCGACATGCATGCCAACCTGTATCCGGACATGGTGCGCCATGCCACCGTGATCTCCGGATACCAGACCTATCCCCACGTGGACATGGACGGCACGGCTCTGAAGGCGGGCCGCATCACCCTCGCTGCGTTCGGCGGCCGGGTGAGTCCGGTGATGGCCTGGGGAAATGCACCCATGCTGCCGCACGTCATGCGCCAGGGTACGGACGATTTCCCGAACAGCGCGCTGCAGGCCAGGGCGAAGGAAATGGAAGCACAGGGCGCGCTGTCCGTGAGCCTGTTCACCGGTTTTCCGCACGCCGACATCACCAACGCGGGGCTCTCTGTGGTTGTGGTGACGGACGACGATCTCCCGCTCGCCGAGCGCTGTCGTGACGAGCTGCTCGAACGGGCCTGGGAAGATCGCCGCGACTTCGTCTACGAGGTTGAGCCGCTCCAGGCTTCGCTGGCCAGAGCCCGCGATCTCGCTGCGCGGGATGAAGGCCCCGTGCTGCTGCTCGATCACTATGACAACACGGCGTCCGGCGGCACCATGGACACCACCGAGGTGCTCGCGGCCGTGCTCGATGAAGGGCTTGAGGATGTGGCGGTGTTCGGTATCTACGACCCGGCGGCGGTCCGGGAGATGGCGGCTGCCGGTGTGGGTGCCGAGGTCACGGTTTCCCTGGGTGGCAAGCTCCCCATGCCCGCGCTTGCCGAACAGAGCAGGCCGCTTACCGTCACCGGTCGCGTGAAGCTGCTCTCGGAAGGCCGGTTTCCGGCGACCGTCGCCATGTCCCGGGGTCTTTCCATGAACATGGGACGGACCGCTGTGCTTGCCGTGGGCAGTGTGGACATCGTTGTGATTTCACGGCACATCGAACCCTTCGATCCCGGCTGTTTCAGGAGCCTGGGCATCGAGCCCACCGCCCGGCGCTACCTCATGCTGAAATCACGTATTCACTACCGGGTCGGTTTCGCGCCGCTGGTGGCGCATGTGGTGGAGTGTGCCGGTCGCGGGGTCTGCACATCGGATTACTCCGAGCTCACGTTCGAGCATGTCCGAAGACCCATCTACCCGCTGGACGGCATCAACTCCCGGGAGGGGCTGTAGCGGAGGCTTCGTTGCGCTCCGACGTCAGCTGGCGTTCCAGATGGTCCAGGCGCCGATGATGATGAAACCGGCGCCGGCGATGTAGGAAAGGACCCGGGTGTCGATCTGATCGGCAATGAAGTTCCCCGCGGCCACCCCGACAGCGGAAGTGGCGACCAGGGCCAGGGATGCGGCCGCGAACACGATCAGCGGGTGCAGGGATTCCCGTGTCGCGAACAGCACCGTGGCCAGCTGCGTTTTATCGCCGAGCTCGGCGAGAAAAACGGTGCCGAAAATGGTCAGAAACACCTTCCAGTCCATGCGGGATTCTCCTCTCCTGCGGTCCGGGTGCGCCTGCCGCGACGGCACCCGTGTAGGCGGCGTCGGTCAGGGCGTGATTTCGATGAGGGTCCCCTCATCGACCAGCTGCCAGATTTCTTCGATCGCGGCGTTGCTCACGGCGATACAGCCATCCGTCCAGTCGAACTCGTACTTGCTTGATGCCTTGATGAGTCCCGTGGGCAATCCGTGGATCATGATCATGCCCCCCGGGTCCCAGCCCCGCTCACGGGCAGTGCGAACGTCGCGCTCGTTAGGGTAGGAGATGTGCAGCGACAGGTGGTAGGCGCTGTTCGGATTCTTGCCGTCTATCAGGTAGATGCCCTCGGGCGTGCGCTTGTCGCCCTCGAAGCGCTTGTGTCCTCTGGGATTCAGACCCAGCGATATCGGGTAGGTTCGGATGGGTCGGCTGTCAGCGAACAGCACCAGCGTGCGCTCGGACTTGTCCACCAGGATCCGGTTGGCCTTCAGGGTTTCGGCGCCCGCAGTCCCGGCGATGCTCCAGAGCAGGCCGGTGATGAGCCAGACGATGGTGGATGGTTGCGGCATGATCAAGTCGTTTACCGATATAGATTCAGTCACTTAGCGGACTTTAGGCGAATCAGCGTGAACTATGCGCAATTTGCTCCGCCACTTCAATGCGCAGTGTCACGATCCCGATGGATTGATCGGCTGCCTGGGGTCGAGAGTCTGAATCCAGCGGGCGATCTCCGCAGCGACCTCAGCGGCGCTGTGTTCCGCGTTGGCGATGACCCGGGTCCGCGGATGGGGCAACGGTGGGTAGGTATCCCGTTCGAGGAGTACCTTCAGGCGCTCCGCTGAGGCGAGCTTGCCGGACGCAATCCGATCTTCCGCCGTTACCCGGGTGATGAGAGCCTGTTCCGGGCAGTCCAGGTACACCGGCAGAAGTAGTGCGCCCCGGGATGCCACCAGGTCGATCACGTCCGCCACGTTGCTCTCGGAGTGTGACTCCCTGTAGACCAGCGTCAGGATGAGATCCGGCATGCCTTCAGCCAGCGCGTGGCGGAGCATGACCAGCCGGAGCTCCCGATGCAGCGCCAGAAGCCGCGGATCATCGATCTCGAACAGCGTTCGCGCCACGTTGAAGGTCAGGTGGTTGTGCAGGATCACACCGCCGATGAGCGGCTGCAGGGCGCGGGCCGTGGTGAGCTTGCCGCAGGCCGGAGGACCGTGGATCAGGATGACCCGCTGGGTCACGGCCGGTCCGGCACCACCGCGTAGGCACGCACCGGAAACGTGCCGAAGGACCGCACCTTGACCGGCGCTGCGTGGAAGGCGAAGCCGGAGGCAGGGAGCGCCTCGAGGTTGCATAGATGCTCGACGATGGGCACGTTGCCCCCGAGCAGCGTGGAATGGACCGGGCGTTCTCCGCCGCGGGTGTCATCGATGTTCAGTGAGTCGATACCGACCAGGGCCGCGCCGCGGTCCAGCAGCAGCTCTGCCGCCTCGCCGGTGAGATAGGGGTGTCCTGACAGATAGGTCGGCGTCCCCCAGTGCCTGGACCAGCCGGTGTGCACCAGGACGGCCTTGCCGGTCACTTCGAGGGGCTCGAACACCGCGGCGTCGATGGCATCGGTGCTGGTGCTCACCACCAGGGCGTCCAGATCGGCGAGTGACGAGAGCGGCAGCTCGGCGAGATCCAGGCCGTCTTCATAGCGGTGAAACGGGGCGTCCACGTAGGTTCCTGTGTTGGCCACCATGTCGATGCGGCCGATGTGGAAGGAGGTCCCTCGGGCGTACCGGGCCCGGGAGGCTTCCCGGCTCAGGTAGTCACAGATGACCGGCCCAGGCAGGCCCGGGTAGGTGATGGTGCCGTGCCCGATGACGTGACTGACGTCGATGAGTCGGCTCATGGGCGTGCAGCCTGCGGCCCGCCGTCAGTCCCGGTCGGTGACCGCGCCCAGGCTCGCGGAGCTCACCTGGCGGGCGTACTTGGCGAGGATGCCCCGGTCCGCATAGGGCGCTGGCCGCTGCCACACCTTCCGACGTTCGCTCAGCACGGCGTCGTCCACGTGCAGTGTGATCTCGCGGGACTCGGCGTCCACGGTGATCTCATCGCCGTCCTCGATCAGCGCGATGGGTCCGCCGTCGAAAGCCTCCGGCGTGATGTGGCCGATGACGAAGCCGTGGGAGCCGCCGGAGAACCGCCCGTCGGTGATGAGCGCGACGTCCTTGGAGAGTCCCAGGCCGTTGATGGCGCTGGTCGGCGAAAGCATTTCCCGCATGCCGGGTCCACCCCGCGGACCCTCGTAGCGCACCACCACCACGTCGCCTTTGTGAATTTCGCCACTCATGATGGCGGTCATGGCGGCTTCCTCCCCGTGATAGCAGCGGGCAGTTCCGGTGAAGGTGAGGCCTTCATGCCCGGTGATCTTGGCCACCGCGCCTTCCGGCGCCAGGTTGCCGTACAGGATGACCAGGTGCGAATCCTTCTTGATGGGGTTTGACAGTGGTCGTACCACCTGCTGGCCTTCCGGATACGGAGCCACGTCTGCCAGGTTCTCCGCCAGCGTGCGACCGGTGACCGTCATGCAGTCACCGTGCAGCAGCCCTTCCGCGAGCAGGGTCTTCATCAGCGGCTGAATACCGCCGATGGCGATCAGCTCGCTCATGGCGTACTGGCCGGCGGGACGCATGTCGGCCAGCACGGGCACCCGCTCGCCGATCCGGGTGAAGTCGTCGATGGTGAGACCGATACGCGCAGCATGGGCGATCGCGAGCAGGTGCAGCACCGCGTTCGTGGAGCCTTCGAGCGCGATGGCCACGGTGATGGCGTTTTCGAAGGCCTCCATGCAGAGGATGTCGCTCGGCCTGATGCCCCGATCGATGAGATGCATGACGGCAGCGCCCGCGTTGTAGCTGTCGCGGCGCTTGGCATCGGAAACCGCTTCCTGAGCGGAGCTGTTGGGCAGGGAAAGGCCGAGAGCCTCGATGGCGGATGCCATCGTGTTGGCGGTGTACATGCCACCGCAGGAGCCGGGTCCGGGAATGGCGGTGCTCTCGACTTCCTTGAGCTCGATATCGGAAACCGTTCCCGCCGCGTGGCCGCCCACCGCCTCGAACACAGAGACGATGTCCCGCCGATTCCTGCCGGGCTGGATGGTGCCACCGTAGACGAACACGCTCGGACGGTCCATGCGCGCCATGGCCATGGCGCAGGCGGGCATGTTCTTGTCGCAGCCGCCAATGGCCACGAAGCCGTCGAAGCCCTGGGCGCCGACCACGGTCTCTATGGAGTCGGCGATCACCTCCCGGGAAACCAGGGAGTAGCGCATGCCCGGCGTGCCCATGGAGATGCCGTCGGAGACGGTGATCGTGTTGAACAGCACGCTCTTGCCGCCCGCCTCGTCCGCACCCATGGCGGCCGCATCCGCCAGCGCGTTGATGTGCATGTTACACGGCGTGACCATGGACCACGTCGAGGCGATACCGACCTGTGGCTTGGCGAAGTCCTCTTCCTTGAAACCTACCGGGTAGAGCATGGCACGGCTCGGCGCCTGGGCAACGCCGTCCACGACGATGGAGGAGTAGCGTCTTCGTTGGGTGTCGTCTGTCATTTTGTTGCAAACCCGTTCTGGAATACCGGGCAGCTCAGGTCAGATCCTTGATCATGACCCGGGCGTTCCGCTGATAGTTATACATGGCCTGTTTTGGGGCCGGAAGCGCGTCGGTCCCCGCGTCCACGAATCCCTGGTCGAGAAACCAGTCCCGTGTCTGCGTCGTTAGGATGAACAGCCGGTTCGCACCGAGCGTTCTGGCGCGGGCTTCCGCGGCGGCCAGCAGTGAAGTGCCGACACGGGAAGCGCGGCTGCGTGGACTGGCCCGTCCGTCGGTACGTTCCCCGTCGACCCGGAATGCCGTGCCGTCGCGATAGGGTGCTCCTTCGCGGTAGGAAGGATGCACGGCCACGCAGGCCAGCTCCGCCACGTCGCCGAACGGATAGACGGCGCAGCAGCCCACCACGGCACGGTCGAGGTCCGCCACCAGAAAGTGATCGATCTCTTCCTCGAGCCTGTCGCGGCTGCGCCGGACCAGCACTCCGGCTTCCTCCAGTGGCCGGATCACCTCGACGATGCTGGCGACGTCTTCCTGAGTTGCGTCGCGGATGAAGTCGTAGGATTCACGTACCTGGGTGCCGGCCCCGGTCGCTGTGTACAGCTCCTGCAGCAGGGCGCCGTCGTTCTCGTAGGAAATGATCTGGCAACTCGGCACACCACCCCGGCTTGCGCGCAGCAACGCCGTCAGGTGCGTCTCGCCGGCGTCCACGTGGGCCTGCAGCTCCGCCGGGCTCACCAGGGAGATCCGTTCGCCCGACTCGTCGCGCAGTGCTCCGGTGCGGCTGAAGACGATGAGTTTGTCCGCGCCGAGCGCGAGCGCCACGTCGACGGCCAGCTCGTCCGCCGCCAGATTGAAGACCTGGCCAGACGAGGAATAGCCGAGCGGCGACAGCAACGCCAGCCCACCGCCATCGAGCACGGCCTTGAGTCGCGCCCCATGCACGCGCCGGGTTCTGCCGGTGAGCTCGTGGTCGATGCCGTCGACGATGCCTACCGGGCGGGCGGTGACGAAGTTGCCACCGATGACGCTGATCTCCGTCTCCCGGAGCGGACTCGTCGGGATACCGGTGGAGAACAGCGCTTCCAGCCGCGCGCGTTGCTGACCGAACACGCCGAGAATCAGCGGCAGATCATGAGCCCGGGTGATGCGCCTGCCGTTGTGAAAAAGTCCACCAGCATCGGTCACGGAAGGCAGGACGGCATCGAGCTGAGGCCGCGCGCCGTGCACCAGGACCAGCCGGGCGCCGAGCACATGGACCAGGGCCAGGTCGTGAACGATGTTGGTCAGGTTGGGATGGTCCAGCACCTCACCTTCGAGCAGCACCACGAAGGTCCGATTGCGGTGCATGCTGATGTAGGGGGTCCAGTCCCTGAACCATCTTGCATAGTCGTTGACGGCCACGTTCCGCTCCACCATCCGAGCGTCGGAAGGGCGCGCATTCTACACCATGGTCGTGCGTGCAGACCCGGCCGCGGGTGTTGAGCCCGGTCTCCGGGCGCACGGTTCGTCGGGCTGGTATCGGGCAGATTGATTGTCAGATAGTGGGGTTTTCTTCCAGTCTGTGACCCGGTTCAATGTGCCTTGCGGGCACCCCCGGCGGGTGTCCTTGCAAAAGCACAAGGCATCCCTAAAACTGGCTCTTCTGCGGTAAAAATCGGCTATTCAAGGACTTACGTGGCCACCCCTCTCAGTTCAGGCGAGCAGAAGACCGCTGTCGGCGCTGATGTCACGGACGGCAATACGTCTGCTGGCGGCGCGGACGAGCCACAGCCTGCGCAACGCGCCGAGCTGCGACCGGCCCGCGGCGCGGAAAAGCCGCTGGCCGACCGGCTGCAGTTCGCTACCGAACAGCTGCTCGATCTGCCGACCATGCTCGAGGAGCTGGTCAAGGAAGGGTTCATCAGCCAGCGCGAGGCGGAAGACATCCTCATCGCACCGCGGACCAAGAAGGAGCTCTCTCAGCATCCGCTGGAGATCGTCGCCGACCGGGGTTTCGAGAACCGCAGGAACCCGGGCCGCGAGCTGGACCTCGACACCATGACCCTGTGGCTGGCGGAGAAATCCCGCCAGCCTTATCTGCGTATCGATCCCCTCAAGGTGAACGTCAACAAGGTCACCGAGGTGATGTCCTACGCCTTCGCCCAGCGGCACAACATTCTGGCCGTGGAGGTGACGGACGAAGAGGTGGTGATCGTCAGCGCGCAGCCGTACATGTTCCAGTGGGAGAGCATGCTCACCCAGACCCTGCGCGGTCGGCGCATCAAACGCATGGTCACCTCGCCGCGGGACATCACCAAGTATCAGCTCGAGTTCTACACCATGGCCCGGTCCGTGTCCCGGGCCGAGGAAGCAGGCTTCCAGGTGTCCGGGGTCGCCAACTTCGAGCAGATGCTCGAGCTCGGCGAGCTGAAGAACCCGGATGCGAACGATGCGCACGTGGTGAACATCGTCGACTGGCTGCTCAACTATGCGTTCGACCAGCGTGCCAGTGACATCCACATCGAGCCGCGTCGCGACAAGGGCCTGATCCGTTTCCGGATCGACGGCGTTCTGCATCACGTCTACGAGCTGCCCGGCGCGGTGAACGCGGCGGTGACCAGCCGCCTGAAAATTCTCGGGCGGATGGACGTGGCGGAGAAGCGCAGACCCCAGGATGGGCGGGTAAAGACCAAGCAGCCCGATGGTGACGAGGTGGAGCTGCGTCTGTCGACACTGCCCACGGCCTTCGGCGAAAAAATGGTCATGCGGATCTTCGATCCGGACGTGCTGCTCAGAAGCTTTCAGGAGCTGGGGCTCGGTGGCGAGGACTACCGGCGCTGGCAGGAGATGGTGCACCAGCCGAACGGCATCGTGCTGGTTACCGGGCCGACCGGATCGGGCAAGACGACGACGCTCTACTCCACGCTCAAGCAGCTCGCCACCGACGAGGTGAATGTCTGCACCATCGAGGATCCCATCGAGATGGTGGAACCGGCGTTCAATCAGATGCAGGTCCAGCACAACATCGGGGTGACGTTCGATGCCGGTGTTCGGGCACTGCTGCGACAGGATCCGGACATCATCATGATCGGTGAGATCCGGGATCTGCAGACGGCGGAAATGGCCATCCAGGCGGCCCTGACCGGCCACCTGGTGATCTCCACGCTGCACACCAACGACGCCCCTACGGCGGTCACCCGCCTGCTCGATCTGGGCGTGCCGCCTTACATGATCAAGGCCACGGTGCTGGGCATCATGGCGCAACGCCTGGTCCGCACGCTGTGCCCGCACTGCAAGGTGGAGGACGACGTCGATCTGGAGGCCTGGCAGCTGATGACCCAGCCCTTCCGCGCCAAGCCACCGCAGAAGGTTTTCGCACCACAGGGTTGCCTCGAGTGTCGCGACACCGGCTACTACGGCCGCATGGGGATCTACGAGCTTCTACCCATGAGTGAGCGGGTGGCTGAGCTGGTCAAGGGTGACAGCGATGTGGACGTGATCCGCAAGCAGGCGTTGAAGGAAGGCATGCGTACCCTGCGTCTCTCCGGCGCGCAGAAGGTCGGGGCTGGTCTGACCACCATTTCCGAGGTGCTGCGCGTCGCCCCCGCGTCAGAGGGTTGAGCGGCCTCCCCGCAGACCTGGAGGCGGCAGGTCGCAGAGCGGCGGAATCCTTCGGTGGACTGCCGCCGGATCGGTTGGGTGATGCCCTCCGTGTCTTTGCTCTGTCGGATTTCGCCCAGACTGCCGCGCACCGGCAGTCCGGGTGGTTTCTCGAAGCCCTCCACACCCACGCTTTTTCCCGACCGGCCGAGCCGGCGGTGCTGCGGACCGAGCTCGAACGCGCCTTTGTAGACGTCCGCGACTTGGCGTCGCTGCAGCGGTCGCTCAGGGACGTTCGGCAACGGTTTCAGCTCTGGATGGTGTGGCGGCACTGCCTGGGCGTCGCGTCCCTGGAGGAGACCACGGCCGCAAGCTCACTGCTCGCCGATACGCTGATCGGCGCTGCGCTCGACCGGCTGTACGCCTGGCTGTGCAGTACCCGGGGCACGCCCGTGGGCGAGCACTCCGGCGCCGAGCAGCGCCTGGTGGTCATTGCTCTCGGCAAGCTGGGCGCTGGTGAGCTCAACCTTTCCTCGGATGTGGATCTCATGTTCTGCTTCCCCGAGCGGGGCAGGACGCAGCCACAGACCGGCGGTGCGGCGGGCGGCGAGCTCAACCAGCAGTTTTTCGTTCGTCTCGGCCAGCAGCTCATTGCTGCGCTGGATGCGGTGACTCAGGACGGCTTCGTCTTCCGTGTGGACATGCGGCTGCGCCCGTTCGGCGCCAGCGGACCGCTTGCCATGGACTTTGCGGGGGTAGAGGACTACTACGCCACGCAGGGTCGGGACTGGGAACGGTACGCCCTGATGAAGGCGCGACCCTGTGCGGGTGATGCCGACGAGGGTCGGCTGCTGCTCGACGATCTCTCGCCGTTCGTCTACCGCCGCTATCTGGACTTCGGCGCCATCGATGCGCTTCGCGACATGAAGGCACGACTGGTGGCCGATCGACAGCACCCGGAGGACGTGAAGCTGGGTCGTGGCGGCATCCGTGACGTGGAGTTCAGCGTGCAGATGCAGCAGATGATCTGGGGCGGGCGCGAGCGGGAGCTGCGTTCCCAGAAGCTGCTCGACGTGCTGGCCGCACTGCCTGCTCTCGGCCATCTGACGGACGCCCAGGCCCGTGTCCTCGAATCCGGATACCGGTTCCTGCGCGACACCGAGCACAGCCTCCAGGCGGAAGCCGACCGCCAGACCCAGCGGCTGCCTGAGGGTGCGCTGTCCCGCGCACGCCTCGCGGCTTGCATGGGGCAGGAGAGCTACGCGGCCTTCCTCACCGCCCTCGATGGTCACCGGGATGCGATTGCCGGCGTGTTCGACGAGCTGCTCGGCGATACGGCGGATCCTGCGTCCCTCGGACGGCGGATCTGGACCGCTGTCGATGACACCGGGCGACTCGAAGCAGCGGGGTTCCGCCAGCCGGAAGACGCCCGTGACATCCTCCGCACGCTGCAGACGGCGAGGGACAGGGGTTCGGTATCGGCCGAAGCGAGGAACCGCCTCGACGCCCTCATGCCCGGACTCATCGAGGACGTGCTCAAGACCGCCGATCCGGACCTGGCCCTGAGTCGGGTCATGCCGGTCATTCGAGCGGTGCTCCGACGTTCGGCCTATCTGGCACTGCTCAAGGAGAATCCCCGGGCGCGGCAGCACTTCGTCGAGCTGGTGACGACCAGTCTGTGGCTGACCGACTGCCTGACCGAGCATCCCGCCTTTTTCGATTCCCTGCTCGGCGAGAAACTGCTGACCCGGGCGCCGGACCGTGATTCCCTTACCCGAGCGTTACGCGCCGAGCTGGCCGGTCGTGCCGTGGACTTCGAGCGTTCGCTCGAGATCCTGCGCGAGTTCAAGAGCCATCACGTGTTCAACGTGGCGCTGGCCGAGCTCAAGGGCACGCTGCCGCTGATGAAGGTGAGTGATGCCCTGACGTGGCTCGCGGAGGCGGTGCTCGGCGAAGCCCTCACCCTCGCCTGGAACGATAACCTGGATCGCTTTCCGCAGTACGCGGCCGACCGCCCGTTTCTGATCGTCGGCTACGGAAAGCTCGGTGGCATCGAGCTCGGACCGGGATCGGATCTGGATCTGGTGTTCCTGCACGACCTGCCGGACAGCGCGGCGCAGTTCCTGCACAGGGTGGTGCGCCGACTGCTGCACGTGCTGACGGCGCCCACCTACAACGGCACGCTCTACGAGATCGATACCCGTCTGCGGCCGTCGGGCAATGCGGGCACCATGGTGTCGTCCCTGGCCGCGTTCGAGGAGTACCAGCAACGGCAGGCCTGGGTGTGGGAGCATCAGGCGCTGGTGCGGGCCCGGCCGGTGGCGGGAGATCCGGAGTTGGCGGAAAGATTCATGAGGCTGCGACGGACACTGCTCGGTCAGCCACGGGACACGGCAGAGCTCGCGCAGGCCGTTCGCGACATGCGTGCCCGCATGCGTGCCCAGTTACCGGCAGGCGAGGCCTCTGTGGACCTGAAACGCGGGACCGGCGGTATCGTCGATATCGAATTTGTGGTGCAATACCTCGTTCTGGCTCATGCTCACCATCACCCCGCGCTCTCGGAATACACGGACAACGTCCGTATCCTCGACGCCGTGGATTCGGCGGAGCTGCTGCCCCGGGGTGCCGCGTCCCGGCTGAAGGAGGCGTATCTGGCGCTGCGCGCCGAATGGCACCGCAGCGTGCTGGACATCCCGGACACCGAGCGGGCGGCGCTGACGCTGTCGCGCTATCGGGACGACGTTAAGGCAATCTGGAATAGCGTGTTCGAAGATGGAGAATTTGTCTGATCGCGACGGCTGGATCTGGCAGAACGGCAAGCTCGTTCCCTGGCGCGAGGCCAAGGTCCATGTCCTGACCCACACCCTGCACTATGGTGTCGGTGTGTTCGAAGGGGTTCGTGCGTACGACACGCCCCGTGGTCCATGTATCTTCAGGCTCGACGAGCACACGCGCAGGCTGTTCGATTCCGCGCACATCCTGGACCTGGAAATTCCCTTCACACCGGCAGAAGTCAGTGCCGCGCAACGTGAGGTATTCGCCGCCAACGAGCTCAAGGAAGGCTATCTGCGACCGATGGTCTATCTGGGCGCCGAAGCCATGGGACTCAGGGCCAAGGGACTCTCGGTGAACCTGGTTGTTGCCGCCTGGCCATGGCCGAACTACATGGACCCGGAGAGCCGTGAGGTGGGGATCCGTGTGCGCACGTCTTCCTACACCCGGCACCACGTCAACATCACCATGTGCAAGGCCAAGTCGAACGGCAACTACATCAATTCCATTCTGGCCCTCCATGAAGCGCTGGATTCGGGGTGCGACGAGGCCCTCATGCTCGACAACGAAGGCTACGTCTCGGAGGGTACGGGCGAGAACGTCTTTGTGGTGCGGGACGGCGTGGTGCATACGCCGGAGCTCACCTCATGCCTCGCCGGTATCACTCGTGACACGGTGCTGACACTGGCCCGGGACGAGGGCCTGACGGTGGAGGAGCGGCGCATTACCAGGGACGAGGTCTACATCGCCGACGAGGCGTTCTTCACCGGTACCGCGGCGGAGGTGCTGCCGATCCGCGAGCTGGACGGCAGGCGCATCGGCACCGGCGCCCGTGGCCCCATCACCGAGCGACTGCAGTCCGTGTACTTCGATCAGGTCCGGGGGCAGCGCAATACCTACCCGGAGTGGCTGACGCCGGTCGGCGGCGGCTGACCTGCCGGCGGATGGCGAAGCGCGTCATCCCGGAGCCGGAGCCCGTGTGATGAATATCCTCGTCGTAGCGCCCGCCTGGGTGGGTGACATGGTGATGGCTCACACGCTCGTCAGCCTGCTCGCCCGCGATGCTCAGTGCCGTATCGACATGGTGGCGCCACCGGCGACGGCACCGCTCGCCGGGCGCATGCCAGGGGTGACAAAGTGCTGGACGCTGGAGGCCGGGCATGGCGAGCTTGGTCTCGGCAAGCGCCGGACGCTGGCGTCGTCGCTGGCACGGGAGGACTACGGGCAGGCCATCGTGCTCCCCAACAGCTTCAAGTCGGCTCTGGTTCCATATTGGGCTCATGTGCCGAAGCGGACGGGCTGGCATGGCGAATCCCGATTCGTGCTGCTCAACGACAGGCGGCGACTGGACCCGGATCGGTACCCGCTCATGATCGAGCGTTTCATGGCCCTCGCGCTGCCACCTGGTGAGACGCTGCCCCGGCCCTATCCCGAACCCCGGCTGTCGGCGGATCCTGCGCGTGCGCAGGCCCTGGTCCGCGAGCTCGGTCTGGTAGCGTCGGGCGTGACCGTTCTCTGCCCGGGCGCGGAATTCGGTCCGGCAAAACGCTGGCCGCCGGCACATTATGCCGCCGTGGCCCGTCATGAGGTCGCCGCGGGACGTCAGGTATGGCTTCTCGGCTCTCCGGGTGATGCGCCGGCCTGCCGGGAGATAGAGGCGCAGGTGCCGCGCGGACTGGTCAATCTGGCGGGTCGCACCCGGCTCCTCGACGCGGTTGATCTCCTGTCGCTGGCGGACCGGGTGGTCTGCAACGACTCGGGCCTCATGCACGTCGCCTGCGCGCTCGACCGGCCGGTGGTGGCCGTGTTCGGCTCCACTTCCCCCGACTTCACGCCGCCGCTCGGCGCGCGGGCGCAGGTCGTCACCAATCCGGTTCCCTGCAGCCCCTGCTTCGAGCGCGAATGCCCCCTGGGCCATCTGGACTGCCTGGCCAGGCTCGCTCCGGAACGCGTGATCGAGGTGCTCTGACCATGCGCGTGCTGCTGGTGAAGATGTCGTCCCTCGGAGACGTCGTGCATGCCTTGCCCGCGGTATCCGATGCGGCCGGGCACGGCATCCACTTCGACTGGGTGGTCGAGGAGGCATTTGCAGCCATCCCCGGCTGGCATCCCGGAGTTCACAAGGTGCTCCCCATAGCCTGGCGACGATGGCGGCGCCACGTGCTTGCGGAGCGCCACTCGCTGGCCGGCTTCGTCCGCACGCTGCGCGGTGAGAACTATGACCTGGTGCTCGATGCCCAGGGTCTCTATAAGAGCGCGGTGGTGACGAGGCTGTCCCGCGCACGGCAGCGCGCCGGATTCGGCTTCACGTCCGCCCGGGAGCCGGCTGCCGCCTTCGCCTACCAGCGGCGGGTCGGCGTCGCCCGTGGCGGGCATGCGGTGGATCGGCTGCGCGCGCTGTTCGCCGGCGTCTTCGGCTATGCCTGCCCAGCGTCCGCGCCGGATTTCGGGTTGCATCTGCAACCGGATGAGCGCGCTGAACGGCGCTGCCTGCTGCTCCACGGCACCACCTGGGCCAGCAAGCACTGGCCGGCGGACATGTGGCGGTCACTGGCGATGGATCTCGCCCGCGACGGCTGGCTGGTGGAGATTCCCTGGGGCAATGCCCGTGAGCATCGCCGCGCGCTATCCATTGCGGCGGAGGTGCCGGGGATCCGGGTACTCGATGCCATGTCCCTTGCTGACGTCGGCCGTCGCCTGGCCGGTGCCGGCCTGGTGGTCGGTGTGGATTCCGGGCTGGCCCATCTCGCAGGTGCGCTGGGGGTGCCGACGGTGGTCCTCTACGGCAGCACCAGTGCCGTCCGCACCGGCGTGCGGGGTGCCAGGGTGCGGAGCCTGCAGTCGCAGCTGCCCTGCGCACCGTGCCTGAGCCGTGACTGCCGGTACCGCGGAGAGCCGGTCTGCTGGCAGGGTGAGGCTGTCTCTCCGCCTTGTTATGCTCTGCTTCCGCCCGAACGGGTCAGGGAAGAAACGGTGAGGCTGCTGGAACGGCCGGAATAGATGCAGCTCGCATTCGTCATCTACAAGTACTTCCCCTATGGAGGAATACAGCGCGATCTCCTGAAGATCGCCAGAGCCTGCCTGGCTCGCGGGCATCGGGTGCGCATCTACGTGAATCGATGGGAGGCGGCACTACCCGAAGATGACCTGGAGCTGCACGTGGTGGAACTGGCCGCCATGTCGAATCATCGGCTCTACGAACGGTTCGCTGAACACGTGCTCGGCCACGTCCGGGAAAATGCGGTGGACCTGCTTATCGGCATGAACAAGATGCCGGGTCTCGACGTCTACTATGCCGGGGATTCCTGCTACGAAGAGAAGGCCCGCAGCCAGCGCGGTGCGCTGTACCGCCTGCTGCCGCGCTACCGGCACTTCGCCAGCTTCGAGCGGGCGGTCTTCGATCGGCACGTCAAGACGCAGATCCTGACCATTTCGGATGTGCAGACACCGTACTTCATCCGCCACTACGGAACTCAGCGGCATCGCTTCCACCCGCTGCCTCCGGGAATCGAGCGCGACCGCGTGGCTCCGGATGAGGTCCGTCAGAAAGGGATCCGGACGGCGTTCCGCGAAGAGTTCGGTCTGGCGGCGGATGACCTGCTGCTGCTCTTCATCGGTTCCGGTTTCATCAAGAAAGGACTCGATCGCGCCCTGCTCGCGCTGAAAGCGCTGCCGGAGTCACTCTACCACCGGAGTCACCTGTTCGTTCTCGGTCGGGACAACGCGGAGCCGTTCCGGCGGATGGCGATCCGGCTGGGCGTGGCAGATCGGGTCCGCTTCTTCACCGAGGGCCGGGATGATGTGCCGCGTTTTCTGTTTTCCGCGGACGGGTTGATGCTGCCTGCCTACGACGAAAATGCGGGCATGGTGATTCTGGAGGCCATGTTTGCGGGTCTGCCGGCGCTGGTGACCCAGAACTGCGGTTATGCACGCTACCTCGAGGAAGCGGATGCCGGTCTGCTCTCTCCTCTGCCGTTCGATCAGGAGCGCTTCAACGGGCAGCTCGTCACGCTGCTCACTTCACCGTTGCGTGAGACATGGCGCAGGCGCGGGATGGCCATGGCGTGCCGTCCGGAACTCTTCACGCTGGCGGATACTGCCGTTGACTACCTGGAGAGCTTTGCGGCGGCGCGGCGCCCGCTGCTCGGGTTCGCGCTGTTCAAGTACTTTCCGTACGGTGGTCTGCAGAGGGACTTTCTCCGTGTTGCCAGGGAGTGTCAGCGTCGCGGCTACGACGTGCGCATTTACACCCTTTCCTGGGAAGGCCCGGTACCGGATGGTTTCGACGTGGTGGAGGTCCCAGCCGTCGCGCTCACCAATCACGAACGCTATCGGCGCTTTGCGGACTGGGTGCACAATGATCTGAAACTCAGGCCGGTCAATTGCCTGGTCGGCTTCAACAAGATGCCGGGTCTCGACGTCTACTACGCGGCGGACTCCTGCTTCGAGGAAAAGGCTCAGCAGCTTCGCGCGCCGCTCTATCGGCTGACGCCGCGCTACCGGCTCTTTGCGCGCTTCGAGCGTGCAGTGTTCGAGCCGGACAGCGACGTCACCGTGCTGCTCATCACCGAACAGCAGAAGACCCAGTTCCAGAAGTTCTATGAAACTCCGGACGAGCGTCTGAACATCCTGCCACCCGGTATCTCGCGGGACCGTCAGCAGAACGAGGAGTCGCTGCGCCTGCGTTGCGAGTTCCGACGTGAGTTCGGTCTGGCGGACGACGATGTGCTGCTGCTGCTGATCGGCTCCGGCTTCATCACCAAGGGTGTCGATCGGGCGCTGCTCGCCGTCGCTGCACTGCCTAAAGAGCTGCGGGATCGTGTCCGGCTCTTTGTCATCGGTCAGGACAACCCCCGGCAGTTCCAGAAGCTTGCCGAGGACCTGGGCGTGGCCGACCGGTTCCGGATCTTCTCGGGCAGGGACGATGTGCCGCGCTTCCTGCAGGGTGCGGATGTGATGCTGCATCCGGCATACATGGAGAGCGGCGGGATCGTGCTCATCGAGGCGCTGGTCGCCGGGCTGCCGGTCATCGCGACGGACGTCTGCGGCTTCGCGCCATACGTGACCGAATCCGGCGGTGGCGTGCTCATCGAGAGCCCGTTCGCCCAGGAGCGTCTCAACGAAGCACTGGCGCACCTGGTCTGCGACGGCGCGTTCCGCGCCCGCTGCGCAGCGAATGGCGTGGCTTTCGGTCGGATGGCGGACGTCTACCAGATGGCTGAGCGCGCCGTGGATCTGATCGAGACGCGACTGCATGGCTGAAACCTTTCTGCGTCCCGACGTGGCCCCGTTCTTCGATGCGGCTACGGCGCAGCGCATGGTGGCTGCGGCCTGGGCGATGGAAGGCACGGTGGTTCGGGACGTAGCCAGGCGCCAGACGCTCAGGGTGGTGCTGGATGGCAGAGCGTTCTACCTGAAGCGCCACCGCGGCGTGGGCTGGATCGAGGTCTGCAAGAACTGGCTGGTGGGTAAACGACCCGTGACCGGCGCCAGGAACGAATTCGAAGCCTGCAGGCATCTGCAGCACGTGGGTCTGGGTGCACCGCGCGTCGCAGCATTTGCTGAAACCGCTGGATCGCCGGCCAGCCGGTCGTCCTTCGTGCTCACCGACGCGCTGGTCGGCTACGAAGACCTGGAATCCCTGACCCTCAGGTGGCTGGACACACCGCCGGATCCTCTGGAACGGCGCCGACTGGTGACCCGGGTTGCCGACTTCGCGCGCCGGTTCCACGAAGCCGGTCTCGTGCATCGGGATTTCTATCTGTGCCATCTGCTGGCGCCATCGGACCCGGGGCAGGACATGGCGGTACTCGACCTCCATCGGGCGATCATCTTTGCCGAGGTACCCGATCGGTGGCGGAAGCGTGATCTGGCAGCGCTGCTGTTCTCCGCCCTGGATCTACCGGTCGGCCGTATGTCCTGGCTGCGGTTCGTGCGCCGCTACGCCGGCCGGCCTCTCGACGAGGAGTTTGCTGCGAGAGGTGACTTCTGGCGTGAGGTATATCGCCGGGCCGCTCGGCTCTATGAGAAGGGCCGGCGCAAGGGGCTGACCCGGGGCCGCTTTCAGGGATGAGCCGCTTCTCGTCGAACGACCTGCCGGCACTGACCGCCGACGTGCCTGTGCCTTTCGAGCTGGTTCTGCCGGGTTCGGAAGCGTCCGGGGGCTGGACCTGCCACGAGGTACTTCGCGTCCTGCCCGGCCGCCGCCTGGTGGTTCGGGCGCGGCACGCCGGAATGGACCGGGACGTGATCCTGAAGCTCTTCCATGGCCGCGGGCATCGGCGCTACTGCGAACGGGAACGGTCGGGTCTCGAGGCTATGGCCGATGCCGGGCTGGCCGTGCCCGCCCGACTGTCAGAGGTTTCCGGTCCCGGGATCAGCGGGCTGGTCCTGGAATACCTGCCCGGTGCGACGGCGGTTCGGGACACCGATCAGAGGGCCATGGAAACCGTGGCGGAGTACTTCGGGCGGCTGCACGCTGCCGGGTTCCGCCAGACGGATCAGCATCTCGGCAACTTCGTCGTCTGTCGTAACGTCGTTCACGCCGTGGATGGCGACGGCGTGCGCAGACGGCGTCGCCCGTTCGGTCAGCGCGGAGATCTGGACAATCTGGCCCTGCTCGCCGCGCAGCGCTCGCCGGCGCTCGATGCGGGTCTCCCCGGCCTGCTCAGCGCCTACGGCCGGGGGCGCGGAATGACCTCGCCTGCGCCGGAGGTGTTCAGACGGCGGCTGGCCGGCGCACGTCATACGCGGATGGTGCGCTACCTGGCCAAGACCCGTCGGGACTGTACGGAATTCGCCGTGCGCCGCTCGCCGGAACGGGCGACCTTCGCCGTGCGCGGCCGGGGTGAGGCGCTGCTGGCCCGCCTGTTCGACCACCCGCTCGACGAGTCGGCGTCTGCCTTTCTGCCGGGAGAGGTACTCAAGGCCGGCAACAGCGCCACCCTCATCCGCACCGCTGGCAATGAGCCGGTGGTGGTGAAGCGCTTCAACATCAAGAGCCGGCGCCACGGCTTACGCCGCATGCTGCGCCGGCACCCGCGCTACCGGCGAGCCTGGATGTTCGGTCAGCTGCTCACGCTGCTGGCCGTGCCCACCGCCCGACCGCTCGCCCTGGTGGAGGAGCGGCGCGGACTCTGGCGTGGAGTGGCCTATCTCATTCAGACCGATCTGTCGGGCATGGATCTTCGCGCCGAGATTGCATCCACTGGTCTCAGTGACGACCGATGCGCGGAGGTGACGGCGCTCTTTGCGATGCTGCGTTCGGCAGGACTCAGCCATGGAGATACCAAGGCGAGCAATTTCATCGTCCACGAGGGACGCGTGCACCTCATCGATCTGGACGCGATGCGGCTCAGTCGCCGTGGTCTCGAGACCGATCTGATCCGTTTCCTCGACAACTGGGACGCTCCGGAACGGATGCGTTTCGAAGCCGCCTTCGGTCAGGCCGGACTGCTATAGTAGGCCGCTTCCCGATTCTCAAGTGACTCACCGTTGATCATCCTGGGCCTGTCCGGCGCGTTGAACCACGATCCGTCCGCGGCGCTGCTGATCGACGGTGAGATCGTCGCAGCCGCCGAAGAGGAGCGGTTCGTACGCGACAAACACGCAAAAAACCACATGCCGCTGGAAGCTGCGCGTTACTGCCTCGCCGAGGCCGGGATCACGGGCCGTCAGGTGGACGTGGTGGCGTTCCCCTATGCGCCGATCAGCCTGCTGACACCGGCGCGGTGGCACTATGCGCGACGGTACTGGTATGCCCCCGACCGGGCCCTCGACGCGCTGGTCAACGGTAATCGCCGGTACCGGCGCAACCGGAACCGTGTACGGGAAATGGGTCTGGAGATCGGTGTGGACTGGGATACCACCGAGTTCGTGCCGGTCGAACACCATCTGGCTCACGCATCGAGTGCTTATCATCTGTCCGGATTCCAGGAGAAGACCGCCATTCTCGGAGTGGACGGCAAGGGCGAGTACGCCACGACGTTTTTCGGATACGGCGAGAACGGCCGCATCCACAAGCTCCGCGAGTTCTACGATCCGGATTCGCTGAGCGGTGTTTACGGCGCCATGACCGAGTTTCTCGGCTTCGAGATGCTCGACGGGGAGTACAAGGTGATGGGCATGGCGCCATACGGCGATGCGGATCGTTACGATCTCTCCCGCCTGATCCGTCGCCGGGGTCGGGGTTTCGAGGTGGACACCACCCTGGTGAACACCGTGGGTCTGCGCCGCTACAAGGAGAACGGGGTAGGTTTCTACTTCAGTGACAAGCTGATCGACTGGTTGGGCCCGCGGCGCAGGGGCGACGTGGCAGACGAGCCCTACATTCATTACGCGGCCGCCATGCAGCGGTTGTTCGAAGAGTGGTGCCTGACGCTGCTGGAGACTCATCTGGGTGACGTGCTGAGGGAAACGGGCAGGCTGGCATTTGCGGGTGGCGGCGCGCTGAATGTGAAGCTCAACCAGCGGATCGTGGCTCTTGAACATGTGAAGGAACTCTTCGTGCAGCCCGCGGCAGGCGACTCGGGGACTTCGCTTGGTGCGGCTACCTACGTCGCCGCAGCCCGGGGTGAGCGACTGTCCCGCATGACGCACGCCTATTTCGGACCGGCCTACGATGAGACTGCCTGCGTGAAGGCGCTGAACAACTGCGGACGGCCCTTGTCCTTTACCCGTCTCGACGACGTGCCCGCACAGACGGCGGCCATTCTCGCGGCGGGACACCCCGTTGCCTGGTTCCAGGGTCGTATGGAGTTCGGTCCCCGTGCGCTGGGAGCGCGGAGCATCCTGGGCTGTCCGAGTGCGGCGGGCATCGCCGATCGGATCAACGAGCAGATCAAGTTCCGGGAACGCTGGCGTCCGTTCTGTCCGAGCGTGCTGGACCGCGTCGCGCCGGACATCATCCAGACCGATCACCCGGCACCGTTCATGACCATCACATTCGACGTCAGAGAAACCTGGAAGCAGCGGATCCCGGAGGTGGTTCATGAGGACGGTACCGCCCGGGTGCAGGTTGTCACCAGGGCCGAGAATCCACGTTACTACGCGCTCATCGAGCATCTCGAGCAGTTGACCGGCAATGCGGTGGTGCTCAACACGTCGCTCAACCGTCGCGGCGAGCCCATGGTCTGCTCACCGGAGGACGCGTTGAACATGTTCTTCGGATCCGATCTCGAGTACCTGGTGCTCGAGGATTTTCTGGTCACGAAGGTGGACGACGGTGACTGAGCGGCGATCCGGGCCCCTGGCGGTTCAGATCGTCTCGAACGACCATCCTCCTTTCGGCGATCTCTGCACGACCTATGGCAGAGCGTTCGACAGCCTCGGCGTGAGTCACCACACCATCGCGCTCGCACCGCCTGTCCGGACCCCCTTGCCGGATGTCACCTATCTCGGGCTCGAGGATGTAGGCCGGATACGCCACGCCGGGCGCGCGCTGTCGGCGGCACTGACCGGCAGCGAGATGGTTGCGGTATGCCATCGCTATCGTGCCTACCGCACACTGCGGGCCAGCGGCGCAAGCCTGCCGAGAGTGGTCACCGTAGCGCACGAATTCGGTTTCTTCGACCGGCTGCAGCGGCGCCTGGAACGACGTCTGTTTGCACGGCACGTGCTCTTCGCCGGCGTCTCCCCCGCGGTGCAGGCCGAGCTCGGCGCCACCGTCGAAGATCCGTTGTGCCTGCCCAACGCCATCGACATTGCCGAGCTGGATCGCGCCCGCGTCGGCCGGGAGCAGGCACTCGCCGCGCTCGGCGTACCGGACAGCGCCAGTCTGACCATCGGTCTGGTCGGCCGGCTCGTCCGCAAGAAGGCACCGGGCCTCGCCGTGCAGGCGCTTCGTGAGCTGATCCGGCGGGGCCAAGATGTGCGCCTGCTGGTCGTCGGTGACGGGCCGCTGGCAGATGATCTGAAAGCGCTTGCCGGCGATCTGCCGGTTACGTTCTGCGGCTTCGTACCGGATGCCCGGCGTCTCATGCAGGCGTTCGACCTCCTGCTGCTGACCTCGGAGGAAGTCGAAGCGTTCGGCATGGTGGCGCTGGAGGCCATGTGCGCGGGCGTCCCGGTGGTCACGGGTCCGAACCCGGGTCCGCAGTTCGTGCTGGCGGGAAGCGGCTACTACTTCAACGTCCGCGAGCCGGGGGCGGTGGCCGAAGCTGTCGTTCAGGTGGACGCCGATCGTCGATCGGGGTTGCTTGCGGAGCGCCTCACGCATGCACGGGAACGGGCAGTGCGGGAGTTCTCGGTCGCAGCACTCGCCCGTCACCTGGACGAACTCTTCTTCCACGGCGTCCCGCGGCCTTAGTACACGTCAGTAGAGCGAAGGCTCGCCCGCCGGCCTGGTCTTGAAGCGACGGTGCATCCAGAGGTACTGCTCGGGATGCTCGCGGATGGCGTTCTCGATGACGCCGTTTATGGTGGTCGCGTCAGCCACATCGTCACCCGTCGGGTAGTTTGTGATGACAGGATTGATCTTCGCATACCAGTTGAGCGATGTGATGTCCCGCCAGGTGCTGATGAGCAGTACCGGTGAGTCGTTGAATCGGGCCAGCTGCGCCGTGGCGCGCACGGACGCGGTAGGCACTCCGAAGAATGGCGCAAAAACCGATCGCCGGGGGCCGTAGTCCTGATCGGCGGCGTACCAGAAGGTGCGCCCGGCTTTCAGCCTCCGCAGCATGGTACGGGTGTCGGCACGCTCGATGACCCCTTCGAAGTAACGCCTGCGACCGCGCACCTGAATCCACTCCCAGACGGGATTCCTGTTTTCGGCATACACCACGTCGATGTCGAGCGGGACCATCGCAGGACCCATGATGTCGATTACGGAGAAGTGGCCACCGAGCAGGATCACCCCGCGACCCTCTGCACGTGCTCGAACGAGATGTTCCGTGCCTTCCAGGTGAAGTCGGGGGCCGATGTTTCTCGCCGGATTCAGCCAGACGATCATGGTCTCCAGTACACCCCAGGCCGTATGCACGAACGATGCGCGGGCCAGTGCTGCCCGCTCGAGCTCGGTTTTCTCCGGGAAGCAGAGGCGCAGGTTCGTGAGCGTGATGTGGCGGCGCCTGCGTCCGATCGCGTAGAGGCTCCTGCCCAGGGTATCGGCCATGACTCGGATGACGACGAGAGGCAGCCTTGCCATGAGCCAGGCAAAACCCAGCACGAGCCAGGTCGGCCAGACGCGCACGTCATAGATTTTTCTGCGTTTTTTGACTCTTCGCATTGGCCCGCCGGGAGGCGTCCGGCGCCGGATTGTAGCAGGCAGGGCCTGTGATACCATCCGAGCGCCATGAACCTTCCCTCCCTGCAAGCGGTGCGCGTCGTCGTGGTAGGCGACGTGATGCTCGACCGTTACTGGTTCGGAACCGCGCAGCGGATCTCTCAGGAAGCACCAGTTCCGGTGGTCGACGTGGATCATGTGGAAGACCGGCCGGGCGGTGCCGCCAACGTGGCGCTCAACGTGGTCAGTCTCGGTGCGCAGTGCACGCTGATCGGCGCCGTAGGACGTGACGATGCGGGCAGCCACCTGGAGGAAACGCTTCGGGCGGCAGGTGTGGACTGTGACCTCATCGCTCTTGCCGGGTGGCCGACGGTGCTCAAGCTCAGGGTGATGAGCCAGAAGCAGCAGCTCATCAGAACGGACTTCGAAAAACCGCTCATTGCGGATCTCACTGACGGGCTCGGCGAGCGCCTCGGCCGGCATCTGAAAGGTGCATCCGTCCTGATCCTCCAGGACTACGACAAGGGCACGATCGGCGACCCCCGTGCGCTCATCGAGCTCGCCGCGAAGTTCCGCGTGCCCGTCGTGGTGGACCCCAAGTTCAAGCCGTTCTCCGCCTACCGGGGGGCGAACCTGATCAAGCCGAACCTGGAGGAGTTCAGGCGTGCCGTAGGTCCCTGGGCTGAGGACGACGAGCTGCTCGTGAAGGCCCAGGCCGTCTGCCGGGAACACGCACTCGGTGCGCTGGTCGTGACCCGTGGTGGCCGGGGCAGCACGGTGGTGACCTCGGAAGGTACCCACCAGCACATACCGGCACTGCCGGTGGACGTCTTCGATCCCACCGGGGCCGGTGATACATCCGCTGCCGCGCTCGGCATCACGCTGGGCCTCGGCTGGCATCCGCTGGACTGTGCGCGGATCGCCAACGTGGCCAGTGGTCTGGTGGTTGGCAAGACGGGCACCTCGGTGGTCACGGGACCGGAGCTCGCCAGGGCCCTGGCGGCGCAGGTGCGCGTCGACCGCGGCGTGCTGAGCAGCAGCCAGCTGAAGGATTCCGTGGCCATCGCCCGTGGCGCGGGTGAGAGGGTGGTTTTCACGAACGGCTGTTTCGACATCCTCCACGCTGGGCACGTGGCCTATCTGGAGGAGGCACGGGCACTCGGCGACCGACTGGTGGTCGCGGTCAACGACGATGCGTCCGTCACCCGGCTCAAGGGAGCGGGCCGGCCGGTGAACCCGCTGGAACAGCGGCTTCGCGTGCTGTCAGCACTCGCTGCCGTGGACTGGGTGGTGGGCTTCGGCGAGGACACACCGGAACGGCTGCTCGCCGAGCTCAAGCCGGACGTACTGGTGAAAGGGGGCGACTACTCGGTGGACAAGGTAGTGGGCGCGGATCTGGTCCGGTCCTGGGGTGGAGAGGTCCGTGTGCTGTCCATGGTGGAAGACTGCTCGACCACGGCGATCGTCAACAGAATCCAGCAGCACGACTGATCGGCATTCACAGCGAAGCGACAGCCTGCGCGTCCTCGTGGAGGTGCTCGGGATTCAGCGTGCCGACCACCACCGAACTCACCCCGGGGCAGCTCGCGGCATAGCGCAGGCTTTCCGTCCCCGAATGGCCGCTCGCGAGTGCTTTCTTGACAAGTACACCAACGCCAGCCTCCCCGGCGCGCGCAATCAACGGCGCCTCTTCCTTGGCGGAAAGATTCAGTGTCGCCATGATCACGTCGGCACCCAGGGCAATGGCGCGCTCGGCGCCTTCGACCGTCTTGTGAGAGATCCCGACCGCCCGGATCCATCCGCGTGATTTCAGATCGATCAGACAATCGAGCGTGCCGCAGTCTTCGAGGATCCGGACATCGCTGCCGTCCGAGTGAATGAGCACGACGTCCAGGCGATCCGTGTGCAGCCGCTGAAGCGAGGACTTGATGCTGCGCTGCACCGCTTCCGGTGAAAAGTCGTACGTCGATCGTCCGTCTTCGAACTGTTCTCCGACCTTGGTGCAGATCAGCCAGTCGTTACGACGGCCGCGCAGCAGCCCGCCGAGACGTTCTTCGCTGACACCATAGGCAGGTGCGGTGTCCAGCAGATTGATTCCGATCTCGCGGGCGGTGTCGAGCAGCCGTCGTGCCGCCGCGTCGTCTGGCAGATCGAAGGGCTCCGGGTACCTCACCCCTTCCCGGCGGCCGAGTTTCACCGTACCGAGCCCGAGCACGGACACGTCCATGCCCGTGCGTCCCAGCCGCCGCCGCGACAGCGTCACGCCCCGGTCCACGGCAGTGGTGCGAGCTCGGCAGGTGGCAGGTCCAGTATCGGAGCGGTGTTCGAACCGAAGCGGGGAGGATCCAGATGTGCGAGCACTCTGTCGCCGAGGTCTGGCGCCAGCGTCAGCTTGGTGGGCCAGCAGACGAGCACGCCGCGGACGTCGCTGACGAAGGCTTCGTCCGGCCGGCGTCCGCCGGCCTGGGCAGGTTCCGCCCGATCCCAGGTCAGGCAGTGGAGGTCTGCACCGTGCCAGTCCACCCAGGGTACGCAGCGTGCGAGCTCCCGCCTGGCGTGGTCGATCTGCTCCTCGTCGCTGCGCTTCGCGCCATCCGTGGCGAGCGCGCCGCCCAGGTACCACAGCCAGGCGTTGGCGTTCTCCGGATCCCGATGGCTCGTGATCGTGAGCCTTGGTTCGGGTCGGCTGATGCCGGTCAGGCAGTGTGCAAACAGGGGATCGAGATCGGGATGACGGACCACGACCTGTTTCAGTGGCCGCAGCTGCATGGCAGGCCCGTCGAGACCGAGGCCGGTAATGAGCGTACCGTTCCCGGCCCCTGCGCACAGGATGACCCTGGATGTGTGGACCTCTTTGTCAGAACCCGGAGGTATCCAGCACCAGCCGGAATCGGTTGCCGTCAGCTCGCAGGCCTGCAGCCGGTGGCGGAACACCCGGTCCGCGACGGGTTCGAGGAGCCGGTTCAGCAGATCGGGTGCGTCGAGCACGAAATCGTCGAGCTCATAGACCACACCGTCCAGTGATCGCAGCCCTGCCGGATACTGGTTCGCCGCGAGGCGCCGGATCCGGCCGCGCAGAGCACGGCTGGCGAAGAAGGTGGTCAGTCGTCCCAGGGAACCCGCCTGCGCGAACAGGTAGTAGTGCTCCGAGAGGGGTGCGAGTCCGCTCAGGTCCACGTCTCCCCGGCCGGCCAGGCAGGCGCGCCAGCGTGCGGGCATGCCTGCGATGGCTTCCGAAGCGCCGGTGAGCCTGCCGGCGAGGGCATACTTCAGCCCGCCGTGGATCATTCCCTGGCTGCCCAGCGTCTGTGCGCACCCCAGCGCGCCGGCTTCGAGCAGGGCGGCGCCGTAGCCGAGACGGGTCATCAGGTTGACGAGCCACAGCCCGGCAATGCCGCCACCGACGATGAGTGCGTCGAGACGGATCACGCGGGAAGGGTCTGGCATGTCCTTGTGGTACCGGGTAGGGGTTGGGCCGAGCCTATCCAATCCTTCCTTCGGCCCGCAAGCCGATGGCGGGCGCTTGACGGTCAGCAGTCGGCCGCTCAGGCTCTTCTCCCCGATGAGTGACTCCCTGGCGCTTCAGATCTGGCGGGCCGCATACCGGATGCTGCTGCTCGCGGCCCGGCCCTGGGCGCTGCTGCGGCTGTGGCTGCGCGGCCGCCGAGAACCCGAGTACCGCCAGCGGATCCCGGAGCGGTTTGCGCGACTCGCGGCAGACGTACCGGAGAGACCGGTCTGGTTTCACACCGTGTCCGCGGGTGAAACCATCGCTGCCGCGCCGCTCATCGCTTCTCTGGTAGAGGCGTTTCCCGGCGTGCCGTTCCTGGTCACCACCATGACGCCAACGGGATCCGCCCAGGTCAAGAAGCTGCTCGGTGGCAGGGTCGCTCACTGTTACGCGCCTTACGATTTTCCGGACGCCGTGCGCCGGTTCTTCGACCGGGTCCGCCCACGCCTGCTTGTGCTCATGGAGACTGAGCTGTGGCCCAACATGCTGCGCGAGGCGGCGCAGCGTGATGTGCCCGCTCTGCTGGTGAACGCGCGGCTCTCGGCGCGTTCCGCTGCGGGATACGGGCGCCTCGGCGCGCTGACCATAAGCATGCTCTCGTCACTGCGTTTCATCGCCTGTCAGTATCCTGGGCATGCCGAGCGTTTTCTGGCACTGGGCGCCGCGCCCGAACGACTTGGCGTGCTGGGCAGCGTGAAGTTCGATGTCTCGCTGCCGGACGACCACGCCGAGCGGGTGGCTCTGCTGCGCCGGAACTGGCAGCTGTCCACACGTCACGTGTGGATCGCGGGCAGCACGCATGCGGGTGAGGAGGCCGTGGTGCTGGATGCGCACCGGCGGTTGCGGGCGCAACTCCCGGACGCGCTGCTCATCCTCGTGCCGCGGCATCCGAATCGCCGGGACGAGGTCGGATCGCTCATCGACCGCCACGGATTCCGTCAGGGGCGGATGAGTACCGGCGAACGGCTTGCCGGGCTGGACGTGATTCTCTGCGACACCATGGGCGACCTGCTCTATCTCTATGGACTTTCGGAAGCGGCGTTCATCGGCGGCAGTCTGGTGCCGGTGGGTGGGCACAATCCCATTGAAGCAGCGATCTGCGCACAGCCGCTGGTGATGGGCGCCTCCGTGTTCAATTTCCCCGACGTGGTGGCGATGTTCGAGGACGCGGGCGGCCTGTGCCGGGTGGACGATGCCGAGGCGCTCGCGTCCGTGATCGCCGCCTATCTGGAAGACCCGGCGCTGAGGCGGAAAGCCGGTGATGCAGCGGCGCGGGTGGTGCACGAAAACGCCGGTGCGACCGCCAGGCTGTCGGGCCTGCTCAGCGCGG
Organism: Gammaproteobacteria bacterium; assembly: GCA_003247835.1. GTDB lineage: Bacteria > Pseudomonadota > Gammaproteobacteria > Pseudomonadales > Azotimanducaceae > SZUA-309. Next base: position 64,442 of record QJYB01000037.1, on the reverse strand, counting down.
AGATCCGCGCCGGGCTCGCCGCCTCAGTTGGTACCGAAGGCCTGCAGTGAGGAGATCCGTTTCACCTGCGCGTTCGGGTCGGCGAATTTGTTCAGCTCGATGATGTCTTCCTGCGTCAGCACGCCGGCCTGTTCCTTCAGCAGGATGAGGCTAAGCATGTAGCTGTACCGGGAATCGGCGTAGTCGTACATGGAACGGAAATAGTTCTCCTGTGCACGCAGCACGTCCACCACGTTTCGGGTGCCGACTTCGTACCCCGTTTCCGTGGCCTCGAGCGCCGATTTTGCCGAGGCGATGGACTTCAGTCGCGCGCCGACCCGTACCACGTCCGTCTGCACGCGCCGGTAGAGGTTGCGGGTGTCCCGGGTAATGGTGAGGCGGCTGTCCTGGAGCAGCTCTGCCGACCGGTCGGCCAGCGCCTGGGCTTCCTTGGTCCTGGAGCTGGTGAAGCCTCCCTGGAAAATCGGCAGCGTCGCGGTGAGGCCGTAGATCGTGGAGTCGGTCTTTCCGCCGAAGAATGCCTGAGGGCCACCCGTCACCGAGTGCCGGTAGGTGATGGTGCCGTCGACGGTCGGCAGGTGACCTGAGCGACGCGCCCGCACCGTCCGCTCAGCAGCCACCAGCTGAGACTCAGCGGCGAGTACGGTCGGGTTGCTCTGCAGCGCGACGGAAACCCATTCCTCCACGTTCTTCGGATCCGGATCGACGATGGGCAGCTCTTCGGAAATATCCAGGATCTCGTTGTAGGGTTGGCCGGTGAGGGTCCGGAGCACCTCGAAGTAGATGTCGTGATCACCCACCGCCTGCACCCGGACCACCACCGCGTTGTCGTAACCGGCCTGTGCCTCCAGCACGTCGGTGATGGCAACCAGCCCGACGTCGAAACGCTGCTGCACCTGCTCGAGCTGTCGCTGCGTGGCCGCCTCCGCACGGCGTGCGGATTCAACCAGGGAGTCCGCCCGCAGAACGTCGAGATAGGACTGGACGGTGCGCACGATCAGCAGCTGCTCTGTCGCGTCGTAGTTGTACTTTGCCGCCTGCACGCCGGCCCGGGCGCTGGAGTAGGTGAACCAGCTCTCCAGGTCGACGATGGGCTGGGCGAGCTGAGCGCCCCAGCCGTGGTCGTTGTACTCCTGGGTGGGCAGACCGCTACCCACGATGTCGCGCTCGTTCCAGGCGGTGCTGCCGTTCATGCCGATGTTCGGAAGAAGCAGTGCGCGCGTCTGGGGAACCGCCTGCTCGTTCGCCGCCAGTTGAGCCCGGGCGGCGCCCAGTACCGGGTCGTTGGCCAGAGCCGACTCATAGGCCTCGAGCAGGTTCGCCGCCCTGACGGGCGTCGCGCCGAGCAGTGCGAGCAGCACCACGAGGCCACCGGCCGCCCGGCAGGTCCGGATTATCGTGCCGGTGGTGAAGGGGAGCAGGGCACGTGGATAGCGCAGGGACTGTGCGTTCATGAAGAGATTCCCGTTGACTTCAGCATGTGAGGAGCGAGCGCAGGATTCTAGCAGACCCTTGGAGAGGCGATCGTCAGGGTTTTTTTCGTTCGGCGCAGGGAAATCCGTCCGCTGAATATCTGCACTCGGGAAGTGCATGCATCACGAATCGGTCTTTACAGCGGCGAAACTGTCGTACAAAAAATGCGGCAGGAACGGTGGCGCGTGGGTGGCGGCCAGGTATATTAGGACGCTGGCTCAACTGAGGTGGACTCCTCGCAGACATGCGTTCGAGACGCAATTCGAGACACAATCGGCGCAACCGGGGTCGCTACACCATCGATCTGCCGGCGCACATGGCGGAATGCGATGCAAATTATCTGCGTCTCAGCAAGCTGTTCCCGGGGCTTGAAGCAGTGGACGCCGCGGCGATTGGCGTGGACTTCCACGGCACCCGCATGGAAGTGCGTCTCGACGTGATTGAGCGCAGCCCCTACACCACACTGGTTCGGCTGTCCCAGCGGCCGGAGCCGCCCTGGAGTCGCAAGGCGAGCCTGACCATCCGGCTGTATCACGACGCCCGCAGCGCGGAAGTGGTGGAGTACCAGGGCCGGAAACACTTCCTGCGTGCCGTGTACGACTACCCGAACGCCGATATGCGGCAACCGGACGAAAAAGCGCAGATCAACCGCTTTCTCGGTGAGTACCTGTCTCTGTGCCTGCGGCATGGTGTCGCCGCAGAAATGCCCGTGCTGGCCAGTTGACCGAGCGGTCCGCCGGTCTCACCCTTCTCCAGATCACCGACCTGCACCTGCGGGCATCAGAGAACGACTCGCTGCTGGGCGTGAACACGTGGCACAGCGCCGATGCGGTGCTCACAAGCGCGCTCGCCGAGCGCAGGCCGGATGCGCTGCTGGTGACCGGCGACGTGGCTCATGATCCGCATCCGGAGGTGTACACTCGCTGCGGCCGCTGGCTGGATGCGCGTTACGACGGTCCGCGGATGGTCATTCCCGGCAATCACGACGTCACGGCTGCCATGGGGTCCCTTGCGGGGCCGCCCGTGCTGGAGCTCGGGTCGTGGACGGTCGTTGCGCTGGACAGCCACATGGACGATCAGCCCGGCGCGCTGGTCGACGAGACGGATATGGAAGCGCTCCGCGCGGGTTGCCTGGCGGCGCGCGGCGCGCACGTTCTGGTGGCGACGCACCACCCGCCCGTTGCCATCGACTGTCCCTGGCTCGACAGAGACCGGATTCAAAACGGCGTCGAGCTGCTAGAATGGTTGTCCGAACACACGACGGTCAGAGCGATGGTGTTCGGTCACGCGCATCAGGAGCTGGCTTTCGCGCACCGGCAGATCCTGCTGTTCGGCGCTCCGTCCACCTGCATACAGTTCGAGCCGCGCTCGGTCACCTTCTCGGTGGACGAGCGCAAACCCGGATATCGCTGGCTCGAGCTGCAGGAGGACGGTTCGCTGCGGACTCGGGTTCGACGGCTCGAAGACTATCCGCTGACCATCGATCGGTCTCAGTTCAAACCGGCATGACGCTGGTGATCGGGAAGGCCTGCAGCCTCCCCTGGCTTATGGAGTAACAAGCTGCCCATGGCGAACGCCAAATATTCTGCTGAATCCCTGCAGGTGCTTTCCGGGCTGGAACCCGTCCGCCGCCGCCCCGGCATGTACACCGATACGACCCGCCCCAACCATCTCATTCAGGAGGTGGTGGACAACAGTGTCGACGAAGCTCTGGCCGGCTACGCGCGCGAGATCGAGGTGACCCTGATGAAGGACGGCTCCATCGAGGTGATCGACGACGGGCGTGGCATGCCGGTGGACATCCACCCCAAGTACAAGGTTTCCGGCGTCGAGCTCATCCTCACGCGGCTTCATGCGGGCGGCAAATTCGACAGTGAGAACTACAACTTCTCCGGCGGCCTGCACGGCGTCGGCGTGTCGGTCGTCAACGCTCTGTCGGAGAAACTCGAGGTAGAGGTCAAACGGGACGGCAGGATCTACAGCCAGAGCTACCGGAAAGGCAAGCCGACGGGAAAGCTCAAGGTCACGGGCGAGGTCGGCAAGCGCAACACGGGTACCCGGGTGTGGTTTCTGCCGGAGGCGAGTTACTTCGACTCTCCAAACGTCTCGGTATCGCGTCTCAAGCATCTGCTGCGCGCCAAGGCGGTACTCTGCCCGGGACTGCGGATGTCGTTCGCGATGGAAGGCAAGCCATCCGAGAACGAGACATGGCACTACGAGGACGGCCTGAAGAGCTACATGGAGGAAGCACTGGAAGGCCTCGAGAGCCTGCCGGACGAGCCGTTCATACACAGCGCCAAAGGCAATCAGGAGGCCGCGGAGTGGGCCGTCAAGTGGGTGCCGGACGGCGGTGAGCTGATCAACGAGTCCTACGTGAACCTGATCCCGACCCCGCAGGGCGGAACGCACGTCAATGGTCTGCGCAGCGGGCTCACCGATGCGCTCAAGGAATTCTGCGAGTTTCGCGATCTGCTGCCGCGCGGCATCAAGCTCACCGGCGACGACCTCTGGCCGAACTGCGCCTACGTGCTGTCCGCCAAGCTGACGGATCCCCAGTTCTCCGGTCAGACCAAGGAGAAGCTCTCCAGCCGCAACTCGGCTGCCTTCATCAGCGGCGTGGCCAAGGACGCGTTCAGCCTGTGGCTCAACGAGCATCCCCAGGAAGGGGAGCGGCTGGCCGAGCTGGCCATCACCAACGCTCAGCGCCGGGTGCAGGCGTCCAAACAGGTGGCGCGCAAGAAGATAACTGCGGGTCCTGCACTGCCCGGCAAGCTCGCGGACTGCTCCGGTCAGGATGCGGACCGTTCCGAGCTCTTCCTGGTGGAAGGCGATTCTGCCGGCGGCTCGGCAAAGCAGGCCAGGGACAGGGAGTTCCAGGCGGTGATGCCGTTACGCGGCAAAATCCTGAATACCTGGGAAGTGGACGTCAGCCAGGTACTGGGTTCTCAGGAGATTCACGATATCGCGGTGGCGATCGGTGTGGATCCAGGTTCCACGGATCTGTCCGGTCTGCGCTACGGCAAGGTGTGCATACTCGCGGATGCGGATTCCGACGGTCTGCACATTGCCACCCTGCTGTGTGCGCTCTTCGTCCGTCACTTCCGGGCGCTGGTGGAAGCAGGCCACGTCTTCGTAGCCATGCCGCCCCTCTACCGCATCGACGTCGGCAGGGAAGTCTTCTACGCGCTGGACGAGGACGAGAAGGAAGGCGTGCTCGATCGCATTGTCGCGGAGAAGAAGCGCGGCAGCGTGGTTGTGCAGCGCTTCAAGGGTCTCGGCGAGATGAATCCCATGCAGCTTCGTGAGACGACGATGAACCCGGATACACGCAAGCTCGTTCAGCTCACCCTCGATTCGCCGAAAAAGACGGACGAGATGCTGGACATGCTGCTGGCGAAGAAGCGGGCGGGGGATCGCAAGACCTGGCTCGAGGCGAAGGGTGATCAGGCGACGATTGCCTAGGTGTGTTTGGCCTTCGGCGGGAGTGCTACCGGGTATGGGTTTTCGGGAGACGCTGCAAGCACGTCCGTGTGCGCTCGGCTTCGGCCATCCCTGGCCTCAGACGCTCCCGAAAACCCATACCCGGCATCGCTCCCACTCAAGAACTTCGAGGCATCGTCGCCTGATCCCTCCGAACGTGTGGCCACACGAACCACCAGCAACGGTGAATAGCTGTTTTCGTGCTGCGATGGCCTCGCAGAAGCTGATACCGTTCGGGCCGCGAATGCCTTCCACACCAGAAACTGAGGGTGGTGTGACATCGGTGTTCTGCGCGTCTTGGAGGCGGCTCCGCGGGGTGCGTGATGTATGAGTCATGGTGGATGGCGACGTCGATGTCTCAAACAGGAGCGGGCGTCGAATCCAGGAATGATCTCGAGGGAAAGGCCAGTCCGGGGTGCGGGTGTGCCTTGACGGGCCGTCTGCGGCACAGGGATGTGCCGCAGCCGAGCGCCCATGGATGGCGACCGGAGCTCCGCTCCGGTCGAGCGTGCCCGGAAAGGCACATCCGGACCTCGGGCTGGCCTTTCCGTGAAACCAATCAGTATTCAGTAGACACAGATGAGTGAAACAACCGACTTCGAAACCCTCCCCCTGAGGGCCTACACCGAACGCGCCTACCTCGACTACTCGATGTACGTCATCAACGACCGTGCCCTGCCGCACGTGGCGGACGGTCTGAAGCCCGTTCAGCGACGCATCGTCTACGCCATGAGCGAGTTGGGGTTGAACAATCAGGCGAAGTACGCAAAGTCCGCGCGCACGGTGGGTGATGTGCTGGGCAAGTTCCACCCCCACGGTGACAGTGCCTGTTACGAGGCCATGGTGCTCATGGCCCAGCCGTTCTCGTTCCGCTATCCCCTCGTCGAAGGGCAGGGTAACTGGGGTGCCCCCGACGATCCGAAATCGTTTGCTGCCATGCGCTACACAGAGGCGAAGCTCTCCCGATATGCGGAGCTTCTGCTGTCGGAAACAAAACAGGGCACGGTGGACTTCGTACCGAACTTCGATGGGACCATCGACGAGCCTTCGCTGCTGCCGGCTCGGCTGCCGTTCGTGCTGCTGAACGGCTCCACTGGTATCGCCGTGGGAATGGCGACCGACATCCCGCCCCACAACATGAACGAGGTGATCAGCGCCTGCATTCATCTTCTGGACAAACCGAAGGCCGACGTGCGCGACGTGATGACGCACATCAGAGCACCGGATTTCCCGTCGGAGGCGCAGATCATCACGCCGGTAGCCGATCTCCGCGAGATGTACGAAACGGGCCGGGGCAGCGTCCGTGCCCGGGCCATCTATCACGAGGAAGGGGGTGAGGTGGTGATCACAGCCCTGCCTTACCAGGCTTCACCGGCGAAAGTGCTCGAGCAGATCGCCCAGCAGATGCACGGCAAGAAGCTGCCCATGCTGTCGGACCTGCGGGACGAATCCGACCACGAGAACCCGACCCGGCTCGTTCTGGTACCGCGCTCCAACCGCGTGGACGTGGAGCGGCTCATGAGTCACCTGTTTGCGACGACGGACCTGGAGCGAAGCTACCGGGTGAACCTGAACGTCATCGGCCTGGACCACAAACCCCAGGTGAAGAGTCTGGTCGGGATGCTGAAAGAGTGGCTGGACTACCGGCAGGAGACCGTACGTCGCCGTCTGACCTTCCGCCTGGAGAAGATCACGGACCGCCTGCACATCCTGGACGGCCTGCTGATCGCCTACCTCAACATCGACGAGGTGATACGCATCATCCGGGAGGAGGATGAGCCGAAGGCCGCTCTGATGAAGAAGTTCAAGCTCTCCGACGTTCAGGCGACGGCCATTCTCGACATCCGTCTGCGCCAGCTCGCCAGGCTGGAGGAGCAGAAACTCAAGGGAGAGAAAGACGAGCTCGAGGCTGAGAAGGCGGACATCGAAAAGACGCTGAAGTCCAAGGCGCGTCTGAAGACACTCATCAAGAAAGAGCTGCTTGCCGACGCCGAAGCCTACGGAGACGAGCGACGCTCACCTCTGGTGGAGGCGGAGGAAGCCAGCGCCTTCAGCGAGGAGGACCTGGTCAGCAACGAACCGGTGACCGTGGTGCTGTCGGAAAAGGGCTGGATCCGGGCCGCCAAGGGTCACGAGGTGAACGTCCTGGAGCTCAACTATCGGGGCGGTGACCGCTATGGTCACTCGGCCCGGGGGCGGACCAACGAGGCGCTGACCTTCCTGGACTCCAGCGGCAGAAGCTACGCCGTGGCGCCTCATACCCTGCCGTCTGCGAGGGGTCAGGGAGAGCCGCTGACCGGCCGGCTGAAGCCCCCGGCAGGCGCGCGGTTCGTGGGTGTGGCCATGGGCCCGTCGGGAACGAGGGTGCTGCTGGCAAGCAACGCCGGCTACGGCCTCGTCTGCACCATCGACGACATGGTCACCAAGAACAGGTCAGGCAAGGCGACGCTCACCGTTCCCAAAGATGGCAGCGCCCTGCCCCCGGTGGTGCTCTCCGGCGAGGAGGGTCTGCTGGTAGCCGCGGCGACCAACCAGGGCCGCATGCTGATCTTTCCGCTGGATGAGGTGCCGGTGTTGTCGCGCGGCAAGGGCAACAAGCTGATCAACATACCGACGGCTGCCTTCCGGTCCGGTGAGGAGCAGATGGTGGCGCTCGCAGTGTTCGGAACGGACGACGACCTGCTGGTTCTGGCCGGACAGCGGCACCTCAGAATGAAGACCAGGGACCTGGAGCACTATCTGGGTGAGCGGGCGCGGCGGGGCAGAAAGCTGCCGCGAGGTTTTCAGAAAGTGGATTCTCTGGCCGTGGAGACGTCGTCGACCTGATCGTTCATGCCGCCGAGAAGCTCCTCGATCAGGTCGTCGTGGGGCTCGGCCAGCGCGATCGCCAGCAGTGCGCCCCCGTCGACGGTTGCGAGATCATCCAGCAGCGGATGCTTGAGCGGCGTGCTGACGAGACGCTGACTGTACGGCAGCAGGGCATGGAACGTACCGCTGATGACGATGCTGTTGTCCTTGGCCAGGGCCGACAGAATGGCGGCATCCCGTACCGGTTCTCCGTTCACGTGCAGCGTCTCGTCCGCGTCGAGAATCAGCGTATGCAGACTCAGCCGGTACCGGCCGAGGGTTTCCACATCGGCCAGCAGCCTGGACAGGATGAATGCCGCGCAGAGTACGTGGAACGGCCGTTCGTCGCTGTCACCGGGGCCGAAGCCCAGCAGCAGGCCCGTTCCCGGCAGCTCCTGGACGGTCCCTGCATAGAGTGCTGCCACCCGTTCGGCGATGTCGCGGGCCATGGCAAGCTCGCGCGCGGACTGTTCGCGGCTGAGGCTGAGCTGGTTGAACAGGTTGACCGCGATCACGTACCAGATTTCCGGTTCGGGCGCTTCCTGAACGACCACGACCGGATCGGACTCCAGCTGCCGTTTCACGGCGCGGCTCAAGGCTGGTGCCACCGGCCGGTCGGCGAACCAGGACAGCAGCAGGATGAATGCGGGAGCGCAGACGATCCACAGCAGGCTGACCGCGACCGTGCCGGCAGAAAGCCCTGCGGCGAAGGCGTCCGGATCCACCATGATCCGAACCACACCGATACTCTGGTCGTCGTGCACCACCTGAGCAGGAAAGGAACGTCCCCGCCGTACGTCGCCCGACAGCGCCAGTGGTTCGTTGTCGATGCCGTGGATGCTGGCACCGGCCACTTCCGGCAGGGCGACGATTCGGTTGACCAGCACGCCGAGGTGGATCAGGTCCCGTGCCAGTACGGGCTCGACCACCTGAGCCGCGAGCGCTTCGGCCAGAGCCCTGCCGAAGTGGTCGAGCCGGGCGTCTTCGTCGGTTGCCGCTGCCCAGAGCAGCAGCAGACCCAGGCCGGTCAGCAGGCTGGCCAGAAAGATCTGGGCTACGCTGAGCTGTTTGACGCGGATTGTCTGGGCAGTAAGCTTCAAAACCGATTCGATACCATCGTGTGCCCGGGCGGGAATCACCGACCGCGTCGCGCGTTCTTCTGATCGACAGAGCGTTGCAGATGACCAGCGATAACGAAATCGTCCTGTTGAACGTCTCCGGTCAGGACAAACCCGGTCTGATGGCCATGTTGACATCCGTTCTGTCGGCATATCAAGTGCGCATCCTCGACGTCGGCCAGGCGGTGATTCACGAGGAACTGAACCTCGGGATGCTGCTGGACGTCGAGGACGCCGGTGCGGTAGATGCCGTTCTGGATGAGCTGCGGGCAGCCTGCGGGGAGGCAGGCGTCGTGTTGCGGGCGAGCCGTGTCCCGGCGGTCGATTACGCCGAGTGGGTCGCGGGCCATGGCAAGTCGAGATACATCCTGACGCTTCTGGCCGCCGGGGTGAGTGGCCGGCAGATAGCGGCGGTCACGGACATCATTCACCGTCAGGGTCTCAATATCGACAGTATCCGCCGGCTGTCCGGCCGGATTCCGCTCGATCATCCCGGTGCCGGTGCGCGTACGTCCATCGAAATGAGCCTGCGCGGCGACCCTCTCGACGCGGCGCGACTGAAGGCCGACCTGCTCGCTGCCGCGGACGATCTGATCTTCGACTTCAGCGTTCAGCGCGACACGGTCTACCGGCGCAATCGCCGGCTGGTGGCGTTCGACATGGATTCGACGCTGATCAATGCCGAGGTCATCGACGAGCTGGCGGCCCTGCAGGGTGTACGGGACCAGGTCGCCGCGATCACGGAGCGTGCGATGCGTGGTGAGCTCAACTTTTCCGAGAGCTTCCGAGCCCGGGCGGCGCTGCTGAAGGGACTGCCCGAATCCGCGCTTGCCCGCGTGGCGGATACGGTAGCGCTCAATGAAGGCGCCGACCGGCTGATCCGCTCGCTCAAGCATTTCGGCTTCAAGACCGCCATCCTCTCCGGCGGCTTCCAGTACGTCGGCGAGCACCTCAAGCGTTCGCTGGGTATCGACTACGTATTCGCGAACCGGCTGGACATCGTTGACGGCGTGATGACCGGCGAGGTTTCCGGAGAGATCGTCGACGCCGAGCGCAAGGCAGCGCTGCTGGCAGAGATCGCCGGCAGGGAGGGCATCGTCCTCGAGCAGACCATTGCCATCGGTGATGGCGCCAACGATCTACCCATGCTCAGCATTGCCGGTCTGGGTGTGGCATACCATGCCAAGCCGGTCGTGAAGGAATCAGCGAGTCACGCCATCTCAAATTTCGGCCTGGACAGCGTGCTCTACCTGATGGGATTCAGTGACCGGGACATCGACGAGGCGCTGGCGGGTTGACTGGCCGCGTGGGTGCGGCCTTTCGGATCAGTCGTCCGTGCTGAAGTCGTAGTCCATGCTGGTGCTCGGCTCCTGCAGGTAGTGCCCCTGAATGTAGTTCACTCCGGCCTGCCAGAGCGTGGACAGGAGGCTCGCGCTCTCCACCATGGGCACGACGGTCAGCTTCCCTGCGTGCTGGAGATCGCGAATCATCTCCGTGACCGTATCCTTGAGAGCCGGATCCTTGTCCAGCGGCTCGATCAGCGACCCGTCCAGCTTCACGAAGTCGACCGGGACGTGATTGAGCACCTCGAACGGCTCCGCGACGAGACCGAACCGGGACAGCGATGCCCGGCAGTGCAGGTTTCTGAGTCCTTCCACGAACTCCCGGCTCTGGCGCACGTACATGGACGCATCGGCTTCGGTGAACTGGAAGATCACCGCGTCGCTCGGCAGTCGGGCCGCCTTGATGGCCACGCCGAGCCACTGGATGAACTCCGGGTCGGCGATGCTGTTGCTCGTCAGGTTGATGGTCAGCCGGGTGTTGTGGCCGTTGCCGCGATGGGCGGAGAGCATCTTGATGGACTGCAGGATCACCCAGCGGTCTATCCGGCCCGCAACGCCCGCATCGATGGCGGTACGGAGAAACTCCCCGGGTGCCATCTGCTTGCCCTCCCGGTCGCTCATCCGTAGGAAGACCTCGTAGTGCTCGTCCGAATCCCCCCGCAGGCTGATGATCGGCTGGAAGAGCAGTGTGAAGTTCTGGTTTTCGATCGCTTCGGTGATCAGGACGAGAATGCGGTTTGCCTCGTCGCCGTATTCCTGATCGGCGGTATCGAACTTCGGCAGCATGACGGTGTTGCCGTCGCCCTTCGACAGCGCGCTACGTAGCGTGCTGAATGCGTTGTCCAGGGTTGCCTCGAGCGCGGTCGAGGTGGAGTCGAAGCCCTCGCTGTTGAAGATGGCGCCGCCGAACGTGCAGGTGGGACGGACTGTCTTCTCACGGACCTCGAACATCATGCCTTCTATGGCAGCCCGGTAGCCGTTCACCTGATTGAGCGCATCCGCCCGGGTCCGATCGCAGACCAGCATGGCCCACTGAGAGGGTGAGAGCTGCATCACGGGTGCAGTGGTCTCGCTGAGCAGCTTTTGCTCGACCTGTCGACAGACGTCGTCCAGTCCGGCGAGACCGAACGTACGCTGCAGATCCTCGTAGCCGTCGACCTGAGCCACGAACACGCTGACGAAGTCGCCTGATCGGGCGGCGACCAGAGCCTCTGCAGTCCTGAGGAATTCGGCAAGCGGCATCGCTGCCGTGCGTGCTGCGGTGGTTCCGGCGGATCGGGTGGGAGCCGCCGGTTGAGTCGGGCCGTCCGCTCGGGCTGCCGGCCTGGAGGCGGCACCGTTGGTCGTCGCGGGCGCGTCGGCGGCCTCGAACTCGATCTCGAAGTCCTCGGGCAGCTCGGGCTCGATTTCCTCGGCTTCGTCGACCGCCTGCCCGGCGGCGGTTTCGATCGAGGTGCCGTTCCCGGCACTCTCGTCGTCGGCGAAAGCGGCAGCGCCGTTTTGCCTGTCAGTCTGTGCCGGTTCGGCTTCGTCCTGGAGCAGGGGAACATCGTCCGTGTCCTCGTACTCGAGCGTCCAGTCCTCCTCGTTGGATTCGTTCCCGGCCTGCTTGTTGCTGACCAGGGAAAGTGCGCTCTCCGCGCGGGGCATGGATTCCGGTCGGACGGTGACCTGAATGCAGTGCTCACCCTCGTACTCCGCGGCAGCCAGGGTCATGGTGCCGCGAACGACGGATCCTTCGGTGCTCTTACCGACGAAGTCGAATTCGATCTCTTCTTCCTTCCGGCGGAAGATCTTGAGCTTGTCCTTCAGCAGGGACACGCTTTCTCCCGCGATCAGATCGATGAGCGGCAGCCCGAGCAGGTCATCCGCGTCTTCGAATCCGAACAGCTGCAGGTAGTGCTCGTTGGCATAGATGTGCATGCCTTCATGCACATAGGCGATGGAGGCGCGGGAGCTGGACAGCAGCAGCTCACAGCGGCGTTCGGCTTCGGCGAGGGCCTTTCTGATCTGTTTCAGCTGGATGTTCTGGCAGACGTGCTCGAGCTCTCTCTTCACGACCAGCACGAGGTGGCGACTGTCGGCGTCGGCCACTACGTCGGCGGCGCCGAGCTCCATGCCCTCGGATTGTGACATGGCTGCCTGGTCGTTGCTCACGACGACGATCGGAACCCTCGGCGCGAGGCTTGCCAGACGGGGAAGATACTGATTCAGTTCGGGCAGCGCGGCGTTGCAGAGCATCAGGTCAGCGTGTGCAAGCTTGTTAACCGCCATTGGCAGGTCGATGATCTCCAGCCGGGTTGCGATGCCGGCATCCCGCAGAAGAGAGTCGAACTGATGGGCAGCGTTCTCCGATCGCTCGGCAATCAGCAGCCGCACCGGTCCGTATTGGGTTTGTTGTGCCGACAGATCCTTTGTTGAGGCAGCCATCCCGTTACCTGAACCCAGTTAGCTTGTTGTTGAGTTTTTTAGCGCTGACCATGTTGGTTTGGCGGTTGCGCTTTTCCAAGTAACCATCCAACAGTCGAAATGTGAACTGGTTAAAACTCTCGGTTTTAAGCAGGCACTCACCGAGTTGAGCAGTGTTTTGCGTTCCTTCGTCCCACAGGTGGACTTTCTGTCCGCTGCGATAGGACTGCGCCGGTGTGATCAGAGTCGCAGGACGTCCGATGGGTCGTAGCTCAGGCAGCAGGAAAGCCCGCTGGTACTCGTTCTGACTGCCCTTGCTCTGCACCAGCCGAACCGCTACCGGCTTGGCCTGAGGGGCAAGGAGCTCCACGCCCATGTATGGGCCCGCCTCGTCCTGCCGGATCCAGCGAGCCACGGCCAGGCACCAGCGTGGATCGGTTTCGTCGCGCAGCCCGATGAGCTCACCGGTCTGCAGACTCGCCGGAAAGGGTTCGTTCCAGCGCAGCCGGTAGCCGCCGGGGCTCATGTCGGCAGACGTCGTGTCGTGGTGAATGTACTGCTCCTGTGCGCTTTTGCGGGCCTTGCGCTCGTGCGCATAGAGCAGACTCTCCGGATCGGAGATGTTCGGATTCTCCGGAATGCGGCCACCCACATCGAACGCGTCGTCCCAGACGTCGTGTCGTTTGCCGGCTTGTGAAGCCGCAGGGGCGTCTCCGCGGAGAAAGGGGTTGATCTCCCTGGGCATGGTACCCGTAATCGAGTCGAGCAGATCAGAGAAATCTATCCCGCCGCTCAGGAAGTAGTGAGTAGCCGGTATGCCTACCGTGACCCTGACCGGCTCGTTTGCTTTCGAGCGGCGGAAGGCACGCGGTTTCATCTCTCCCCAGGCATCTGCCAGGTGGCTGATGATCGCTTCGTCGATACCCGGCAGGATTTCGAGAGAACCGTCCGCTTCGTCTCTGGCGTAGGCGTCCAGGGCGTGGATCAGACGCTCGGAGTGGATCGCCCGGCGTGTGTCGCCACCACCGAAGACGTCCACGTGAACCGGACCCTGATCGGATGCCAGGTCGACCACGTAGATGTCCTTACCGGCGCCGCTACCGAGCGACACCATGGGTACCCAGGCGCCGAGTGCGCGGTAGACATCGGAAAGCTGTCGATGGCGGAGCTGGTAGGGTCGCGCGAGAGCGAGTAGCAGGGAGCGTATGTAAACGCTGGCCGTGCTCAGCTCCACCGTCGCGTTGTTCTCCGTATCCGGATGGACGTCCTTCTCGATATCGAGCTGTTCGGCGAGGCTGTAGAGCTGATTCAGTTTGAGCCACACACGTTCTGCCGGCGCCACGTAATCCTGCAGAGATCGCAGCAGCGTTCGGGAAAGGTCGGACAGCGCCCGGTGAACAGCCAGAGACAGGACCTGCCTGGCTTCTTCGTCCTCCATGACCGCTGGCAGTGCCGCCAGCACCACCGCGCGATAGCCGGAGCAGAGATTCGTCTGCAGTCGTTGCGCGAGTCTGGAGATGGCGTCTGCCTGGTTCCCCGCACTGCTGGCGGCTTTGTCGAGCCGGGCGGCAAGATAGAGGACGGTGGGTCGGATGCCTTCGAGCAGACCCATTCGGGTTCTGAAGTCGGTATCGAGTCGGGCGATTTCGAAGGTTGCCTGGCGGATCTGACCGGCCGTCTCGGAGACGTTTGCCATGGGCAGCCGGCTGATCCACTCGCCGACGGAATCCGGTTCGGCGAGTGCGAACGACAGGGATTCCAGTTCGGACTCCGGCGCGGTGAGGAGCGTGGCTTGGCCCGGAGCGTTTGCGCGCACAGAGTTTTTATCCATCAGGCTCTGCAGTCCTTGGGCAGATTGAAACGTGCACGTAGTATAGGAAAGCACCTTCCCGTAAAAGGTGACGTGGCGCAGACAGTTTCAATCGGATTACAAGACATCGTTAGAGCGGTTATGATGCGCGGCGCCGGTCAGGAAGGACCCATCCGAGCGGCGGTTTTCTTCGGGTCAGATTGTCCCGGAGAGACCCCGGACTTCCCACCAGTTCGCAGCGATTCTGTGAACCGGCGCACGTTTATTCTTCAGCATCAGGAAGACTTCAGACATGGCGAGCTACTCCACCAACGAATTCAGATCCGGCCTCAAGGTGCTGCTGGAGGGTGATCCCTGCGCCATTCTCGAAAACGAATTCGTCAAACCCGGTAAGGGACAGGCGTTCAATCGGGTTAAGTTCCGCAACCTGAAGACCGGTCGTGTATGGGAACGCACGTTCAAATCCGGCGAGTCCCTCGAGGCGGCGGATGTCATGGACTTCGACATGGAGTACCTCTACGAAGACGGCGAGTTCTGGCACTTCATGAAGACCGACGGAACCTTCGAACAGATTGCCGCACCGAGGTCCGCGGTGGAGGACGTGATCGACTGGCTCAAGGAGCAGGACGTTTATCAGGTGACTCTGTTCAACGGCGCGCCTATTGCCGTGTCGGCACCGAACTTCGTCGAGCTCGAGGTCACCGAGACGGATCCCGGCCTGAAGGGAGACACCGCCACGGGTGCTACCAAGCCGGCCACCCTGTCCACGGGTGCGGTGGTCAAGGTGCCCCTGTTCATCAACATCGGCGACGTCCTGAAGATCGATACCCGTACCGGGATGTACGTCAGCCGGGCCTGAGCGTGACCGCCTGGCGGCCGAGCTGCGACCTGGCGGCGCTCACCGCGCGGGCCGGGCTCCTCGATACCATCCGCACCTTCTTCCGCGAGCGGGACGTGCTCGAGGTTCAGACCTCCGTCATCGGCACGCACACGGTGACGGATGTCAACATCGAGTCCCTGGCGGTGGGCAGCGCGGGCTACCTGCAGACGTCGCCCGAGTACCAGATGAAGCGGCTGCTGGCGGCCGGTGCGCCGTCCATCTATCAGCTCTGTCCGGTTTTTCGCGCCGGTGAGCAGGGTCGACTGCACAATCCGGAATTCACACTGCTCGAGTGGTACCGGATCGGCTTCGACGACCGCGATCTCATGGCCGAGGTAGCGGCGCTGCTCGACCGGACGCTCGGCGCAGCGCCTGTCGCCGAGGTGCCTTACACGGATCTGGTCGATGGTGATCTCAGCGGATCAGCCGCGGACCTGGACCTGCGTTTCAGCGAAGCCTGTTCGCGACTTCGCGGTCGCTGGTTCGTTACCCGGTTTCCAGCAGATCAGGCCGCGCTCGCACGGCTGCATTCGGAGGATCCGAGCGTTGCCGCCCGATTCGAGGTGGTGATCGACGGTGTGGAGATCGCCAACGGCTACCACGAGCTCACGGATACGGACGAGCAGCGTCGCCGGTTCGCGTCCGATGTGGAAGAACGCCGGCAGCTCGGTCGGGTGGAACCGACCGTGGACGAGCGGTTTCTAGCCGCGCTGGAGGTGGGCCTTCCGGATTGCGCGGGGGTGGCTCTGGGTGTCGACCGGCTGCTGATGAAGGCGATGGGTGCGACCAGCCTGGCGGAGGTCATGCCCTTCCCCTGGGGTGTGGCCTGAGCCGGTCTCTCAGCGGGTCGGTCTGAACAGGGCCTGACCCATCTTGAGTGGGCTGCCCGCCCGTAACCCGGAAGCCAGGGTGACTGCAGCCGGTGGCAGACAGACGACCACCGTGGAGGCGAGCAGAAAACGCCCGATCTCCGCGCCGCGTTCGAACGGCAGTGCCGGATGGCAGGTGGTTTCGACCCGTCTGTAGGGCGACGCTGGCCCCGGCCATACGGTCTGGATCCCTGCGACGATCATCGCGCCGACGAGCACCACGGCCATTGCGCCGAGTTCCGTTTCGAAGTGGCAGACCAGACGCTCATTGCGGGCGAAGAGCCCCTCGATGAGTGTCTCGGTGACCGCGTTGACGGAGTAGAGGGCACCCGGCACCGCCCGTGTCGCGATCAGCCTACCTGCCAGCGGCAGGTGCACCCGGTGGTAGTCCCGTGGCGCCAGGTAGACGGTGGCGAAGTGGCCGCCTTCGAACGAGTGGGCATCCAGAAAATCCCGATCACCGCCCAGGAGCGTCTCCAGGGCGTAGGTGTGACCCTTGGCCTGCAGCAGCCGTCCGGCGCTGATCGTGCCTGCCTGACTGAGCACGCCGTCCGCGGGACTCACTACCGTCCTGCCGTCGCCCGACAGCGGTCGGGCGTCCGGTTTCAGCGCCCGCGTGAAGAAATCGTTGAACGTGGCGAACTCATCGAGCGAGGCGGCCGCCGCCTCGGTCAGATCGACATCATAAGCGCGCGCAAACAGACGGATGAACGGAGTCCTTATCCAAGGTGCCCGGGTTTGTGCAAGCATGCCCACCAGGCGCGACAGTGCGTGCTGCGGCAGCATCCGCTGCAGGGCCACGAATGCCCGATCCGAAGCAGATGTCATGGATCCGTCGAAACCGGCAGATCGTCCCGGTTGCCCCACTCGGACCAGGAACCGTCATAGGCCCTGATCTGCCGGAAGCCGAGCAGCCTCCCGACCATATAGGAGAGTCCGGAGCGGTGGTGTGTCTGGCAGTGGGTGATGGTCGGTCGGTCCGGCTCGATGCCGTGTCTTTTCAGCAGCTCGGGGAGTCCTTCCACCAGCCGCGTCGCCCGCCCGGGATCCTTGAGCCGCTGCCAGTCCAGGTTGACGGCGCCGGGAATGTGTCCGGCACGGGCCGAGCCGGAGCGCAGTCCGAGGTACTCTTCCCTGGAGCGCACGTCCCAGATCGTCTGCTGCGGATCCTTCATGGCGAGGAGCACGTCGTCGATTTCGGCGATGGGTTCCCTGTGAACGCGCAGCCGTGGCGTGGTGGACGCCGGATACACGCATGGACCGCGGGTAAGCGCGCCGCCGGCGTCGGCCCAGGCATGAATACCGCCATCCAGATAGGCCCAGCGCGGATGACCGATGACGTCGAGCGTCCACGCGAACCGTCCGGCCCAGCCCCCGCCCTCGTCGTCGTACACCACGAAGATTTCGCCACCCGCATAGCCGAGGCGACCGAAGAGCGCTTGCAGGCGCCCGGTCTCGGGAAGCCGACCTGGGGCAGGTGGCGCGCCGTGCACGAGGTCACCCGGTGTGACCAGCAGAGCGCCGGGCAGGTGACTGTCGGCGTAGGCTTCCGGGGTCGACACGTGAACCAGTCGGACGGCGGACGAGTCCCCACCGTTCAGCAGGTCCTCAAGCGCCTCGACGGTGAGCAGTCGTGGGTAGTCGATGATGGTCTCCAGGTTAACGATCCGCGTTGATTCCCGCCGATACATGCTGACGAGCGCCGCTCACGCCGGGTTTGCTATCTTAGCCGAGAACTCGGATCCACACGCACCGACGAAGGACAGGCGCGCTCATGGCAGCAAATCTGATCTGGATGGACCTGGAGATGACGGGTCTCGACCCGGACAACGACGTCATCATCGAAATGGCTACCATCGTCACTGACAGCGAACTCAACGTGATCGCCGAGGGACCCGTGTTCGCGATCGCCACGCCGGAAGCCAAGCTCGCGTCCATGGACGAGTGGAATCAGACCCACCACGGCGCTTCCGGTCTGCTCGAACGGGTGCGCAAATCGCAGGTAAGCACCCTGGAGGCGGAGGCTCAGACCCTCGCCTTCATCGAACGCCATGCGGAGAAGAACACGGCCCCGCTGTGCGGCAACAGCATCTGGCAGGACCGCCGGTTCCTCGCCCGTTACATGCCGACTCTGGAGAGCTACCTCCACTACCGGATCATCGATGTCAGTAGCATCAAAGAGCTCGCCCGCCGCTGGCGACCGGAGCTGCTGGATGCCTTCAGCAAGGAGAACACCCACACCGCCCTGGCCGACATCCGGGAATCCATCGCCGAGCTCAGGTACTACCGGGCGCACTTCATGAAGCTCTCCTGATCGATCCCGGCGGGCGGTCCTGATTGAAACGGCCTAGAGAACGTCCCGGGTGCCGGTCGCCGCGCCACGCAGACGGGCGAGGGCCCAATCGATGTGCTCACCGACCAGTGGCGAGGCCGACTGCCGGCGGGCTTCCAGAGCGCTCAGAGCCGCGTCACTGGGCGGGCCGTTGCCGATGGCGACGGCCAGGTTGCGCTGCCACTGTTCGTAGCTGATCCGTCGCATCGCGGAGCCCTCGGTTCGGCGTTCGAACTCGGATTCGGTCCAGGCGAACAGCGTCAGCAGATCTGTGCCGGCCAGTCCTTCACGGGGTGTGAAGTCTGTTTCAGTCGATGCGGTCGCGAAACGGTTCCACGGGCAGTAGAGCTGGCAGTCGTCGCAGCCGTAGATCCGGTTGCCCATGGCGGCCCGGAATTCCACGGGGATGGATCCCCGATGCTCGATGGTGAGATAGGAGATGCAGCGGCGTGCATCGAGCTGTCGCTCGCCGACGATGGCTCCAGTGGGGCACACCGTCATGCAGGCGCGACAGTTACCGCAGTGATCGTCCGTCGTCGGCTCGTCCACGGGCAGCGGCAGGTTGGTGTAGATCTCGCCGAGAAAGAACCACGAGCCGGCATCCCGATCGAGCAGCAGGCTGTGTTTGCCGATCCAGCCGAGTCCGGCGCGCTCTCCCAGTGCCTTCTCCAGCACCGGCGCGGAGTCGGTGAATGCCCGGAAACGGTGATCGATGCCCGACGCGGCCTCCGAAATGCGCCGACCGAGACGGGCGAGCCGCCGCCGCAGGGTCTTGTGGTAGTCCCGACCGAGCGCGTAGCGGGATACGTAGCCCATCTCCGGTGAATCCAGCACGGTCAGGGGCTCTGTCTCCGGTCTCAGGTAGTCCATGCGGGCGCTGATGATGCGGCAGGTCCCCGGATGCAGCCGTTCGGGGTGGAGCCGCTTGTCCAGGTTTCTCGTCAGATAGGTCATCCCGCCCTGAAAACCCCGGGCCAGCCAGTCCCGGACCGCAGGCTCATGGGCGGACAGGTCCAGATCCGTCACGCCCACGGCCTGGAAGCCGAGCTCGGTCGCCCAGCGATGGATGTCGTCCTTCAGCGCGCTGTAGTCGGGCTCTGTCACGGCGGGAAGGTGGCACAGCAGGAAGGGGGCGTTAAGTATAATGGCGCGGTCAGTGGCCGGACCGGGACGCTTTCCCCTGGAACATCTCTATACAGCGACAGCCAGTCGGGAGCTGGACCGCTTGGCGATCGCCAGCGGCGTGCCGGGAATGGAGCTGATGCGCCGGGCGGGTCGGGCGGTGTTCGAGACGCTGCTCAATGACTGGCCGTCGCTGCGAAGCCTGTCCATCTGCTGCGGCAAGGGCAACAACGCCGGTGACGGTTATGTGGTGGCACGGCTTGCCCTCGAACAGGGCCTCGGTGTGCAGCTGATACAGCTAGGTGACCCGTCCGTGCTCACTGGCGATGCGGCAACGGCAAGGGACGAAGCCCTGGCCCTGGGTCTCGACATCTCGACAACACCGGATGGACGTTTGCCGCTCACCGGTGACGTGGTCGTGGACGCTCTGCTTGGAACCGGTCTGAAAGGTCCGGCTCGAGGTGCGTACGCCACGCTGATCGGCGTCATGAACGACGCGCCGACCCCGGTCGTCGCCGTCGACATACCTTCCGGTGTGGAAGCGGACACCGGTGCCGCACCCGGCCCGGCGGTTCGTGCGCACACCACGGTCACGTTCATCGGCCGGAAGATTGGGCTCCACACGGGTGCGGGCGCGGCGCTCGCCGGTCGCGTGCGCTTCGCCGGCCTCGGTGTGGGTGACGACGTGCGTGAGCTTGTGAGTGGTGTCGACTGGCTTCGCTTCGACGACGTCGTGGCGCGTTACGGATTGCCGGTACGGACGGCGGATGCGTACAAGCAGGCCATGGGCCATGTGGTGGTGGTCGGTGGCGACACCTCCATGGGTGGGGCGCCTCTGATGGCGGCGGAGGCCGCGTTGCGCTCGGGTGCCGGCATGGTCACCGTGATCACGCGGTCTTCCCATCGCAATGCCATTCTCAGTCGACGGCCGGAGATCATGGTGGCGGACGCCGACGATCCGACCCTGGTTGACGAGGTGCTCGGCAGAGCCTCCGTGCTGGTTGCCGGGCCGGGTCTGGGTAGGGGCGACTGGGGCCGCTCGCTGCTCGAACGGGTGCTGAAACGGTCGGCACCGTTGATCCTGGATGCGGATGGTCTCTATCTGCTCGCGGAAAACGGCGCCCGACCACCGGCGGGAACGATCATCACGCCCCACGCGGCGGAAGCCGCCAGACTGCTCGGCACGACGGTGGCGGAGATCCAGGCGGACCGCCTCGCTGCGGCCGGTTCGCTGGCCCATCGGGTAGCGGGCGTGGCGGTGCTGAAAGGCGCCGGCAGCGTCATCGCGTCGGCGATGGACGGACCTGCCTGTCTGCTCGGCATCTGTGCGCACGGCAATCCGGGTATGGCCACCGCCGGAATGGGTGACGTGCTCGCCGGTATCATCGGCGGCCTTCGGGGACAGCAGCTGGGCAGCAACGCGGCAGCCGTGCTCGGGACATGTCTGCACAGCTACGCCGCGGACCGGGCAGCGGGGCGTCTCGGTGTCGCCAGCCTGCTGGCCACGGACATCCTGCCGGAGGTCATCGATAAGCTCAGAGCTGCCGGCCGATCGATGGAAGACTGACAGGTTGTCACACACGGTACTGAGCAGGTATCTGCCGGATGAGGCCGCGACGCTGGCTCTCGGTGCGGAGCTCGTCGACCTGCTCTCGGGCGCGCCGGTCGTGTTCCTGCAGGGTCAGCTGGGCGCTGGCAAGACCACGCTGGTGCGAGGCATACTCCGCGCATTGGGCCACAGCGGTTCCGTCAAGAGCCCGACCTATACGCTGCTCGAACCCTACGAAGTGTCAGGTCGAACGGTTTATCACTTCGATCTCTACCGGATTGGCGAGGTGGAGGAGCTGGATTTCATCGGTATTGACGAGCTCATGGACGCAGATGCGATCAAGCTCGTCGAGTGGCCGGAGCGGGGTGCGGGGCGACTGCCCGAGCCCGATGTGGTCGTTCGTTTGAGCCTCGAAGGAGAGGGGCGTCGCGTTGAAGTATCTCTGCAGTAAGCCCACCGTCGTCCTCGGCGTCGTCCTGACGCTGATCATGAGCCCGCCTCTGACGGCCGGCGCGGCGAGCCGGTCGCTGAAGAGCGTGCGCATGCACGAGTCGCCCGAATACACGCGGGTGGTGTTCGACATCTCCGGCAGCGTGCGCTATGAGCTATTCACTCTGGAAAATCCCAGACGGGTAGTCATCGATCTCGCGGATACGGCGCCTGTTCCGGGGTTCGATCCCGAAGCGGTCAGTCACGCCAGGAACCGGGTGAAAGCTGTTCGGGGATCTCCCCGCGGCCAGGATTACCGGGTGGTGCTGGATCTCGCCGGTGCGCTGGAGCCGAAGAGTTTCACACTCGAACCGGTGCCGCCTTACGGACACCGGCTGGTCGTGGATCTCTATTCGACCCGGACGCAGCAGAAACCCGCCTTCGTCCCCAAGCCGGACGGCAAGCGCGACGTGATCGTTGCGGTGGATGCGGGTCACGGCGGCGAGGATCCGGGCGCCATCGGCCCCCGGGGCATCCGCGAGAAGGACGTGGTGATGAAGATCGCCCGCCGCCTCGAGACCAAACTCAATCAGGCCGAAGGCTATCGGGCGGTCATGGTGCGCACGGGGGATTACTATCTGGCGCACCGGTTGCGTACCCAGGCGGCCCGTGACGCCCAGGCTCACCTGTTCGTGTCGATTCACGCCGATGCCTTCAAGAGTCCCGATGTGGATGGGGCTTCCGTCTACACCCTGTCCGATCGCGGTGCGACCTCAGAAACGGCCCGCTGGCTGGCTGCGAGCGAGAACGCTTCCGATCTCATCGGTGGCGTCGAGCAGGAGGTAGTCAGCGGTGAGCAGGAGGACTATCTGCTGAAAGCCATTCTCGAGGTCTCCATGGATGCGAACCGCTCAGCCAGCCTGGAGGTGGGTGATCGGGTGCTGTCGCGGCTCGGCGGGGTGACCAAGCTGCATCGCAAACGGGTCGAGCAGGCGGGCTTCCTGGTGCTGAAATCTCCGGACATCCCCTCGATCCTGGTGGAGACCGGGTTCATTTCCAATCCCTCGGAAGCTTCCCGTCTGGGCTCCGCCGCGTATCAGGAAAAGATCGCCGACGCCATCTTCGAGGGTATCCGCACCTACATGTCGAGCCGGGCGCCGGAAGGCACCCTCGTTGCCTGGCGGCGGGAGCAGGGCGGTCAGCGTTACACGATCACGCCGGGCGATACGCTGTCCGGTATTGCCGTACGCTACGGAACGAGCACGCGTCGTATCAAAGAGGTCAACGGGCTGGCCAGCGACCGCATCCGCGTCGGCCAGGTGATCACCATTCCCGCCGGTTGAGCCGGAAACCCATGTCCAGGCGTATCAGACAGCTGCCCGATGTGGTGTCCAACCAGATTGCTGCGGGCGAGGTGGTCGAGCGACCGGCATCTCTGGTCAAGGAGCTTCTGGAGAACAGTCTCGATGCCGGCGCCACCCGCATCGACGTCCGTACGGAGCTGGGCGGCGTCAAACGTGTCAGGGTCACCGACGATGGCAGCGGCATCCACCCGGATGACCTTCGCCTCGCCGTGAGCCGGCATGCCACCAGCAAGATCGCCACCGCTGATGACCTGGATGGGGTCGCGAGCCTGGGGTTCCGCGGTGAGGCACTGGCCAGCATGGCATCCGTGTCGCGGCTTACCGTCACCTCGAGACAGGCGGACGCGGACAGCGCCATGCGGATCGAGATCGATGGTGGGCGGGAGGTCGCCTTCGCCCCCGCGGCGCATCCCGTCGGCACGACGGTTGAAATCACGGATCTGTTCTACAACACGCCGGCGCGACGGAAGTTTCTGAAGGCGGAGCGCACCGAGCAGGGCCACATCGATCGGGTGGTGAGGAGCATCAGCCTCGCGCGCTTCGATGTCGCCCTTAGCCTCGACCAGGGGGGTGGCCGTGGCGGGCTGCAGCTGCCCGCCGGACCGGCGGAGCAGCGTCTGCGACGCGTGCTGTCCGAGGAGTTCGTCGCCCGATCCATTGCGGTGGACGAATCCGGTGGGGATCTGCATCTGAGCGGCTGGGTGGGACTGCCTACCCAGTCGCGCAGTCAGGCGGATCAGCAGTACTTCTTCGTCAACGGTCGGATCGTCCGCGACAAGCTGGTGGCCCATGCCATCCGTCAGGCGTACCGGGACGTGCTCTTCCACGGCAGGCATCCCATGTTCGTGCTCTATCTGGAGCTGCCGGCCGGGACGGTGGACGTGAACGTGCACCCGACCAAGCATGAGGTGCGTTTCCGGGATGCCCGCAACGTACACGACTTCGTCTTCGGCAAGCTGAACCGCGCGCTCAGAGACGTGCGGCCCCAGGACACGGCACCTCCCGTGTCCGGCTATCCTCGATCGGGGCTGTCCCACGGGGACGCGCTGCCCCGCCAGCCGGCGCTGGTTCTGAACGCCGCGAGCGGGCTGCAGCATCGGCCGGCACCGGGGCGGGAGCAGGTTTCCGCCAGTGCCATCCATGATCGGATCCCACAGGTTGCGGAACCCGCCGGTGACATCCCGCCGCTGGGCTATGCCATTGCCCAGCTTCGTGGCGTCTACATTCTGGCCCAGAACGCCGAGGGTCTGGTGATCGTCGACATGCACGCGGCGCACGAGCGCATCACCTACGAGAAGCTCAAGGCGGATACGGCGCGCGGGTCGCTCGCCCGCCAGCGGCTGCTGATGCCCGAGGTGATCAACGTCGCGGAGTCGGATGCCGACCGGGTGGAGGAGGTAGGGCCGGCGCTCGAAGCCCTGGGGCTGGTCGTCGAGCGGAGTGGCACGCAGGCGGTCACGATCCGTGAAGTTCCGGCGCTGCTCTCGGCGGATGCGGCCGGCCTGGTCCGGGACGTGCTGGCGGACGTCGGCAGCCTCGGCACCAGTCAGCGGGTGGAAGATGCCAGGGATACGCTGCTCGCGACCATGGCCTGTCACGGCTCGATACGGGCGAACCGTCAGCTGTCCCTGGCGGAGATGAACGCGCTGCTCAGGGAGATGGAACGCACGCCCAACGCCGGCCAGTGCAACCACGGTCGGCCGACCTATCTGGTGCAGAGCATGGATGACCTGGATGGCCTGTTCCTGAGAGGTCAGTAGGCATGGTGGCCGGGAACGCTGCCCGTGGTGGCCGATCCGTCATTGCTCTGACGGGACCCACGGCATCGGGCAAGACCGAGGTGGCCATGCGGCTCGCTGAACGCTGGCCGGTCGCACTCATCAGCCTGGATTCCGCCATGGTCTACCGTGGCATGGACATCGGTACCGCCAAGCCGACCCCGGCGCAGCTGGAGCAACATCCGCACGCGCTGATCGACATCCGGGCACCGTGCGAAATCTACAGTGTGGCGGAGTTCGTCGACGACGCGGACGCAGCCGTGCGGGCGGCCTTCGAGGCGGGGCGGATTCCCCTGCTGGTGGGGGGCAGCATGCTCTACCTGAAGGCCTTCCGCGAAGGCATCGCACCCATGCCGGCTGCCGATCCCGCCGTGCGCGGCGCGCTGGAGGCGGAAGCCGCGCAACTGGGGACGCCTGCCCTCCATGAGCGACTCAGGCAGCTCGATCCGCAGGCGGCCGATCGGATCCATCCGAACAATTTCTCCCGCATCCAGCGGGCGCTCGAGGTCCATGTGCTGACAGGCCGAACCCTCTCCTCACACTGGCAGAGCACCCGTGATGTCCGGGATCGGCACGACACCGTGCTCCTGGAGTTCGGCATCGTGCCGGACAGCCGGGTAGAGCTCCACCAGCGCATTGAACAACGTCTTGTGGCCATGCTGGCGCGGGGTTTCGTCGATGAGGTGGCCCGGCTCCGGGATCTCGAGGGTATGAACCGGAACCTGCCCTCCATGCGGGCGGTCGGCTACCGGCAGATCTGGGACTATCTGGATGGTCTGGTGGACGAGGCCCGGATGCGGGAAAACGCCCTGGCGGCTACCCGCCAGCTCGCCAGGCGCCAGCTGACGTGGATGCGCAGCTGGCAGGAGATGCGTCTCCTGAGCTGGGGCACCACTGCCCGTATCGCCGACGAAATAGTTGTCAGAGCGGGACTAAATCGCTGATATTCAGTCGGTTACGCCCATCAGCCGTGTCTTGCAAAACCGGGAGGGTGTGCCATAGTGGATTGCAAAGAAAAAGGACCGCGGTTTCAGGGCGTTGCGTGGACGCCTCTGCCGCATGAATCAAGGAGCAGTCGATGTCAAAAGGGCATAGCTTACAAGACCCTTATCTAAACACGTTACGCAAGGAACGGATTCCTGTATCCATCTACCTCGTCAATGGGATCAAGCTGCAGGGCCAGATCGAATCCTTCGATCAGTTCGTCGTGCTGCTCCGGAACTCGGTGAGCCAGATGGTTTACAAACATGCCATTTCCACCGTGGTACCGTCGCGGAACGTGCGGATCAGCGGCGGTGCTCAGGCGGAAGAGTCCGCGGATACCGAAAAGGCGTAACACCCGACGACCCTGGCGGTCCAAGGGGTAGTTGAAACCGTTCAGGAGTACTCATTGTTTTTCGATCGTCCTGAGGCCGGCCGCAAGGCCGTCGTCCTCCAGGTGCATTTCAGACGGCAGACCTCGCCCGCAGCCGCTGGCAGCGCCTGGGCGGCTGAGGAGCAGGCCGCGCTCGAGGAGTGTGTGGAGCTGGCCCGTACCGCGGAGGTGGAGGTGGTGGCAACGGTCACCGCGTCCCGGGATCAGCCGCATCCCCGTCACTTTGTCGGCACCGGCAAGCTCGAGAGCCTGAAAGCCGTTCTCGCCGACACGGGTGCCGATCTGGTGATCGTCAATCACGACATGGGGGCCGGGCAGCAGCGCAACCTGGAGCGGGCCTGCGGCTGTCGGGTCATGACCCGCACGGAGCTGATCCTGACCATTTTTGCCGGCCGGGCCCGCACCTATGAAGGCCAGCTGCAGGTCGAGCTGGCGCAGTTGAAGCACGCCCAGACCCGGCTGGTCCGGGGCTGGACCCACCTGGACCGGCAGAAGGGCGGCATTGGTCTGCGGGGCGCCGGCGAGACCCAGCTCGAGCTCGACCAGCGGATGCTGGGTGAGCGCATCAAGGTCGCCGAACGGAAGCTCGACCAGGTCGCCCGTCGCAGGGCCCTGGGCCGCCGCCGCCGGGGTCGGTCCAATACGCCGACCATTGCCCTGGTCGGCTACACCAACGCGGGTAAGTCCACCCTGTTCAACGCCCTCACGGCGGCCGATGTGCTGTCCGAGGACAAGCTGTTCGCGACGCTGGATCCGACCATGCGTCGGGTGACGATCGACGGTGTGGGCGAGGTGGTACTTGCCGATACCGTCGGGTTCATCCGGCGCCTGCCGCACCCCCTGATCGAGGCCTTCAAGGCCACGCTGGAGGAGGTGGCCGGTGCGGACCTGCTGCTGCACGTCGTGGACGGGAGCTCGCCCGGCTCAGAGTCGCGGGTGGCCGAGGTGAATGCGGTGCTCGATGAGATCGGGGCGCGGTCCATTTCCACCCTCATGGTGCGCAACAAACTGGACCTCTGTACGGAAACGACTGATACCTTGTCATTTCCGGGGATTCCGGTCAGCGCCCGGACCGGTCGGGGGCTCGATGGTCTGAGGCACGCCATTGCCGATGCGTTGGGCGTGGGTACCCCCACACGGGTACTGCTCCCCGCCGATGACGGGCGCACCCGTGCCTGGCTCTACCGGCTTGGAGCGGTGATGGACGAGACCGTTGCGGAAGACGGACGTCTGGCGCTCAAGGTCAGGGCGGACCGGAGCCTGCTGGAACGGCTTTCCGCCATGCCGACGGTTCTGTTGCAGCAGGCTGAGCCCGTCCATAAACTTTCGACTCTGGCCAACTGATTTCCCTGGAAGGATCGTTCGCGCGCGGAATTTCCGGCGCCGTGGGCCCTTTCGGGAGTTGGCAGGAAGCACTGGAGTACAGATCGATGGCCTGGAACGAGCCGGGTGGCGGCGACAAGGATCCCTGGGGTGGCCGGGGTGATCAGGGACCGCCGGACCTAGACGAAGCATTCAAGAAGCTGCAGCAGCAGCTGGCCGGCATCTTTGGTGGTGGCGGTGGTGGCAGCGGCGGCGGTGGCGGCGGAGGATTCAACTCCAGTGTCGTCGGCCTGGTGCTGGTCGTCGTCGCCATCGCCTATATCGGATTCGGCGTCTACCAGGTGGATCAGCAGGAGCGGGGAGTGGTCTTCCGCTTCGGCAAGGTGCAGGAAGATGTCGTGCTGCCGGGCCTGCACTGGAATCCGCCCATCATCGACAACGTGGAGATCGTCAACGTCACGCGGCTGAACTCTCACAGCCACAAGGCGCTGATGCTCACGGAAGACGAGAACATCGTCGACGTGAGCCTGACGGTTCAGTGGCGGGTCAACAACCCCGTCGACTACATCGTCCGGGTGCGTCAGCCCCAGGTGAGCCTGGATCACGCCACCGAGAGTGCGCTGCGGCACGTGGTGGGCAGCTCCGGCATGGATCAGGTCATCACGGATGGCCGGGCGGCCGTCGCCGCCGAAGTCCAGGAACGGCTGCAGACTTACCTCGACTCCTACGGCACCGGCATCTGGATCAGCAAGGTCAACATCGACGAGAGCGCGCCGCCGAACCAGGTGCGGGACGCGTTCAACGACGTGCAGAAGGCCAAAGAAGACGAGCAGCGCACCATCAACGACGCCAACGCCTACGCGGAGAGCGTGATTCCGGAAGCGCGTGGCGAAGCCCAGCGGGCCATCGAGCAGGCCAATGCCTATCGTGATCAGGTCATTGCCCGGGCGGAAGGTGAGGCGGACCGTTTCACCAAGCTGCTCGCCGAGTACAAGCTGGCAGAGCGGGTCACCCGCGACCGGCTGTACATCGACGCCATGGAGTCGATCCTGTCGCGGACCAGCAAGATCATGGTCGACGTGAAAGGCGGCAACAACCTGATGTATCTGCCGCTCGACCGACTCGGTCAGTCAGGCGCGACCCTGAAACCCGGCGCCAACGAGACCGTGGATTCCATCGCCGATGCCATCCTGCGCGAGTTGAACGACAGGGTCTCCGGCAACCGGGCACGGGACAACCGGTGATCGACGGCGCCCTACGGGAGTTAAGGACACAGCCATGAGCCTGCAGAACGTCATTCTCATCGTCATCGCCGCAGTGGTCATCCTGCTTGCCATGGACACCGTCTATACCGTACACCAGACGGAGCGGGCCATCCTGCTGCGTTTCGGCGCGGTGGTGCAGGCCGACGTGGAACCGGGCCTGCACTTCAAGCTGCCCATTGCCGAAGAGGTCAAGAAGGCGGATGCCAGGGTGCTGACGCTGGATTCCAGCGCGGAAACCTACTTCACGCTGGAAAAAAAGCCGCTCATCGTCGACTCCTTCGTGAAATGGCGTATCGCCGACGTGGAGCGCTTCTACACCGCCACGTCGTTCGACGAGCGGATCGGCCAGCGCATTCTCCAGGAGCGTGTTAACGAGGGCCTGCGCAACCAGATCAGCCGTCGCGACATGCACGAGGTGGTCTCGGGCGAGCGGGACAAGCTCATGTTCGATCTCACCTCGGATCTTGACGAGATCATGCGTCGTGATGCCGGCATCGAGGTGGTGGACGTGCGGGTAAAACGTATCGACCTGCCCACCGAAGTGTCGACGTCCGTGTACGAGCGGATGAACTCCGAACGGGAAATCGAGGCCCGTCAGTATCGCGCCCAGGGCCGCGAGCTGGCGCTCGGCGTACGGGCAGATGCGGATCGTCAGACAGTAGTCATCGCGGCCAATGCCTACAAGCAGGCTCAGGAGATCCGGGGTGACGGCGATGCGCGCGCGGCGTCCATCTACGCGGGAGCTTTCAGCCAGGATCCGGACTTCTACGAGTTCTATCGCAGCATCAATGCGTACACCAACGTCTTCCAGGACAAGGGTGACATTCTGGTGCTCGACCCGAGCAGCAAGTTCTTCAAATACCTCGAGGGAGACAACGGCTCCTGACCGGGCAGCGTTCCGACGGGGAACCGAGCCTGACGGGCACAGCACGATGTGGAAGGAACTCGCCATCGCCTTCGCTCTGGTGCTCGTCATCGAAGGCATCGTGCCGTTTCTCTACCCGAGGCGCTGGCGCGCGCTTGCCATGTCTCTCGCCGAGGTACCGGACCGAACAATGCGCACTGTGGGTCTGGTCAGCATGCTGACCGGAACCGCGCTCCTCTACCTGATCAGATAGCGACCGCAGCGATGAGCAACCGGAACTGGCGATTGCCCGCAGGGGTGGAAGAGCTGCTTCCCCCACGCGCCTGGGCGCTGGAGCTCACCCGACGCAAGGTCCTCGATGTCTTCCGCACCTGGGGATTCGAGTACATCGACCCGCCGGTGGTGGAATATCTCGATGCGCTGCTGGTCGGCGCCGGCGCGGACATGGAGCTGCAGACGCTCAAGGCCGTGGATCAGCAGAGCGGGCGGCTGCTCGGCGTCCGGGCGGACCTGACGGCTCAGGCCGTACGGGTGGACGCGCACAGCCGACCCGAGCCCGGCGTGCAGCGTCTGTGCTACGCCGGCAACGTGGTGTTCGCCAATCCGGTCTCGCCACTCGATGCACGGGTGCCGCTCAAGGCTGGTGCCGAGCTCTTCGGAGCCGCGACACTCAAGGCAGACGCGGAGGTGATCACCCTGATGCTCGAGGTGCTGAGTGTCGTCGGTATCGAGGACCCCATCCTGGTGCTCGGGCACATGGGGATATATCAGAACCTGGTGGCGGCGCTCGACCTGGACGACGGCGTGGAAGACGAGCTCTTCGAAGCGGTACAGACCAAGGCGGAAACCGACATCGCCAGATTGCTGCCGGCCTCCCCGACCCGTGCTCACCTGATCGCACTGCCGAGACTGATGGGTGAGCGTCCCGTGCTCGCCGAAGCCGGGACTGTGCTTGCCGATGCGGGTGATGGGGTCACCGCGGCGCTCGACGCGCTGGATGAACTCGCCGATCTGGTGCTCGCGGCGGCGCCGGGGGTGTCGATGCGCTTCGATCTCGCTGAGCTCGTCGGTTACGGCTACCACAACGGACCTGTGTTCTCCGCCTATCACGCCGACCATGGTAGAGCCCTGGCCCGGGGTGGCCGCTACGATGGGATCGGCAGTGCATTCGGGCGCGGCCGGCCGGCGACGGGATTCGACGTGATTCTGAACGAGCTGGCCGGTAACCCGTCGGCAGCTGGGGCGGTGTGGGTACCCTGGTCGGCGGAGATCACGACCGCGGGTGCACAAGCCATCAGGCGACTCCGCGAACAGGGCGAAACGGTGGTTCTGGCCCTGTCGGCGGATGACGAACGTCCGGCGCGCTGCGACCGGATCCTCAAAAAACGGGCGGGTGACTGGGCGCCGGAGCCGGTTTCCTGAAAGATGCTGTCGGCCTGGTCGGACCGGCGGGACTTGGAATGACAAACTAACGGACGCAGTGCCATGGGACGTAACGTAGTCGTCATCGGTACCCAGTGGGGTGACGAAGGCAAAGGCAAGGTCGTCGACCTGCTGACCGAAGAGGTGAGCGCGGTGGTGCGCTTTCAGGGTGGTCACAATGCCGGTCACACGCTGGTGATCGAGGGCGAAAAAACCGTGCTGCACCTCATTCCCTCCGGCATTCTGCGGCGCAACGTGCAATGCTTCATCGGCAACGGGGTGGTGCTGGAGCCGAACGCGCTGCTGAGGGAAGTTGCCGCGCTGGAGACACGGGGGGTTCCCGTGCGCGAACGGCTGTTCATTTCCCCCGCCTGCCCGCTGATTCTGCCGTACCACGTGGAGCTGGATCTGGCCCGGGAGAATGCACGGGGTGCGCTGAAGATCGGCACCACGGGTCGGGGTATCGGTCCTGCTTACGAGGACAAGGCGGCAAGGCGTGGTGTACGGCTCGGGGACCTCTACTACTGGCAGGGGTTTGCCGCGAAGCTGGCGGAGGTGATGGACTACCAGAACTTCATACTGACCCAGTACTACAAGACCCGGCCGGTGGATTTCAACGAGACGCTGGATCAGTGCGCCGTGGTGGCGGAGCAGATCAAGCCCATGGTGGCGGACATCATTCCCATGCTGCATGCCCTGCGTGAGGCGGGAAAGTCCATTCTCTTCGAAGGCGCCCAGGGTGCCCTGCTGGACGTCGACCTCGGCACCTATCCCTTCGTCACTTCATCGAACACCACCGCCGGCGGTACGGCGGTGGGCAGCGGTTTCGGACCGCGTTACCTGGATTACGTGCTCGGTATCACCAAGGCCTATTCCACACGCGTAGGTTCCGGCCCGTTTCCCACCGAGCTCTTCGACGATGTGGGTAAGCGGCTCGCCGAGCGGGGCAACGAGTTCGGCTCCACGACGGGCCGGCCTCGTCGCTGCGGCTGGTTCGACGCGGTGGCGGCGCGCCAGGCGGTGCAGATCAACAGCATATCGGGCCTGTGCCTGACCAAGCTCGACGTCCTCGACGGTCTCCGCGAAATCCGCATCTGCACGGGCTACGAGCAGCCGGACGGGGTGGCGGGCACGCCGCGGTTTGCCAGTGAGTACTACGCCGACATCACGCCGGTCTACGAGACACTGCCCGGTTGGGAAGAGAGTACGCTGGGCATCAAGCATCTCGACGGACTGCCGGCCAATGCGCGGGCGTATCTCAAGCGCATCGAGGAGACGGTCGGCGCGCCCATCGACATCATTTCCACGGGTCCTGACCGATCCGAGACCATCATCCTGAAGGATCCGTTTCAGTAGGGGGAACACATGGCGCTGGATTCCAAGCTGCTCGAGCTGCTGGTCTGTCCGGTGAGCAAGGCGCAACTCACCTACAAGAAGGAGCTGGACGAGCTCTGGTGCCGGGCCAGCGGTCTGGCCTATCCGATCCGGGACGGGATTCCGGTGATGCTCGAGGAGGAGGCGCGACAGCTCACGGCCAGCGAGCGGGAAAGCCTCAAGTCCTGAACCGCCGTGGTGGTGTTTGCGCGTCTTCCGTTACGATTGGTTACAATGCCAGGCCGACCCGATTAGGTAGCCCAAGATGAACAAGGCGGACCTCGTCGCCCTCAACAACATGCCTGATGTCTCGGGGCACGAGCTGTCGATCCCTCAGAACACCCTGGAGTGGGTGGGTATGAGCGGGATCAATCAGCCGCTGGCCATCCGTGACGGCGCGGACGTCCGCAAGGTGCAATCGCGAGTACAGATCTACGTGGACCTGGGCGACGAACGGGCCAAGGGCATACACATGTCCCGCCTCTACCTGATCCTCGACGAGCATTCCGAGACCCGGCCGCTGACCACGGCCGGCCTGAAGCTGCTGCTCCGGAGCATGCTGGAGTCCCACCGGGATCTCTCCTCCCGGGCGTTCGTGCGCTTCGACTTCGACTACACCCTGCGCCGTCCGGCGCTGGTCAGCGACAACTCCGGCTGGAATGCCTACCCGGTGTCCATCCGCGGCGCCCTGGTCGACGGACGCATCGCGCTGGAGCTCAGGATCAACGTGCAGTACTCGTCGACCTGCCCGCAGTCCGCGGCCCTGGCCCGCCAGCTCATTCAGCAGCAGTTCGTGGAAGACTTCGGCGGTTCCGGCCAGATCCCTGTGGAGGTAGTGACTGCCTGGCTCGGCACGGAGCAGGGCATCGTCGCCACACCGCACAGTCAGCGCAGCGATGCCCACATCCTGGTGAGGCTGGCGGACGGCATCGAGCATTTTCCCATCACGGACCTCATCGATGCCGTGGAGGAAACCCTGAAAACGCCGGTGCAGACCGCGGTCAAGCGGGAAGACGAGCAGACGTTCGCGCTGCTGAACGGACAGAATCTGATGTTCGTGGAGGACGCGGGACGCAAGCTCAAGGAGCGGCTGGACAACGACGCGCGGCTGGCCGATTTCTGGGTGCGCATCGAGCATCACGAGTCACTGCATGCACACGACGCCGTGGGCGTGTTCACCAAGGGTGTGAAAGGCGGCTACGCGCCCGTTCCCTGACGGCTGCATGGGGCGGGCGATGTGGATCGTGAACCGACCAGGGGCACAACGGGAGGCGGGAATCCCATGAATCAGGTCGTCATCAGCGGCATGGGGCTGTGGAAGCCCCGGCACGTGGTCACCAACCAGGAGTTGGTCGAGAGCTACAACGCCTGGGCATCGCGATACAACGACGAGCACGCGAAGGAGATCGCAGCCGGCGAGCTGACAGAGAAGCCGCTGTCGAGTTCGGAGTTCATCGAGAAAGCGTCGGGGATCCGGCAGCGCTATGCCTACGTCAAGGAAGGCATCCTCGACGTGAACCGGATGCGACCGCACATTCCCCGGCGACGGGAGGACGAGCTTTCCCATCAGGCGGAGATCGCGCTCAACTCGGCCCGTGTTGCGCTGGACCGGGCCGGCAAGACGGGCCGGGACATCGACATGGTCATCGTCTCCTGTGCCTACACGGAGCGCTCCTACCCGGCCATCGCCATCGAGGTGCAGAAGGAGCTGGACATCCGGGGCACCGGGTTCGACATGCTGGTGGCCTGCTCGGCCGCGACCTTCGCCCTGCAGCGCGCGTTTGACGCCATTGCCGCCGGCTCCGCCCGGGCTGTGCTGGTGATCAACCCGGAGCTCACCTCTCCCCAGGTCAACTACACCGACCGGGACAGCCACTTCATCTTCGGCGACGTCTCGACCGCCGTGGTCCTGGAACGGGCGGACACCTGCACGGCGCCGCAGAGCTACGAGATTCTCGGCACGCGCTCCCAGACGGTGTTCTCCAACAACATCCGCTCCAATTTCGGCTACGTTGCCTATGCTCAGGACGTGGATCCGTTCTGCGAGGAGAATCTCTTCCATCAGAACGGCCGGAGCGTGTTCAAGGAAGTCTGCCCCATGGCCGCCGAGCACCTGCTCGCCCAGATTGATGCGGTGGGCCTCGGGGTAAGTGACGTTCGGCGCTGGTGGCTGCATCAGGCGAACATCAACATGAATCAGCTGATCGCGCGCCGTCTGCTCGGTCGTGACCCGGCACCCGAGGAAGCGCCAATCGTTCTGGACGAATTCGCCAACACTGCTTCCGCGGGCTCGATCATCGCCTTCTGTCTGCATCATGAGGACCTCGAGCCGGGGGACTGCGGAGTGATCTGCTCTTTCGGTGCCGGCTACTCCATCGGCTCGCTGGTCGTCAGAAAGCGTTAGCCGGCTCACCCGTGGCCGGATCCTCACGTACCGCCATTTATGCCGCCCTGGCCGGCAACACACTCATCGCGGTCACCAAATTCGCCGCCGCCGCGATCACCGGTTCCTCCGCCATGTTTTCCGAAGGCATCCACTCCCTGGTGGATACGGGCAATCAGGTTCTGCTGCTCTACGGGCTGAAG
Source organism: Gammaproteobacteria bacterium (assembly GCA_003247835.1). Taxonomy (GTDB): domain Bacteria; phylum Pseudomonadota; class Gammaproteobacteria; order Pseudomonadales; family Azotimanducaceae; genus SZUA-309. Next base: position 29,429 of record QJYB01000037.1, on the reverse strand, counting down.
CAGGCAGAGAAGCCGCCGGATGCACTGTTTCCTTTCGGGCACGGCAAGGAGGTCTACTTCTGGAGCTTCGTCGTCGCCATCCTCATCTTCGGGCTGGGTGCGGGCATCTCCCTGTACCAGGGCTGGACCCATCTCGACCACCCGCAACCGCTGGAAAACCTGGTGGTGAACTACGTGGTGCTGGGATTCGCCATCCTCTTCGAAGGCGGTGCGCTGTGGGTGGCCTTCCGGGAGTTCAATCTGAGCCGGGGTGGCCGGTCGGTGCTCGCGGCGGTGCGCACGGGTAAGGATCCGAGCCTGTTCGTGGTGGTCTTCGAGGACAGCGCGGCGCTGGCTGGTCTGCTGGTGGCGCTGACCGGACTGGTGCTCTATCAGCTCACCGGCAACCTGGTATTCGATGCTCTCGCCTCCATGATCATCGGTCTGATTCTGGCGCTGACGGCAGCCTGGCTCGCCCACGAGGCCAAGGGCCTGCTGATCGGTGAGTCCGCGGCGCCGGAGATCGTCGAAGCCATCCGCCGGGTGGTGGATTCGGATGAGCGCGTTCTGGCCGCCAACGAGGTGGCGACGCTGCACATGGGGCCTTCCCACGTGATCGTCACGCTGAGTCTCGACTTCGTGGACGGCATCGACTCCTCCGAGGTGGAGCGCGCGGTGACGGAGCTGAACCGGTCCGTCAAGGCGCTGGATCCCGGCATCCGGCGGGTCTTCATCGAGGCGGAGCGGGCGGGTGACCACCGGAGTCGGGGGCTGGATCATGTCTGAAGACGGCTTCCGTCCCTGGCACGAGTACCGTCGGCTGGAAGTGCCCGACATGCTCACACGGGCCAGCGCCTTTGCCGACGACCTGCATCGTCGCCGGTCGATCCGTTCTTTTTCGGACGAGCCGGTACCGGCCGGGGTCATCCGTGAATGCATCCGGGCGGCCGCGTCGGCGCCCAGCGGCGCCAACCGGCAACCCTGGCACTTCGCCGCGGTAGGAGATGCGGCGCTCAAGCGCCGCATTCGTACCGCCGCCGAGGTGGAGGAGCGTGCGTTCTACGCCGGGCGCGCCCCCGAAGCCTGGCTCGAGGACCTGGCGCCGCTCGGCACCGATGCACACAAACCCTTTCTCGAGGAGGCGCCCTGGCTGATCGTGGTGTTCGCAGAGCGGTTCGAAGCGACGGCGGACGGATCGAAGCACAAGAACTACTACGTGCCGGAGTCGGTGGGCATCGCCACCGGCATGCTGCTGACCGCGCTGCACCACGCGGGACTGGCCACCCTTACCCACACGCCGTCTCCCATGGGATTCCTGAGAGAGATCCTCGGCCGGCCACCGAACGAGCGTCCCTTCCTGATCGTGGTCGCGGGCTACCCCGCAGACGGTGTGCAGGTGCCCGACATCCAGAGGAAACCGCTCAGCACGGTGACGTCCTGGCACGGACCTTCGGAGGCCTGAGTCAGCTGCTGGCGGGATTTCCGATCCCTGGTTTAAGATAGACGGGCGCTCAAGTTCTGATTCGTGTGATGCCGTCCGTCCTCGCATCACCTCCCAGTCCTGTTCCCGCGCCGCGGGTCTGGCGCCATAACAAACCTTTGAACGCTACTCGAGCAGCGCCGGGTACGGATCCCCGGTCCGCGAGAGTTGGATTGCCGGGGATTTCATGCGGTCTCTGCTGCGACTGACTTTCTATCTGAAGCGGTATGCCTGGTCGTTCGGGTTCGCCGTCGTCGGCATGATCGCTGCACGCGGGCTGGAAGGCACCATCCCGCTGTTCGTGAAGCTCGGTATCGACCGCGTTGCCGCTGGCCAGGCAGCAGTGGCCGGGGGTACAACTGACGCGGTCTCCGCGACTTCCGCTCTGCTGCTGCCGGCGCTCGGCATCGTCGGCTGCGTCATCCTGCAGATGCTGGTGACCATCGGCTACCGCATCGCCATGCGGCGCATCGGCGTGAATGCGGCTTTCGACCTGCGCAACCGGCTCTATGCGCACCTGCAGCGCCAGGGGCCGGGATTCTACGCGCGCTTCACCATCGGCGATCTGATGGCCCGGGCCATCAACGACATCACCCTGTGCCGGGAAATCCTCGCCGGCGCCATCCGCATGACGCTCATTCTGCTCCTGACGGCAATCATCGGCGTGATCTTCATGTTCAGCCTGTCGCCGGCCCTGACGCTGGCCATCCTGCTGCCCATGCCTCTGATCGGCCTGGTGGCCTACGCCTACTCGAAGCGCATCTACTCGAGAAGTCAGCTCGTGCAGGAAGGCTTTGCCGGACTTTCGACGTTCGTGCAGGAAAACCTCAACGGCATCCGCACCGTGCAGGCCATGGCCCAGGAGGACCGGGAGATCGAGCGGTTTTCCGCCGTGAATCAGGACTTCGCCGACCGGAACCTCAACCTGTTCCGCACCACGTCGTTTCTCGGCGCGCTGATGCCGATCCTGGCCGCAACCGGTACGCTGATCATCGTCAGCTACGGCAGTGTGCTCCTAGATCGTGGGGACATCAGCATCGGTACCTTCGCGGCGTTCTTTTCCTATCTGGCCCTGGTGCTCTGGCCGGTGCGGGAAGCGGGATCGCTGGTCACGCAGTGGCAACGGGGAGCCTCCGGCACCGTGCGGCTGTTCGAGATTCTCGACTACGAGCCGGAGATCGAGGACCGGCCGTCCAACGAGTTCCCCGACCTTTCCGGTCGGATCTCCGTTCGCAACCTCTCCTACCGGTACGAGGGCAAACAGCGCTGGGCGCTGGATCACATCAGCTTCGATGTGGCCCAGGGAGAGACAATCGCCATCGTCGGTCGGGTGGGTTCCGGCAAATCCACACTGCTCAGGCTCTTCGTGCGGCTGCTCGACCCGACGGAAGGCGACATTCTGCTGGACGGTCACCCGATATCAGGCTATCCGCTCAACTTCCTGAGAGAGCGCGTCTGTCTGGTCCTTCAGGATCCGTTCCTGTTTGCCGAGAGTCTCGGTGACAACATTGCCTACGACGATCCTGACAGGGATCACCAGGAGATCCTGGAAGTAGCACGGGCGGCAGCGCTGAACGAGACCATCGACGCTTTTCCCGAGGGTCTCGATACGGTGCTCGGCGAGCGCGGTGTGACCCTCTCAGGCGGGCAGAAACAGCGCACGGCGCTGGCCCGGGGTCTCATCCGGCGGACCCCGCTGCTCATTCTGGACGACTGCTTCTCAGCCGTGGATACGGAAACCGAGGAGCGCATCCTCTCCGGTCTCAAGCGGCTGCGTGCCGATCACACCACGCTGCTGGTTTCTCACCGGGTTTCCACTGCCCGGCATGCCGATCGGATTCTGGTGCTGGAGGCGGGTCGTATCGTCGAGATGGGCACGCACCGGGAGCTCCTCGACCGCGGCGGCTTCTACGCCGACCTCGAGCGGGCACAACGGAATCGTACGGGTTCGGAGGAGGCGACCGGAGCGCGGTCCATGGCGGAGGTGACCAGATGAGCGAGATCGTGGACAACGCTCCGGCGGACGAGCCACTCGACCACTCGATCTTCGAGGCGGACATCGAGGGTCAGGCCATGAACATGCAGTATCTCCAGCGGATACTGGGCTGGGCCCGTCCGCACCGCCGAACCGCCGCGGTGAGCATTCTTCTGGTGCTGGGTGCGTCCATGCTGGCCGTGCTCCTGCCGGTCGTGATCAGCCGGGTCGTGATCGATGGGATCATCATGGGAGAGCCGGACGCGCTGCTGCCGGACTTCGGCATGAACGCGTTCAACGAGGCGATCGTCCGACTGACCGGATTGTCACCCCTGGTCAGTGCCTGCCTGGTCTACGCCGGCTTCACGATCGCCTGTCACACGCTCTATCACCTGCATCGGGTCACCTTCAGCAGGACAGTGCTCGCATCGCTCAGGGACATGCGGCGCGATCTCTTCGCGCACATGGAGCGGCGCCCCTCGTCGTTCTACGATCGGGTCGCCGTTGGCCGGATCATGACGCGGATCACCAACGACGTGCAGGCGCTGTTCGACCTGCTCATGGGCCTGGGCATGCTGATCGGCGAGTTCGTTCCGTTCTTCCTGGGTCTCGGCATCATGCTGGCCATCGACGTGGAGCTCACGCTCTACCTGCTGCTGGCGGTACCTCTGTTCTGGGCCATCACCTACTTCTTCCGGCAGGCGACGCGGCGCGTCTATCGCGCCATCCGCAACACGGTCTCCCTGCTGAATCAGAACCTTCAGGAAAACCTGTCGGGCATGCAGGTGGTGCAGCTGTCGAACAGGGAAGCCCGCAACCTTGAGCGCTACCGGAACATCAACGACGAAAACCGGGCTCAGGAGGTGCACGCGATCAATCTCGAATCGAGTTACGGCGCGTTCATGGACAACATGGTGAACATGGCGCTTGCTGTGATTATCTGGGTGGGCGGCGGCAACGCGCTGCAGGACGCCATCAGCCTGGGCTCCGTGATTCTCTTCACTCAGTTCGTGGACATGTTCATCCGACCGATCCGCGTGCTGGGACAGCAGTACAACATCCTGTTCCGTGCCATGGCGAGCGCAGAACGGATTTTCCAGGCGCTCGACTGGCACGAGCAGGTGCGGGAACCGGAACAGCCGGCCTCGCTGCCTTCGCGGCTGGAAGGGCGCATAGAGTTCCGGCACCTGACCTTCGGGTACGATCCCCGGGATCCCGTGCTGCATGACGTCTCGTTCACCGTCGCGCCCGGGGAGAAGCTGGCCGTAGTGGGTCCGACCGGATCCGGCAAGAGCACACTCATCCGTCTGCTCGGCCGTTTCTACAACTTCGCGGACGGCACCATTTTCCTGGACGGTATCGATCTCAACCGCATCCGTGCCGGCGATGTGCGCGCCCGGGTTGGTGTGGTGCTGCAGGACTTTCACATTTTCTCCGGCACCATCCTGGACAACATCCACCTCGGGAATCCGGCGATCAGTCGGGAGGACGCCATCCGGGCTGCACGCATGGTCCACGCCGACGCGTTCATCGAGGCGCTGCCCGCGGGTTACGACGAGCCGCTCGTGGAACGGGGCCAGAATCTCTCCCAGGGCCAGCGCCAGCTGCTCGCCTTTGCCCGGGTGCTCGCGGCGGATCCGGAAATCCTCATCCTGGACGAGGCTACCGCGAGCATCGACACGGAGACCGAACTGCTGATCCAGGCGGCGCTCAGGACGGTCATGACCCATCGCACCGCCATCGTCATTGCGCACAGGCTGCAGACGATTCAGGAGGTGGACCGCATCCTGGTGCTGAAAGACGGGCGCGTGAAGGAGCTGGGGACGCACGAAGAGCTCATGGCGGCGCGCGGCGTCTACTACACGCTGAACCAGCTCCAGTTCCAGGATGTGGGCCTGAAACCGGACGCACACTGAGCCGACCCCTGGTTATTGACATAAAGGTCCCCTAACGGGATTCTTAGCCGATGCCCTTACAGGGAGCGGGCATATACAACTAAATCAAGGGGAGAAATCATGTCGAAACCATTACGGTATGGCGGCATCCCGCTGTTTCTTGCCGGCTGCCTGCTGACTCAGCAGGCGCTCGCGCAGGACTCAGCGATCGAGGAAGTCGTCGTCACAGGATCCTATATCAAGCGGGACAGCTTCGACTCGTCGTCGCCGCTGACGGTCATCGATTCCGAGGCCATCAGCAACAACGCGACACCGAATCTCGGCGAGCTGATGGCCGACCAGACTTTCAACTACGGAAGCGACTTCCAGACCAATACGTACGCCGCGCGGGGTCAGGGAGGAACGACGACCACGGCCAACCTGAGGGGTCTGGGCGCACGGGCGACGTTGAACCTCATCGACGGCAAGCGGATGAACTACGCGCCGAACGCGTCCGCCGCCGGTAACCTCAACAACGCCATTCCTCAGATCGCCATCGAACGGATCGATGTGCTCAAGGACGGTGCATCCGCCCTCTACGGTACCGATGCCGTTGCCGGCGTGGTCAACATCATCACGCGAAAGGATTTCGACGGCTTCCAGGTATCTGCATTCCATACCCAGGACAAGAACAACGACTGGGATGAAAACCAGTTCGAGGCGATGCTCGGCACGCCGACGAACCGCGGTCACTTCACCATTGCAGGTTCCTATCGGCAGCGAGGCCAGCTGGAGCAGGTCGAGCGGCCGGAATTCCTGAGACAGGGCTTCGAACGGTCCGGCACCGGTAATCCGGGCGACTGGCTGGTGCCCAACCGCGACGCGACCGGTGCGCTGACCGGCACGGCCAGCCGCATGGCGGATCCGGGCTGCGGCGCCTACAACGGCACGGGTGGCACCGACGTCGGGGTCAAGGACAACTTCCGCAGCGGCGACCCGAACTCCACCCGCACCAACTGCCGGCTTCACTTCGGCGAGTGGTGGAACTACATGAACCCTGTGAAGCAGATGGCCCTCTGGACAAACTTCGAGCACGCGTTCACCGACAACCTCAACAACGTGTTCGACATGTACTACACGCGGCTCAAGACGAACAGCCGCGGCTCCGCGCAGAATCCCGGCGGGCGAACGGAAGAGTTCCCCATCGTGCTGGGAGACCATCCCGGCAACCCGTTCCGGGCCATGGCGAATCGGGGCAGTGGTCTCGAGCCGCTGTTCGCAGCCGACGAGGATGGCGACGGCATCCCGGACCGGGGCACGAGCGACATCAACGGCGACGGCATCAACGACGTGATCCTGACGCCCGATCCGTACGACGCCGCGAGCGGTATCACCAATCCCGGAATCGCCTTCAACGAGGACGTGGACGTGGTGGCCCTGCGGATCTACGGCAAGCTCGGCACCAAGGCGAGCGCGCTCAACGCAGACGGATCCAACACCGGCAACGCGACCTTCGACGAGACTGACTTCCGTCTCACGGACTCGCTGACCTTCGCCATTCCGGAAAGCTCCTGGGAGGTGACGGGTACGGCCATCTACGACCGCATCCAGCGCATCTTCAGTCAGAAGAACACCAGCCAGGGCGCGCTGGTTGCCGGCCTGCAGGGTCAGCTGAAGGCGATGCCGACCGATTCGTCGACGAGCTACTGGAATCCCTTCTCGACCCAGGAGCTCAACTGTGTGAACCGGGTGTGCACGACGGGAACGCCAACGTTCGCCAACAGCCAGGAGGTGATGGACGCCATCGACATCACCGGCAACGACGTGCTGGAGAGCATCTATCAGGAGTACGACCTCATCGCTACCGGCGACCTCTTCGAGTGGTCGGCCGGCAAGGTCGGCGCAGCCGTCGGTGTGCAGTACCGGAAGGTCCGCTGGGACGTGGATCTGAACACACCGTACAACGAGTGTGACTGGCACGAAGGCGGGTGCGGCTTCGACTACAAGGCGAAGCAGTCGGTCAATGCTGTGTTCTTCGAGGTCTTGGCACCGATTCTGGACAACGACAGCTTCGGCTACGCGGAGGTTCAGCTCGCAGGCCGCTATGAGGACTACTCCGGTGGTATCGGCGGTGATTTCAACCCGAAGATCGCGGGCATGTGGCAACCGCGGGAGTGGCTGTCGCTGCGCGGATCCTGGAGCTCGGCGTTCATCGCGCCGTCCCTGGAGGATCTCTACGAGCCCACGGACTGTGGCCTGCAGACCGCCAACGACCCGCTGACGCTGGACTTCTCCCAGTCGTTCCGGGTGGCGTGTGTCGGCGGCAACCCGGATCTGGATCCGGAGACCGCGGACATCTGGAGCGTGGGTTTCTCCCTGAAGCTCTTCGACGACAGCCTCGATCTGGGTGTCGACTACGTGAGCTTCGACTTCAAAGATCGGATCGCCGAGACCACCATGAACCAGGTGCTCACCCGGGACTACGACAATTACATCGCCGCGGGCAACACCGCGGGAGACGCAGCGGACATCGCGGCGTGGATCGGGCCGGGCGGTGGTTCCGATCCGGCGATCTATCGTGACTCGACAGGAATCGTCACCAGGGTAGATACGTCACTGCTCAACGCTCAGTCGATGAAGCACAAGGCGTATGACTTCTACGGAACCTACGTGCTGTCCACGGATTCGGCCGGTATCTTCAACGTCGACCTGAGGGCGACGCTGGTCGACGAGTACAGCTACGACCTGGGCTTCGGCATCCCGCCGGGCGATGGCGTCGGCAAGCAGAACGAGAGCATCGCCGAGGTACCGCCGATTCCGGAGTGGCGGGTCACCGGCAGCTTCGGCTGGACACTGGGTGGTCACTCGGCGTTCGTGCGGCTGCGCTGGATGGATGAGGTCCAGATAGACTTCAACTCCGGGGCGCTGCAGTCGGCCCAGATCGCCATCAATGGTACGGACGTGATGAAGGACATGCTCTACACCGACATCCAGTACTCCTACACCTGGGAGGGGCTGTTCGGGGGGACGCGAAACACCGTCGTCGAGTTCGGCGGCCGGAACATCTTCGACGAGTTTCCGGATCCGATCTTCAACCTCGGCGGTATCGAGACCTTCCTCTACGACATCCGCGGAGCGACCTGGTACCTGCGGTTCAAGCAGGATATCTGAGGTCCTTACTCCAGAGCCCGGCCGGTCGCACCGGCCGGGCTTTTTTAAACGCCCACTCTCAGGACACGTGAAAATCCGTCGCGATCAGCGACAGACCGAGGCTGCGTGCGACACCTTGTGATGCAGCGTTTTCCCACGAGGTACTGTAGATGGGTGCGGCACCTGCTCGACGGACCGCTTCGGACCACGCACGGACGGCCCGGTGTGCGAATCCCCGATTACGAAAACGGGGATGCGTTTCCACCCCTGCGGCATGGGCACGGGGTGTGATCCGTACGCTCGCACAGACCGAGACGGCCGCGCCGTCCACCACGGCGGCCAGAAAGGGTTGTCGGTACGCCACGTCAGGCAGCCAGTCGGGCAGCCACCGGGACAGCAGACCCGCGTTCTCGTCGGTGAGTGCGACCACGCCATCGTCCGCAGCAGAACGCGGTTGTGGTGGAAACAGGTAGACGGGACCCCGCCAGATTGCCCGTACCGGCTCTGTACGCCCGAGCAGATCGAGACAGCCATCGGTCAGTGCCGGATCTGCGCGAAGATCTGCGCCGACGGGTTCCCCACGGCAGAGGCGTTCCAGTGATAGAACAAGATCCGCGTCGAGATCGTCGCGAAAACGCCAGTAGTTACCCCTGGATGAGCGAACGAGATGAAACCGCGGCACTTTCCCGCCGTCCCACTGGTTGATGCGTATCATTCTGCCTTGGCCATCGGTCAGATAGAGACCGTCCAGATGGTCAGCGGCGGGATCTTGGGGCATCGGAGGTTGGTGCCAGAGGAGGTCTCCTCGGCGTAACGGTTGAGACGACGACGTAACTGAAGTACACCGTCAGGTTGCGGAGCGATAACCAGGTTTTGGTGCCGAGGAGAGGACTTGAACCTCCACGGGGTTTCCCCCACTAGCACCTGAAGCTAGCGTGTCTACCAATTTCACCACCTCGGCATGAAGCGGTTCGCGACGGCCTGAAGCCGCTGCGACCGGCAGGGCGCGCAATTAAATAGAAACAGGGCTTTTCTGTCAAACTAGCCGCCTGGCTCGACACAGCCGTGGTAAGAGGCCCCCTTGAAGCTCGACGCGAAGACGATTTCCCGCCTCATCGGCGAGACCGACCAGCCCCCTGGATGGCGGGACCTGGTGGTCGCCCTGAACATTTCCGGCAGCGCGGAACGGCGCAGCCTGCGCAGTCTGCTCAAGGGCATGGTTCGTAACGGCGAACTCCACCAGGACCAACGCGGTGCCTATCACCTGGCGGGGGTCGGTGGTGTACGCCGTGGTGTCATCGAGTCCAGCGGCATGAGCCTCACCTTCCAGGGTCTGCCGCTGGAACGGCAGAAGCGTCTCTGGCTGCGGCCCGGTGACGAGGTCAGCGCCCGGATCGTCGGCGAGTCCGTACACGTGCTGGAGGTGCTGGCCCGTTCCAGTCGGCCGCTGATCGGCGTGGTCAGAGGTCACGGACGTTATCCCTATGTCGAATCGCTGAGCCCCGACTACCGCGGTCGCGTCTCGCTGGAGAATCCGGAAGAAGCGACGGTGGACGGCGAGACCGTCGCCGTCGTCGTCGCTGACGAGGACCGGCGGGGGCTGGTCGGGCGCATCGTCGAGCATCTGGGCGGCGAGGGCGGGGTGGCCCAGGCGGTGGTCACCATGATCGAAGCCCACGGCATTCCCACGGCGTGGGTGGAAGGTGTGGACGCGCAACTGGACCGGCTGCCGAAGCAGGTCCGTGCGGGCAGGTTTCCGGCCCGAAAGAATCTCGCCGACACGCCGCTCGTCACCATCGACGGCGTCACGGCACGGGATTTCGACGACGCGGTGTTCGCGGAGCCGGTCAGTACGGGCTGGCGGCTGATCGTCGCCATCGCGGACGTGGCGCACTACGTGAAGCGTGGTTCGTCGCTCGATGCGTCGGCCCGGGAGCGGGGTAACTCGGTTTACCTGCCGGATCGCGTCGTGCCCATGCTGCCGGAGGTGCTCTCCAACGGCCTGTGCTCACTGAACCCTAAGGTGGCGCGGCTCGCCATGGTCTGCGACATGAAGGTCTCACGCAGCGGTGAGGTGACCGGCTTCGATTTCTACGAGGCCGTGATCCGGAGCTGGCAGCGCCTCACCTACGAACGGGTTCAGGAGTTTCTCGACGACGGCGTGCTGGATGTGGAACCGGCGGTCTGTCACTCCCTCGCCGAGCTGAACCAGGTCTACCAGGCGCTCCGCGATGCCAGGGAGGTACGTGGCGCGCTCGACTTCGACACCCACGAGGCAACCCTGGAGCTCGAGGACAACCGGGTCAAGGCGATTCATCCTGTGCATCGACTCACCGCGCACAAGCTCATCGAGGAGGCCATGATCGCCGCCAACGTGTGCGCCGCGGAGTTCATCGAAAGTCGTCTGGGCGAGCACAAGGGGATGTACCGGGTACACGAGCCGCCCGCGGAGGAAAAGCTCGATCTGCTCACCCAGGCGCTGGCGATGGCCGGCGTGCGGCTGCGACATGGCCAGCTCACCCCAGCCGGTCTGAAGGCAGCCATGGATCAGCTCACCGGCAGGGAAAACCGCTGGCTCTACGAGATGCTGGTCCTGCGTTCGCTCATGCAGGCGGTGTACACACCGAACAACAAGGGCCACTTCGGGCTGGCGCTCGAGCGCTACATGCATTTCACCTCACCCATACGACGCTATGCGGATCTGGTGGTGCACCGGATCATCAAGGCGATTCTGGCGGGAAACCAGACGCCGTACGGGACCGAGGAGCTGCTCGAGATCGGCACCCACATCTCTGCCACCGAACGCCGGGCGGAGGCAGTGGGTTGGGCCGTGGACGCCTGGCTGAAGTGCGAATACGTGTCCGACCGGATCGGTGAAACGTTCGAAGGTGTGGTGATGGGCGTGACCGACTTCGGCCTGTTCGTGGAGCTCCAGGGGTTCTACGTTCAGGGCCTGCTCCACGTTTCGGAGCTTGGCAGCGATTATTTCCAGTACCAGCCGCAGAGCCTTTCGCTGGTGGGCGAGCGATCGGGCCGGCGCTTCACGCTGGGTGACGAGCTGCCGGTGATTCTCGTGGACGCCGTTCCGGAGCAGGGCAGGCTCGACCTCCGGCTCGTCCAGGCCCAGGGGAGCGCCACCGGGCGCGAGGAGAGAAAAGGCGGGCGGCCTGGCCGCAAGGCGCGGAGCAGGGCCGGCGGACGTCGGCGGTGAGCGAGATTTTCGGCCTGCACGCGGTGGAGGCGGCGTTGACCACTGCGCCCGAGCGCATTCGCGTGCTCTACGTGCAGAAGGGAAGGGAGGCGCGCAAACAGGCGCTGGTCGACCTGGCCCGCACCGTCGGTGTGCGGGTCGAGTTCGTGGACAGGCGCTGGCTGGACGCCCGGGTGCGTGGTGCCCATCAGGGGGTGGTGGCGGAGAGCCAGGCGCTGGCGCCGGCGGACGAGAAGCAGCTGGAGGCGCGGTGGGCCGGCCTGCCGACGCCACGTCTGCTGCTTGCCCTGGATGGGATTCAGGATCCGCGCAACCTGGGTGCCTGCCTGCGCAGTGCCGGTGCTGCCGGCGTGCACGCGGTGCTGCTGCCGAAGCGCAACAGCGCGCCGCTGAGCCCCGTCGCCCTGAAGACGGCCGCCGGTGTGGCAGAGTCGCTGTTCATCGTCTCTGTCGCCAACCTGAGCCGGCGTCTGGCATGGCTCCAGGCTCAGGGAGCATGGGTGATCGGCGCGGCTGGTGACGCGTCGCTGCGCTACTTCGAGGCGGACCTCACCCGGGATACGGTGCTGGTCGTGGGCGGTGAGGAGAAGGGGCTCAGGCGCCTGACCCGGGAGCACTGTGATCAGCTGGTAAGCATTCCCATGGCTCGCGGCGTCGAGAGCCTGAACGTCTCGGTGGCTACGGGCATACTGCTGTTCGAAGCGATCCGGCAGCGCATCTGACAAAGAAAACGGCCGGATGGCTGACGCTCATCCGACCGTGTTGGTGCGGCGATCCGATCAGGTCGCCGGCGCTTCTTCTTCCTCGAGCTGGATGATCACGTCCTCCGCATCGAAGCAGCTGTCGGCGCCGTCCTGGCCGATGGCCGTAACCTGCTGTCCCGTTTCCAGGTCGGAGAAGCTCGCGTCCTCCACATCGAATCCGCCATCCAGCAGATCGGTCACGGCGACGAAGTGCGCATCAGCCGTCGGCCGGATGCAGCGGTCGCCCTCGGGTTCCGTATCCGAAACGAACAGCATGAACGTCTCGGTGTCGATGGAGGTCACCTCACCCGAAAGCTGATCGCGACTTTCTTCCGGTGGCGAGATGAGGATGAGCGATGCGTGCAGCACGCCACTCTCCGCATCGGGTATCACACCGTTCACCTCGGCGACAGTGCCCGTCTCGATGACGCTCGGATCGAGCTCCGACAGATCTTCCGCCGAAAGAATTTTCGTCCCGGCCTGAACCAGCACGTCGATCTGCGGCTGGTCGAGCTCCTCACCCTCGGCCAGTTCCAGCGCGAACAGCCCGTCCTCGTCCACCGCGGTCAGCGCCGTGCCTGACAGGCTGAGAATCTCCTCAGGCAGGCCTTTCTGGACGACGATGGCGTCCAGCTGCACCATGCGCACCGTGTCCCCGTCGTCGGAGTCCGAATCGGAATCATCGTCGGTATCGCCCTGCGAATCGTCGTCGCTGCTGGAGTCCGAGTCATCGTCATGGGCGTCGCTGACCACAACGGCGATGCCGTAGACGGTGACCGCGTCACCGGTCTCCAGATCCTCGAACAGAATGGGTTCCCCGTCCGCGTCGAACAGGCTGGTGTCCTCCGCCGTGTTGACCTTCAGGCAGCCGTTGGTATCCGTGTGCAGCTGGGTGTCGACCTCGCAGAGATCGAAGCTGCTGGTGTCCATGTCGATGTCGCCGACGGTGCCGCTCGCCCGCAGCAGGCCCTGCAGGGCCTGGCGCTGCTGGATATCCACGAACACCACCGGGCGGAAGCGGATGCTGCCATTGCCGGTACCGACGACGTGGAACGATTTCTTCGCGTCAACATCCACCTCGATCAGGATCGCCGTGTCCGGAGCAACGGTGAACGAGCCACGCGGGTTCAGGTCCACCTTGCCGTTGGCCGGTACGATGGCATCCTCACACACCTCCGTATCCGTGTCGTCGAGGTAGCACACCTCGATGGAGTCGACGATGAGCCGGATCTTCTCGTAGTCGCCGATGGGCACGACGTCGGAGACGGCCAGCATGTCGTAGAAGTTCTGGAGCTCCAGCAGGTCGATCTCCTTCGGCTCGTCGAGCAGGATGACCTGGTGGCCGTCATCGTCCGGAATCAGCACGACCCGGCTGATGACCATGATGATGCGGGTGAAGTCCGGGGTGGGAGCATCCTTGATGAGAATGCCGACCACGCCGGTCTGGTCCTCAGGTGCCTGGGCGACGGGTGCCGGCGCCGCAGCCAGTGGTGCCCCGTTGCCGCCACCGCCACCGCCACAGCCGCCCAGCACGAACAGCATCAGGGCGGCCAGCAGCCAGCCTGCCTTGAATCGTAAAGTCATAGTGTGTCCCTCGGTCCCTGTGCGTTGCGCACGTCAGTATGCCCTGATCGCCCCTGATCTAGACAACAATCTTGCTATAAACCCGGCACGTCTTATGCCGGGGAAGCGTAAAATGGTAACAAATTCCCATTCCAATGCTCCATCCCTCTATCGGAGTTCCTTTGTAGCCGGACGGGGGGACCAGCAGCTCGCGGAGCGACTTCCGCAGGGAGCAGCCTTGCCAGAGGCGATTCACGCCCCTAGAATGCGCGTCCCCTGTCCCGGCCCCCACCGGAGCGGGTCCTTGCTTCACGTCACCCGCCCGGGTTGGCGGAGGCTTTATCCACAAGGGGCTCTTTTCTGAAAAGAGCTGAAGGAGCAGATACATGCGACATTACGAAGTCGTCTTTCTCGTGCATCCGGATCAGAGCGATCAGGTGCCGGGGATGATCGAGCGCTACCGGAGCCTGATCGAGCGCGGTGATGGCAAGGTTCACCGCCTGGAAGACTGGGGCCGCCGCCAGCTGGCCTTCCCGATCCACAAGATCCACAAGGCCCACTACATCATGATGAACATCGAGATCGACGGCGAAACGCTGTCGGAGCTCGAGAGTGCCTTCCGGTTCAACGACGCCGTGATCCGCAACATGATCATCAAGCGTAAGGCGGCGATCACCGGCAACTCCAAGATCTACGAGGACGAGCTCAGGGAGCAGGAGAAGGAAAAGGAACGCGAGCAGCGCCGGGAGCAGGAGTATGCGGAGCGTCGCGCGCGTGCGGAAGGCTCCGACGACGATGACGGCGACGAAGAGACGGCCGACAGCACCGAAGAGGAGGAAGTGTAAATGCGTCGCGGATTTGCCCGTAAGAAATTCAACCGGCTCGGCGATGACGGCCAGGAGATCGACTACAAGAACCTGGACCTGCTCAAGCAGTACATCACGGAAACCGGCAAGATCGTTCCCAGCCGGATCACCGGTGCAACGGCCAGCCAGCAGCGGCAGCTCGCCGCCGAGGTGAAGCGCGCACGCTATCTCGCGCTGCTGCCGTACACAGATCAGCATCAGTAAGCGAGGCAGTCATGAACGTCATTCTTCTGGAACGCCTTGGCAACCTCGGCGACATCGGTGACGAGGTCGCGGTGCGGCCCGGTTTCGCGCGTAACTTCCTGATCCCGAAAGGCAAGGCGGTGCGCGCCTCGGCGGAAAACCGCGCCGTTTTCGAGGAGCGTCGCGCCGAGCTCGAGAAAGCGGCAGGTGAGCACCTCACCGCCGCCCAGACACGTGCTGCGAAGCTCGAAGGACTCGCGCTCACCATCGTGGTTAAAGCGGGCGAGGAAGGAAAGCTGTATGGCTCCGTCGGCACACAGGACATCGCGGACAAGATCACCGAGACCGGTACCGAGGTTACGCGCGCGGAAGTGCGAATGCCCGAAGGCGTGATCCGCTCGATCGGCGATTACGACATCGATCTGCAGCTGCACTCCGACGTTGTTGTCGCAATCAAGGTTTCGGTGGTTCCGGAGTAATCCGCCACTAACTCGCCAGAGCGCGCCATCGTTCGGCGCACACTCCAAAACGACGATTTCTGATTTTCCGCTTGCATTGCCGGGCGGAAAATCAGAGTCTCTTTGACCCGCACAGCATCCGACATTAGAAAGATAGCGATGTCAGAAATCGCATCCGGCGGGGGAGCGGGGAGCGGATCTGGAGACGATTCAGGCGACGACAGGCGCATCGGCGGCGACGAAGCCGACGCTGGCGATTACGGGCCATCCATCGACGAGCAGATTCTCCTTCCCGAGTACCCGGAAGCCGACTACGAAAGCACTACCCCCCACGAGCCCCAGATCATCGGCGGTTTCGCCGTGTCCGGCAGGACGGCGCGGGGCGCCACCAGTGCGCTGAAGGTTCCGCCGAACTCGATGGATGCCGAGCAGTCCGTGCTCGGCGGGCTGATGCTCGACAACGACGCCTGGTTCAACGTGGCGGAGGTGGTTCAGACACAGGACTTCTACCGCGCCCAGCACCAGATCATCTTCGAGGCCATGACGGATCTGGCGGCAGATGACCAGCCCATGGACGCGCTCACCGTCTCCGAACGCCTGCAGTCGAAGGGCATGCTGGACAAGGCCGGTGGCATCGCCTACCTGGCGGAGCTGACCGAAGCCACACCCGGTGCGTCCAACGTCGTCGCCTACGCGAGGATCGTCCGCGAGCTCTCCACCCTGCGACAGCTCATCGGCGCGGCAAACCGCATCGCCGAATCCGCCTTCTCCCGGGATGGCCGTCCGAGCGACGAGCTGCTCGACCTTGCCGAGCAGGAGGTGTTTCAGATCTCCGAAGGCCGGCTGAAGGGCGGCGGACCGGTCAAGGTGGTACCGCTGCTCCAGAGGGCAGTCGATCAGATCGAGAGACTGCGAACCACAGGTCAGTCCATCACCGGAGTCCCCACCGGATTCGATGACCTGGACAGGCTGACGACGGGACTTCAGAAGTCGGATCTGGTGATCGTTGCGGGCAGACCTTCAATGGGCAAGACCTCGTTCGCGATGAACATGGTCGAACATGCCGTGATGGACAAAGATGCGTCGGTGCTGGTGTTCAGCATGGAGATGCCGTCGGACGCCCTGGTCATGCGCATGCTGTCCTCACTCGGCAGAATCGATCAGACCAGGATGCGTACCGGCGAACTGCAGGGCGATGACTGGTCGAGATTCACGTCCGCCGTCAGCCAGCTGAAGGACCGCAAGCTGTATATCGACGATACACCGGCACTCACTCCGAACGACCTGAGGACCCGGGCCCGACGCGTCGCCCGCGAGACAGGCGGGTTGGATCTGATCGTCGTCGACTATCTGCAGCTGATGCGGATTGCGGGGAAAGTCGAAAACAGAACCAACGAGATCTCCGAGATCTCCCGATCTCTCAAGGCCATCGCCAAGGAAATGTCCTGTCCTCTGATCGCACTTTCACAGCTCAACCGAAGTCTGGAAAGTCGAAATGACAAACGCCCGGTGATGTCCGACCTCCGGGAATCCGGCGGCATAGAACAGGATGCGGACGTGATTCTCTTCATCTATCGGGATGAGATCTACGACCCCGAATCCTCCGACAAGGGAACGGCAGAGATCATCATTTCGAAGCAGCGCAATGGACCTACCGGCAGACTCCGTCTCGCCTTCATCGGTAACCTGACGAAGTTCGAGAACCTGGCGCCGGATCGGTACAACAACTACACGCCTTTCGAGTAGAGGAGCGTTGGCGAAAGCGAAGACCAAGTCGGCCTACGTGTGCGACGAGTGCGGTGCCGAGCACCGCCAGTGGCAGGGTCAGTGCCTGACCTGCAAGGCGTGGAACTCTCTGTCACGGGTGAATATCGGTCCCGTGGCAGAACCCGGCGTCGGCTATGCCGGTGCCAGGGCGGAGGTGAAACGGCTCGCCGAGGTCGCTACGGCAGAGGCACCGCGGCTGGTCACGGGTTTCGGCGAGCTCGACCGTGTGCTCGGTGGTGGTCTGGTGCCCGGCTCCGTGGTGCTGATCGGTGGCGATCCGGGTGCTGGCAAGTCGACTTTGCTGCTGCAGGTGTGCTGCGCGCTGGCCGAGCGCGAAGCGGTGCTCTACGTCACCGGCGAAGAGTCACTGCAGCAACTCGCCCTGCGCGCCACGCGCCTGGGTCTGCCCATGGCGCAGCTCAGCGTTGCCGCGGAGACCCGCGCCGAGGAGGTCGGGTCGCTCATCGAAAGTACCGAACCGGATGTGGTGATCGTCGACTCCATTCAGGTGATGCAGCTGGAGTCGGTGGAGAGCACACCGGGCAGCGTGACCCAGGTGCGCGAAGCTGCCGCCTTCTTCACCCGGCTGGCGAAGCGCACGGGCACGGTCATCGTCCTGGTGGGTCACGTCACGAAGGAAGGTAACCTGGCGGGTCCCAAGGTGCTCGAGCACATGATCGACTGCTTCATGATGCTCGACTCGCCGGCCGGCAGCCGTTACCGCACCCTGCGGGGGGTCAAGAACCGCTTCGGCGCCGTCAACGAGCTGGGCGTGTTCGCCATGACCGATCAGGGCATGCGGGAGGTGTCGAATCCGTCCGCCATCTTCCTGCAGCGGGGCGACGTGCACTCCCCCGGCAGCGTCGTCACCGTCACCTGGGAAGGCACCCGGCCGCTGCTCGTCGAGCTGCAGGCACTTGTCGATCAGGCACAGGGCGGTTATCCCCGGCGCATTGCCGTCGGACTGGACCAGCAGCGGCTGTCGATGCACCTGGCCGTGCTGCACCGGCACTGCGGTGTGACGCTCGCGGATCAGGACGTGTTCGCGAACGTGGTGGGCGGTGTGCGGATCGGCGAGACGGGTGCAGACCTCGCTTTGCTGCTGGCCGTGCTGTCCTCGTTCCGGAACCGGGCGCTGCCCCGGGAGCTCATCGTCTTCGGTGAGCTCGGTCTCACCGGCGAGGTGCGACCGGTGGCCAACGGCGAGCAGCGCCTGACGGAAGCGGCGAAACATGGCTTCAAACAGGCCATCGTGCCGTTCGCGAACCGGCCGAAGAAGGTCCGCGACGGCATGACCGTGCACGGTGTGAAGAGCCTCTCGGCCGCGCTGGAGGTACTCGACACACTCTGATCGGTGGCGAGCCCGGTACCTGAGCGATCCGCTAGCGGGTGATGGGCTTGTAGCGCACCCGCCGGGGCGTGGTATCCACACCTGCTTCCGCCAGCCGCTTCTTGTGGTCGGCCTCGTAGTCCGAGAAGTTACCGGCGAACCACTCCACGTGGGAATCCCCCTCGAAAGCCAGGATGTGGGTGGCGATGCGGTCGAGGAACCAGCGGTCGTGGGAGATTACCAGCACCGTGCCGGGGAAGTTCAGCAGCGCCTCTTCCAGTGCCCGCAACGTCTCCACGTCGAGGTCGTTGGTCGGCTCGTCGAGCAGCAGCACGTTGGCGCCGCGCTTCAGCAGCTTGGCCAGGTGCACGCGGTTCCGCTCGCCGCCGGACAGGTCACCGACACGCTTCTGCTGGTCCTGCCCCTTGAAGTTGAAGCGTCCCACGTAGGCCCGCGACGGGATCTCGTACCGGCCGATCCGCAGCACGTCCTGGTCGTCGGAGATTTCCTCCCACACCGTCTTCGAGCCGTCGAGTGAATCCCGGCTCTGGTCCACATAACCCATGTCGACGGTCTCGCCCAGGTCGATGACCCCTTCATCCGGCCGATCCTCGCCGGTCAGCATCCTGAAGAACGTGGACTTGCCCGCGCCGTTGCCGCCGATGATGCCGACGATGGCACCCTGGGGAATGCTGCACTCCAGATCGTCGATGAGCAGGCGGTTGTTGAAACCCTTGGACAGATGATGCACGTCGATCACCTTCTCGCCGAGCCGCTCGCCGGGCGGGATGTAGAGCTCCGCCGTTTCCATGCGCTCCTGTGTGTCGCGGGACATGAGCTCCTCGAACCGCTGCAGGCGCGCCTTACTCTTGGCCTGGCGGGCTTTGGGGTTCGACCGCACCCACTCGAGCTCTGAGGAGATGGCCCGCTGCCGCGCCTTTTCCTGGGCAGCCTCGTGCTCGAGCCGTTTCTCCTTGGCTTCGAGCCAGGCGCTGTAGTTCCCTTCGAACGGAATGCCCCGACCCCGGTCCAGCTCCAGGATCCAGCCGGCCACGTTGTCCAGGAAGTAACGGTCGTGGGTCACCGCTACCACGGTGCCCGGATACTCGGCGAGGAACCGCTCGAGCCAGGCGACGCTCTCCGCATCCAGATGGTTGGTCGGCTCGTCGAGCAGCAGCATGTCGGGCTTGGACAGCAGCAGCCGGCACAGTGCCACGCGGCGCCGCTCACCGCCGGAAAGCGTCGCCACCTCGGCATCCCAGGGCGGCAGACGCAGCGCATCGGCCGCGATCTCTAGCGTCCGATCCACGTCCCAGCCGTCCGCCGCGTCGATCTTCGTCTGCAGCTCGCCCTGCTTCTCGAGCAGCGCGTTCATCTCGTCGTCGCTCATGGGCTCGGCGAACTTGTCGGCAATGGCGTTGTACTCGTTCACCCACGCCATCACCTCACCGAGACCGAGCTCCACGTTGGCGCGCACGTCCAGGTCGTCTTCGAGCTGGGGCTCCTGGGGCAGATAGCCGACGTTGATGTCCTTCTGCGGCCGCGCCTCGCCTTCGAACTCCTTATCCACCCCCGCCATGATCCGCAGCAGGCTGGACTTGCCCGCGCCGTTCAGTCCCAGCACGCCGATCTTGGCGCCGGGAAAGAAGGACAGGTTGATGTTCTCGAGGATGACCCGCTTGGGCGGCACGATCTTGGTGACGCCCTGCATGGTGAAGACGTACTGAGCCATGGTTGCGATGGGTTGGTGCAGGGACCGCGCACACTAACCAGATTCATCGAGCCGTTCAATCGGTGATGCCGTCAGGGGCGGTTTCACGCATCGAGCGCCGCCGGGATATCTCTCTCGGGGACGCTCGAGACGTCCCTGTGCGCTCGGGCTGCGGCCATCCCTGGCCGCAGACCGCCCCGAGAGAGACATCCCGCCACCGCCCGCTGCCTGGAGGCCGTTCCGGGGATCACCGTTGAACGGCGGATCGGGTGGTGGTCGGAGGGCCTTCAGCGCCGCGCCATGGCTCAGGAGGAAGTGAAGGGCATCTTCCGGGTGCTGACGGCATTGGGCCTTGGAAGGCCTTGAGGGCGACGGGAGGTGCGGGGTGGAGGTTTCGGGGGCGGTCTGCGGCCAGGGATGGCCGCAGCCCGAGCGCACAGGGATGTCTCGAGCGTCCCCCGAAACCTCTACCGCGCGGCTACCGGCGCCGTGAAAACGATACAAAACCCAATGATTTTCAACCGCACGCTGAATGCCTTTCGCTTCGGCCCGCTTGAGGGGTGGGGTAGAATGGCGCGCTTCCGAACCAGCCAGAACCTCCACATCCATGTTTACAACCGACCAGAAGATCGCCGGCTTCGACAACGATATCGCCGCCGCCATCGCCGAGGAAAACCGCCGCCAGGAGGAGCACATCGAGCTCATCGCCTCGGAGAACTACGCCAGTCCCAGGGTCATGGAGGCCCAGGGCAGCGTGCTCACCAACAAGTACGCCGAGGGCTATCCCCACAAGCGCTACTACGGCGGCTGCGAGTACGTGGATCAGGTGGAGGTGCTGGCCATCGAGCGGGTCAAGGCCCTGTTCGGCGCGGACTACGCCAACGTCCAGCCTCATTCCGGTTCCCAGGCCAACGCGGCTGTGTATCTGGCCCTGCTGTCCCCCGGCGACACCATTCTCGGCATGAGCCTGGATGCGGGCGGCCACCTGACCCATGGGGCGGCGCCGAACTTCTCCGGCAAGACCTATCACGCCGTGCAGTACGGGCTGAAACCGGATACCGGTGAGGTGGACTACGACGAGATCGAGGCGCTGGCGAAGGAGCACCAGCCGAAGATGATCATCGGCGGCTTCTCTGCCTACTCCCGGCGGCTCGACTGGCAGCGCTACCGGGATATCGCGGATGCGGTGGGTGCCTATCTGGTGGTGGACATGGCCCACGTGGCCGGCCTCGTCGCGGCCGACCTCTACCCGAGCCCGGTGCAGATTGCCGACGTGACCACCTCCACGACCCACAAGACCCTGCGCGGCCCGCGCGGAGGCATCATCCTCGCCAAGGCCAATCCCGACATCGAGAAAAAGCTGAACTCGGCGCTCTTCCCGGGATCCCAGGGCGGGCCACTCATGCACGTGATCGCTGCCAAGGCCGTCTGCTTCAAGGAGGCGATGGAACCCGGCTTCGTCGAGTATCAGAAGCAGGTGCTTGCCAACGCGCGCACCATGGCCACGGGCTTTCAGGCGCGGGGCTACAAGGTGGTCTCCGGCGGCACGGACAACCATCTGTTTCTGCTCGATCTGATCGACAAGGACCTCACCGGCAAGGATGCGGACGCGGCCCTCGGCCGGGCCAACATCACCGTGAACAAGAACGCCGTGCCGAACGATCCGCGCTCGCCGTTCGTCACCAGCGGCCTCAGGATCGGCACGCCGGCGGTGACCACCCGTGGGTTCAGGGAGTCAGAGTGCGCCACGCTCACCGAGTGGATGTGCGACGTGCTCGACGACATCAGAAACGACAACATGATCGCCTCGGTGCAGCAGAAGGTGAAGAAGCTCTGCGCCGAGTTCCCGGTCTATCAGGCCCACGCGGCGTGAACCGATGCACTGTCCGTTCTGCGGTGCCGATGACACCAAGGTCATAGACTCGCGCCTGGTGGCCGAGGGCGACTCGGTGCGCCGTCGCCGCGAGTGTCAGGCCTGCGGCGAGCGGTTCACCACCTTCGAGACGGCGGAGCTCGTCATGCCGCGTGTCGTGAAGAGCGACGGCACCCGGGAACCGTTCAACGAGGACAAGCTCCGTCGCGGCCTGACCCGGGCGCTGGAGAAGCGCCCGGTGAGCATCGAAGAGATCGAGTCGGCGATCAATCACATCATGCACCAGCTGCGCTCCACGGGTGAGCGGGAAGTGCCCTCCCGCGATGTCGGCGAGGCGGTCATGCAGGAGCTCCGCAAGATCGACGCTGTGGCTTACGTACGCTTCGCGTCGGTCTACCGGGACTTTCAGGACGTCAGCGAATTCCAGGACGAGATCCGGCGGATGAAGGAGACGGCCAAACTCGATCGGAAGTCCGGATCCGGTGACAGCTGATGGTGTCCGATGCCGACCGGCTGTTTCTCAGAGCCACCGTCGAGCTTGCGGCCCGGGGTCTGAACTCCACGACGCCGAACCCCCGGGTTGGCTGCCTCATCGTTCGTGACGGCGTGGTGATCGGTCGGGGCTGGCACGTGCGCGCGGGGGAGGGGCACGCGGAGGTCAACGCCCTCGCCGACGCCCGTGCCGCAGGCAACAGCCAGCTCATTGCCGGTGCCACGGCCTACGTGAGTCTCGAGCCCTGCGCCTTCCACGGCCGCACGCCGCCCTGCAGCCGTACGCTCATCGATGCGGGTATTGCGCGGGTAGTGGCTGCAATGCAGGACCCGCATCCCCGGGTGGCCGGCAAGGGATTCGCCGAGCTCACCGCTGCAGGTGTCGCGATCGACGTCATCGAGCTGCTGGAAGCGGCTGTGCTCAATGCCGGTTTCGTGAGCCGACTCACGCGTGGCCGGCCCCTGGTCCGCCTGAAGGTGGCGGCATCGCTCGACGGCCGTACGGCCATGGCCAGCGGCGAGAGCCGCTGGATCACGGGCGAGGCCGCGCGTGCGGATGTGCAGGCGTGGCGTGCCAGAAGCTGCGCAGTAGTCACGGGCGCCGGCACGGTGGTTGCCGACGATCCGGCACTCACGGTGCGGGATCCGGCGCTCGCCGTGGAAGACCGTATCCGTCAGCCGTTGCGGGTGGTGGCCGACAGCCACCTCCGGATCGGCGCCGGCGCCAGGCTCTTCAGCGAGTCCGGCCCCGTGCTGATCGTGCATACCGATGGCCGGCCGTCACACGATCGGGCGGAGTTTCTCAAGCTCGATGCGGGTCCGGACGGCGGGGTGGATCTCACCGCGCTGCTCGGCGCCCTGGCGGACCGTCATTGCAACGAGGTCCTGGTCGAAGCAGGGCCCACACTGATCGGTGCTTTCCTGAAGGCCGGACTCTGGGATGAGCTGCTGCTTTATATGGCGCCCAAGCTGCTCGGCAGCGACGCGCGGCCCCTGGCCCATCTGCCGCTCGAGCGCATGCTCGAGGCGATTGAGGCTAAAATCGCGGATTCCGTCCAGATCGGAGCCGACCTCCGGCTGCGTCTGGTACCAGCCTGACCGGCAGTCCGGTCAGGGGTCCAACGACAAGCGAGGTATCGAGTTGAGCGCTGGCAAGTGGGCCCGCCGACGGGCGCGACGCGCCCTGGTTCAGGCGGTCTATCAGTGGCAGATGGCAGGTGGCACCGCGTCCGAGATCGAAGCCGAGTACGAGAGCAACGGTTCTCTGGATAAGGCGGACCAGGCCTTCTTCCACGAGCTGCTGGGTGGCGTGCTCCGACACACGGCGGAGCTGGATGCGCTGCTCGCACCGGTGCTCGACCGTACCATTGCCGAGCTCTCCAACGTCGAGCGGGCCGTGTTGCGCCTCGCCACCCGGGAGCTGGAGAGCCGGATCGACGTACCGTACCGGGTGGTGATCGACGAGTACGTCGAGCTCACCAAGCTGTTCGGTGCCGAGGAGGGCCACAAGTTCGTCAACGGTGTGCTCGATCGGCTGGCTGGCACGCTGCGACCCGTGGAGGTCGCTGCCCGTGAACGAATTTGACCTCATCGATGAGATCCTCGCCGTGCTGGGTCCGGCTGCGGAAGGCGGGGTCATCGGGCCGGGAGACGACGGCGCTGTAGTTGCGCCACCACCGGGCGAGGTTCTGGTGTCCTCCATCGACACGCTGGTGGGTGGCGTGCACTTCCCGCTGGGCGCGCCGGGACGGCTGGTGGGTTATCGGGCGATCATGGTCAGCGTTTCCGATCTGGCCGCCATGGGTGCCGAGCCCGCAGAGCTGCTGGTTGCGCTCACGCTTGAAGAAACGGACCAGCAGTGGGCGCTCGAGGTGGCAGCCGGTATGCGCGAAGCGGTTCAGGCGACGGGCGGCCGGATCCTCGGTGGCAATCTGGCGCGCGGTCAGCGGAACATCACATCCAGCGTGCACGGTTTCTGTCCTGAGGAATACCTGCTCACGCGTGCGGGCGCGCAGCCCGGCGACGGCATCTTCGTCACCGGAGAGCTGGGCGGAGCAGCCGCGGCGGTGGCACTGAGCACCCTGGACGACCTGACAAGCCCACTCACGGTTCGCTACTTCAGACCGCGCGCACGGGTCGATGCCGGGATCGTGCTGCGCGGAGTGGCCACCAGCGCAATCGATATCTCGGACGGCCTGCTGCAGGATCTCGATCACGTTCTGAGGGCGAGCGGTGCAGGTGCGGAGCTGGCATCGTCCGCGATCCCGGTGGCGGCTGGCGCGACCCTCGACCACGCGCTGCACGGCGGCGATGACTATGAGCTGCTGTTCACCGCGACTCGCGTACCTGCCGGCGTGGACTGTGTTCAGATCGGCACGATCACCGACAGGTCCGGCATCCACCTCGATGGCGCCCCGGTATCGATCAAGGGCTACGTCCACTTCCTGTGAGCGCACCGCGGGCAATCGGCTGGCGCCAGTGGCGCGATCCCGAGGTGGTGCTGGTCTGCGGACTGGGCAGCGGGTTCTCACCTCGAGCGCCGGGTACCGTGGGCAGCGTGGTAGCGGTCGCCATCTGGTGGCTCGCCTTGTCTTCCCTGCCGTTGCCGGCGCAGCTCGTCGTGATCGCGATCGTCACGGCGCTGGGTACCTGGCTGACCGGACGGGTTCAGCGTCGCTATGGCGTGACCGATCCGTCGGCCATCGTCGTGGACGAGTTCGCCGGGCAGTGGATTGCACTGCTCGCCGTTCCCCAGAATCCGTGGATGGTGCTCGCGGCCTTCGGCCTGTTCCGACTCTTCGACATCTGGAAGCCCTGGCCCGTGGGCATGCTGGAGCGTCGGATCGGTGGCGCCTTCGGCGTGATGGTGGACGATCTGGCGGCAGGCGTGATGGCGCTGGCTGTGCTGCAGTTCACACTCTGCGGTTTGCAGCACATCTGATCCCGGACCGGGTCGGCTAAACTGCCGGGAAGTTCAGCGCAGGGAATCGCATGCTGAAGCACATCATGCTGCTGACCGGCATTCTCGGTGCCGGGTCGGTCCTCGCCGCCGGGCCGGTGCCCATCGATATCGTCGGCCTCTTCAAGGACCAGGCGGTGATCCGTTCCGGGTCCGGGCAGACGCTGCTCAAGGCGGGTGAGACCACACCTCAGGGGGTCACCCTGGTCTCCGCCAACGCCCGCGAGGCGGTGGTGTCCTACCAGGGTGAACAGCACACGCTCGGCCTCACCCGTCAGGCCGCCGGCGCCGGGGGTTATACCGAGGCTCAGGTCGCTCAGGTGTCGATCCCGGCCGATGGCATGGGTCAGTACCGGATCCGGGGCGCCATCAACAACCGCTTCGTGGATTTTCTAGTCGACACCGGCGCCTCCGTGGTGGCGCTGTCTTCCGTGACCGCGGACGGTCTCGGCATCGACTACCGCAGCCGAGGTCAGAAGGGATTCGTGCAGACGGCCCAGGGCAACGCCGAGTCGTACTTCATGAACCTGGACAGCGTGACGGTGGCCGGCATCACCACGCACAACGTGCAGGCTGCCGTGATCACGGGCAGCCATCCCACGGACATCCTGCTCGGCATGTCGTTCCTGAAGAGCGTGTCCATGAATGAGCAGGGCGGCGTCCTCACCCTGGTGCACAAACACTGACCCTGCGTTAACGGTGGCTTTCCGGCCTCCGAGGATCAGTGATCGCGCAGCACGATGGTCCGGGCGAGTTCGCCCAGCAGGTCGTGCTCGAGCTCGGCCCGCTTCAGCATGGCCAGAGACTCGGACAGCAGATCCTCTGCCTGGGCGCGTGCCTGACGCACACCGAGCAGCGAGGTATAGGTGCTCTTCTTCGCCTTCTGGTCCGACTTCGCCGGCTTGCCGAGCTGCTCCGTGGACTGGGTGACGTCCAGCACGTCGTCGATGATCTGAAACGCCAGACCGATCCGGCTGGCGAACTCGGTGAGCAGCACGTAGGTTTCCGCGTCCACCTTGGCGTTGCCGAACAGCGCGCCGATCTGCACGGAAACCCGGATCAGCGCGCCGGTCTTGCCGGCGTGCAGGGTCTGCAGCTGGCTGAGTGACAGTTGCTTGTTTTCCGACTCCATGTCGAACACCTGACCGCCGACCATGCCCTGCCAGCCCGCGGCTTCCGCCAGCAGCTGAATGGCTGTCAGGCGGACGTCTGTTCGCGAGATGGGCGCCGTCGCGAGGGTCTGGAAAGCCAGGGTGAGCAGCGCATCACCGGCCAGAATGGCGTTGGCCTCGCCGAACTTGATGTGCCCGCTCGGCAGGCCGTGGCGCAGATCGTCATCGTCCATGGCCGGCAGATCGTCATGGAGCAGCGAGTAGGCGTGAATGAATTCCACGGCGCAGGCCGGGGCGAGCGCGTTCTCCAGATTGCCGCCGAGGCCGGTGCAGGTGGCGCACACCAGCAGCGGCCGGATGCGTTTGCCGCCTGACAGCGCGGCATAGCGCATGGCGTCCACCAGCACCTGAGCGTGATCTGAGCTCACCGGCAGGTGATGGCGCAACGCGTCTTCGATGGTGTCCCTGAGGGATTTGAGTTCAGGCGTCATCGAGCGTGTCGACGTCCAGGTCTTCCAGCGCGCCGGACTCGGTGAGCACCTTCACCTTGAGCTCGGCGGCCTGCAGCGCGGCCTGGCAGTGCCGGGTGAGCCGGACACCCCGTTCGAAGGCGGCAAGTGACTGCTCAAGGGTCAGCTCCCCCGTCTCCATCTTTTCCACGAGACCTTCCAGCTCGGCGAGCGCCGCCTCGAAGCTCACGTCCTCCAGGTCGTCGCTGCTGGCGTCCGGTTCCCGGGGTTTTTTCGCCATGCGGAATCAGCCCGTTTTGCGCGCGGCTTCGGTGAGCGAGTAGGCACCGGTTACGGGATCTGCCGAGATCACACCGCGGGCTTCGAGCTTAGACAGCTCACCCCGGATTTCCCAGGTCAGCAGCGGTTCGCCGGTTTCACGCAACGCGTCGGCGATGTGTCCGGGGCGGAACGATTGCGTGCCCGACCCCACCAGCGAACGGATCACAGCGTAGATCTCGTCGGTGCGGTGCTCATCGATACTCAAGGAAAGTGCTCTCCAGACCCCGGTGCTTGCGGGCGGCATTTTGTACCAGATTCGGCCCGCGTGCCAGAATCCGCCTACTCCCGCCAGGGCTGTCCCGCCTGATAGGCCGCCAGGTGCTCGGCGAGGGCCACGGCTTCGTCAGAAGCCGCTGTTTCATCAGATGCCGCCGCTTCATCAGTCGCCGCTGTTTCAGCAGCAGTGGCGGTATCCCCGGAAGTGGCTTCCACCGTTGCCTCCACCAGCGACGTCGACTCGTCGTCCGACGAGCCTGACCCGTTGGACATGGCGGCCACAGCGGCAGATTCCGCCACCAGAGCGATGGCACGCTGCTGCGTGCTGATGGCCTCGGCGAAGCGTCCGAGCTCCGCGTAGGCGGCCGCCAGGGTGTCCAGGTAAGCCGCATTCTCCATCTGGGCAACGGCCCGTTCGGCATAGACGAGGGCCAACCGGCCGTCTCTGAGCTCGTCGTGCTCACTGGTGGAGAGCATCCAGGCGTAGTCGTTCTGTGCCTGGGGCAGGTCCTGCTGCGCCGCCTTGGAGACCCACAGGGCCGCCTCGTGTTCCTCGCCCTTTTCCAGAAGCACGTAGAACAGCCGCAGCTGGGCCTGACCGAATCCCGCCTCGGCGCCGCGCAGGTACCAGCTCTGTGCGGCATCCAGGTCCTGCCGGACGCCGATCCCCGCCTCGTACATGTGGCCGAGGCTCAGGCTCCCCGCCAGGTTGCCAGCCTCGGCGGCACGTTCGAGCAGCGAGCGGGCGGCAGTCGGATCCATGGGCACGCCTTCCCCGACCAGATACATGTGACCGAGCGCCACCTGGGCCATGCTGGAGCCGGCGTCAGCGGCCTCCTCGAACAGCCGTGCCGCCGTCGCCAGGTCCGCGTCCGGAAGCTCGTTCTTGTAGTGCATGTAGCCGAGGGCCACCTTGGCGTCCACCGATCCCGCTGCAACGGCCTTCTCGATCCATTCCCGGGCGAGTGCGTTGTCCGGCTCGTCGGTGAAGTCCGACCGGTAGCTTCTACCGAGGTAGAGCATGGCATTGGCATCGCCCGATTCGGCGGCCTGGGTGAGAATCTCGCGGGCTCGTGGCACATCCTGTTCCACACCGCGGCCTTCGAGCAGGGCAAAGCCGACGAACAGCGCTGCTTCCGGATGGCCCACCTCCATGGCAGCCTGGAAGAAGGCGTAGGCGATCTCGGCGTTCTCCGGGACCCCTTCCCCACGGTGGTAGAGACCACCGAGGGCAACCAGCGCGGCACCATTGCCGGGATTGAACTCCAGGGCGCGGGCGTAATCCTTGCTCGCCGACACCGGCAGACCGCCGGCGTAGTAGCTGTAGCCGCGCAGATAGTAGGCCCGGGAACGCTCTGCGCGTTCGATACGCGGGTCGATCAGCGCCGGTGCCAGAAAGGTGCGGGCGAGCGGGTAGTCACCCGCCTGGATGAGCTCCACCGCGCGCTCGATGTAGGTCCTCGCATCCGGCGTATCCGCAGCAACGGGCAACGCAACGAGCAGCCCCACCAGTAGGCAGCTAAACAGCCTTTTACCGGGAGAACGACGACGAGTGGGGGTTGAACTGATCAAATTCGTCCGCATCTAACTGCCAGAGTTTGCCAGACTTGGATCACCTTGGCGTGATGGGGTTCATGGTAGACTGCAACACATACCTTCATGGGGGCGACTTGGCTTCGACGGGGGTAGCAGAGCA
>QJYB01000119.1 GCA_003247835.1 Gammaproteobacteria bacterium | reverse complement strand
CGCTCAGCCGATCGACGACGACGTGCCCATCCTCCATGACGTAGCGGCTACCCACCTTCACCCGGGGCTGCTTCCAGATCCGAACGCTGGTCGTGATCTCCCCGTTTCGGATGGGATTGCGCAGCCGTTTCGTGAAGTGCATCGGTCAGGAACCGCCTTCGTCCGAAGGCTCCGTCTCGTAGTACGGAGGACTGTCCTGCAGCTCCCACCACGGCGCCTTGTCCCTTGCCCAGATCTGAACCGTCGGCCGGCGAATCGGGTCCGAGTCCAGCGTACCGACGGCGAGCCCGAATCCCGGACTGCCGTCGCGGATGAACTGAAGCGTCGATCCGCAGCGATCGCAGAACGTCCGCGTCACCTCCGCCGAGGAGCGGAATGCCCGCACGTGCTCTTTCCCACTCACCAGCGTGAACGCATCCCACGACACCGGGGCATAGGTGCCGAAGGCGGCACCATGGGCCTTCCGGCACATACTGCAATGGCAGTGAGACAGATTACCCACCCCGCCACGGATCTCGTAGCGGATGGCGCCGCACAGACAGGAGCCTTCGAGAACGGAACCTTCCGCCTGTTTCGACTGGTTTTGTGCCACGACTCACCCCCTGATTGAGCTCGACCGCTCGGCCGCGTCGGCAACACAGGCTGCCAGCAGGGCATCCGGATCGCCACCCGATCGCGAGACATTCCGCCCCCAGACGTCACTGCCCTCAACGAGCCAGGCGCTGCTGGAGGTTTCCTCCATTCGGAAGTACCAGCCATCGAGCTCTCCCTCGATGGGGTACCGTTTCAGCATTTCTGCTCGCGAGCTGGCACGAATCCGCCGCTTGGTCACAGGCACTCCTGCTCGGTTCAACCTTCCAGTCCCGCCCTCCGGCGGAATTCCGATCTCGTGTTCCTGACCGGAAATGGGCTGCCCGGTTCCGGCAGCCGGAGAAAGTCGCACAGGGGCGACCATCCTTCCGCCACGTCGTAGACCAGCAGTCTGTCCCGAGGCACCACCGACTCCACCTGATCACAGTAGTCCAGATACCGCCCGATGGCATAGGCTTCGTCTTCGAACCGCCCCTGCATGAACAGATCGAGCAGCAGTCGCCGGACCATCCGGATGGCAGGGTCCCGGCGCCAGGCATCGGCCGTCAGTGTCGGGTAGATGGTCGCCATCATGCTGCGGTACCAGTCCTGCGGATCGCGCCGGACCAGCAGGACGCAGGCATCGGGGAACGCGCCCCAGATCTCACGCCAGTAAAAACAGGCCGGCCCATCCAGCGTGGCCCCGTATTGCCCGAGGAAGACCGGCCAGTCCGGCATGACACCGTCCGTCGCCCGCGCCCAGACGTCGACATGCTCGGGATGCGTGAACACCTCCTGCATGTGATAGGCCCTGCCGAGCCCCAGCGTCTCCAGAGCGGCTCTGAGCGACATGGTTCCCGTTCTCGGAAGGGCCGCGCCAACCAGCCTCATCTGAAGATGATTCCCGAGCTGGGCAGCACCGTGATTTTCCTTGTCGGGTGCACCACCTCCGCAAGCGTTGCGTTGTGGTGGGCAATGATCTCCGGGGCCGCAAGAGATGAGTCACCCGTCGTGTGGGCATCAGACGCCAGAATCACGTCGAAGTTATGACTCAAGGCGGAACGCGCCGTGGTATCGATGCAGTATTGCGTCATCAGTCCGCACAGCACGATGCTCGTAACGTTCCGCGTTTTCAGCACCGACTCCAGCTCGGTGCCGTAGAACGCATCCGACGCTTCTTTCTCAAACCGCACGTCGTCGGGTTCGGGCGCCAGCAGCGGATGAATCTCCCAGCCGATGTTGCCTTTCATCATCGGTTCGAACGAGGCGTGGTTGTGCTGAACGTAGATCACCGGCGCACCTGCCTCGCGGGCCATCCCGATGAGCTGCTGGACGTTGCTGAGCACGGCCGCTTCGTTGAAAGCGCCGCGCACCAGTGCACTCTGCATGTCGACGATCAGCAGCGCGGTCATCATAGGCACGGATCAGACGTCATTTTAATCAGCACCGCGGTAACCCCTGAAAATGAAAACCAGCGTCGCGACGGTCCCCAGACCCCAGACGACAAATCTGAGGGTCGCGATCGATATCCGCATCGGATCTCCCCAGGTCTGGGTCGCGAGCACGTCACCCAGGAAAAAATCCGCCAGCCGTACTGCCTGCATCAGCATCATCACCAGCAGTAGAGAAACCAGGGTGTAGAGCGTTGCAATCAGGTATCGGAGCCCAGCCGAAAGCTTGTGCCCTGCCAGGTAGGAAGCAACGATCACCGCGAACGTCACGGTCAGCCAGAGCTCGAACTGACTGTTGATATTGGAGGTTGTAACCCCCATCAGCTCGATGAATTCCTCGGTTGTCAGCTTGGGGTCCATTCGAGATCTCTCCTCGATTTACATCCGGCCTTTCAAGTCATCTGCTCTCTTGGCCGTCTACGGTCCGAGGTGCTCGGCCAGCAACAGCCATTCGCCCGCTTCCCTGACGAGGACCGACGTTCCCCGGCCTTTCCCGCCTGCAGAACGGCCATTTATGTTTCCCGTCCAATGGAAGTCGAACAGATACACCGCCGTTTCGTGTGACTGAAGCACCCAGTAGACATCCGTCATCCGGTAGTCCTCATCCGAGATCGATCTGAAGTTGCGCTCGAACGCTTCCCGCACAGCTTCCTTGCCCTTGTGTACGGATCCATCGGAAAAGGTCATGCTCACATTCCGATGCAGCAACGGTTCCACCACGCTCCAGTCCTGTGTCGCGAGCGCGGATTCATAAGCAGTGACGAAGTCAGCGGCCGTCATCGGTAAGCGCTCTGTCGATCGCGGCTCTGAACGGCGGCCCAAACGCCACCTTCTCGCGTTCCCACCAGGCCTGCAGCGTTGGCGAGGAAAGGACCGATCGCGCGTGATGCCTGGTGACGCCCTCCAGCGCGTCTTCGACGCCCTGAAAAAAGGGGGACTTCTGGTTCTGAACCAACAGGTTTTCCAGGTTCAGAAAATACATGGTCGCGAGGATTTCGGCGCCGACTCGTTCCTCCTCCAGAAAAGTGTCGCCTGCCATCATCCGTCCGTAGATTCCGGTCGTTTCCTGATCGGTCAGGATGGTGCTCCACATCTGATTCCAGCCATCGATGTTCGCCCGCAGCATGGATCCCGCCTGCTGCTCGGCCGATTGCTCCAGTAATCGCCGGGTCTGTCTCGTCTGGTATGCCAGATAGCCGATCGTCGCCAGAACGGCTACGCCACCGATGAACTCTCCCAGGGCCGCCAGCGTTTCAAGATTCATGGCGTCGTGCCGCGTTTTTCCGTTTCGGCGATCTACGGAAACTCATCATACTGCGGCAGATCGTCCCCGATCTCGTACCAGGGCGCTTTGGAACTCACGAAAATGTGGGCCGACGGACGAATGGACGGCTCGTCCTGCAGAGTGCCCAGAGAGCTGC
>QJYB01000093.1 GCA_003247835.1 Gammaproteobacteria bacterium | reverse complement strand
ACAAGGCAACCGGTCATCACCTAACTCATTGAAATAAAAATAAAAATGACTCTCAGTCGAGAATGACCCGCGGATGCAGACGAGATTCCAGACTATTTGCAATCGAGAACGATTTGCATTTAAATAATCGCTCCAACGATCAGCAGCGTGTCAGGCCATGTACGTGTGTCTCTGCAGAGCGGTCACCGACCACGAAATCCGCGACGCGGTGGAAGAAGGCGCCGTGCACGTCGGTCAGCTGGCCGAGCGCTGGGGCCTGGGCACCGGCTGCGGCTGCTGCCGGGAAACAGCCCAGCAGGTGATCGATCAGCATCTCGCCGAAACCCTCGGAATCGCTGCTGCCTGACTTCCGTGGCGCTTGCGCCCGACCAATCGTCCCCCTACCGTAGATCGACCCTAATCAGTTCGAGGCGGGCCATCACTTGAGCGAGCCGGCGCCCGGATTCAGCAGGTATCCGAACCACCGTGTGGACATCGTGTCGACCACGGACCATGTCCGCGTGCTGCTCGGTACCCGGGTGATCGCCGACAGCCGCCGGCCACTCAGGGTCGACGAATCGCGGCACAACAGGGTCTGGTACCTGCCCATGAGCGACGTCACTGGCGACTTCCTGAGCGCCACGGACCACAGCACTTACTGTCCGTTCAAGGGTCACGCCGCCTACTGGACGATCCGCGCCGACGATGCCGAGCTGGAGAACGCGGTCTGGGCCTATCCCGAGCCCTACGAAGAGTGCCTGGCCCTGGCCGATCACGTCGCCTTCTACACCGACCGGGTGACGCTCGAGGTCAACGGTCAGGTGCAGCGCCCAGCTGCCGGCTAGTGGCTGATTCCGTGTCAGAACCCATCGACTACATCGAGCGGACCCGCGCCCAGTACGAAGCGCTGGGCTATCCACCGTACCGATGGGTGGTCAATGAGGACGTTCCGCCGTTCACACCGCTGGCGAAACCGCTCGCGGAATGCACCGTGGCGCTCATCGCGTCGGGCGGTATCTATCGGCTCGGGCAGAAGGCCTTTCACTTCAGGGACGACGTCAGCTTCCGGGCCATCGACGTGGACACGCCGCCGGCCGAGCTCAGGATCTCCCACTTCGCCTACGACACGCGTGATGCGCGCACGGACGTGAACGTGGTCTTTCCCTATCAGACGCTCAAGGATCTGGCGCGACTGGGGCGCATCGGCGCGCTGTCGCAGCTGGCGTACACCTTCATGGGCGGGATCTACTCGGCGCGCAGAGTACGGGAGGCGCTGGCCCCGGCACTGGCCAACCGGCTGATCCGCGACGAGGTGGACGTGTCGATCATGGTGCCCGCGTGACCCGTCTGCCATCAGTCCGTCGGACTGATCGCCCGGGAGATCGAGGAACGTGGTATTCCGACGATCTGTCTGTCGTCCGCCTACTCCATTACCCGGGCCGTCAACCCGCCACGGGCCGTGTTCATCGACTTTCCTCTCGGCCACACAGCAGGCAAGGCGGGTGACAAGGCAGGCCAGCGCCGCATCATGATCGATACCCTGAGCGCGCTGGACTCCATTCAGGTGCCCGGAACCATCCGCGCCCTGCCCTACCGCTGGGCGGACACCGACGACTGGAAAGACTCGGTCATGCGACCGGATGGCGCCGGCCATCACAACGACGACCGTACCAGCCGGGAAGCCGAGCCGCAGTATGAGCGGGAGGCCGATCGTCTGGCGGCGGAAGCCGACGGCTGTCCCGGCTGTTTCTTTCCGGAGTCGTGAACCAGGTCCGGAACCGACACCGATCCTGAAATATGGTCCCCCCGACACCGGTGACCCGAAACAACGGAGGTTTCCCCATGCACCGTGATCGACCACTGCACATCGGCCGCCCGCTCCTGCTCGGCATATGTCTCACCGCGATCGGTCTCTCCGGTTGTGCCACGCTGAGCGAAAGTCAGTGCATTGCCAACGACTGGGAAACGGTTGGCTATCGCGACGGCGCCGCGGGTAACAGCAGTTCCCAGCTGCTGAAGCATCAGAACGCCTGTGTGAAACACGGTGTGGTTCCCGACCGGGAAGCGTATCTGGCCGGCTGGAACGAGGGTGTACGCCAGTTCTGCCAGCCGGAAAACGCCTTCACGGCGGGCGAGTCCGGACACCGCTATGCCAACGTCTGTCCGACGGAGCTGCAGGGTTCCTTTCACGCCGCCTATCAGGAAGGCCGACAGCTCTATCTGGCTCAGTCGGAAATCAACGAGCTGAATGGCCAGATCGCCCAGAAGGAACGACGCCTCGATCAGATTGCCAAGGAGATCCGCGAGGCGGAAGCGAGTCTGGTCGCCGACGGGACGGATCCTGCCGAACGGCGCCGGCTCCTCGACGAGACCAAGTCACTCGCCCAGGAGCAGGGCCAGCTCGAAGCCGAGATCAGGGAGCTTACCGTCGATGCGGCCGTCAAGGCCGAACGGCTCAAGGCTCTGCGCCAGACCCTCGCCTGGGCGCCCTGAGGCGCTCAGACCAGACGGTACCCGGCGTCGGCGAACGGCATCTTCCGCACCCGTACACCGGTAGCGGCGTAGATCGCGTTGCCAACCGCCGGCGCCAGCGGTGGCAGCGCCGGCTCACCGAGCCCGGTCGGCGTGTACTCCGATTGAATGAAATGGACGTCCACTTCGGGCGCCTGGGGCATGCGCAGAACGGGGTACTGGTGGAAATTGGTCTCGGCCACCCGACCCCGTTCGAAGGTGATCTTCTGTCCCATCATGGTGGACAGCCCATCGATGACCGCTCCCTGGACCTGGGACAGCGCTCCGCTCATGTTGATGACCGGGCCGACGTCCACGGCTACCGTCACCCGGTGCACGGTCAGCCGTCTGTCTTCAGTCACGCTCACTTCGGCCACCTCGGCGATGTGTGCCGCGTGGCAGAAGTAGAAGGCGAGACCAAGTCCGCTGCCTGGCGGCAGCCGGCGTCCCCATCCTGATTTTTCCACCGCCAGGCGGATTACGTCGGCGGCCCGGCCGGTGTTCAGTGAGCGGATGTTGCCCTCGTCGAACCAGCGACGCGCACCGAGCGCCTCCAGCAGGAACTCGGCGTAGTCGCGGCCAGCCGCGTTGGCCAGCTCGTCGAGGAAGCTCTGGGTGACGAATGCGGTGGTGTTCGATCCTGGCGCACGCCATGGTCCACAGGGCGTGTCGATGTCCAGCATGGTCTTCGACGCGTAGGCGTGGTCGATGTTCTCCAGGGGAAACTCCGTCGCGCCGAAGCGCGAGCCGGAAACCGCGTCACCATCCGTCTCCATGCCGACGAAATGATCCTCGAAGGCGACCAGCCGGCCGTCGCTGTTCACGGCACCCTTCACCCACTGGAAGCCACCTACCCGGAAGAAGTCGTGGCGCATGTCATCCTCCCGGGACCACGTGAGCTTCACCGGAGCGCCGACCCGCTTCGAGATGGCGATGGCCTCGCAGATGTACTCCCCGTAGACCCGACGCCCGAAGCTGCCGCCGAGACGCATCAGGTGCACGGTGACGTTCTCTGGTGCCAGTCCGAACATGGAACCGGCGATCTGGATGGCCCGGCCCGGTCCCTGATGCGGCAGCCAGATTTCCAGGGAATCAGGCTCACCGCCCGGGCCCTTGCGGTAGTGGGCCGTGCAGTTCATCGGCTCCAGACAGAAATGAGAGACGAACGGATACTCGTAGAAAGCTTCCAGGGTGGTGTTGGTGGGATCGGCGAATACTCCGGATACGTCACCCTTGTTCAGCACCAGTTCGTCACCACGCTGGCCGGCCAGCGACTGACCCTGCGCGACCAGTGCGGTCCAGCTGTCCTTCGAGGCGCCGGACTCATCCCATTGCACTTCGAGCTGCCGCTTCGCCTCGAACACGGCCCATGTGCTGGTACCGACGATGGCGACACCGTCGAGCAGCTCCCGGACGTCACCGTTACCCTCGACGACGAAGGCATCGAGCACTCCGGGCAGCTTTCGGACCGCATCCAGGTTCGCGCTCATCACCCGACCACCGATCGCCGGGCACTTCTCATAAGCGGCGTAGACCATGTCCGGGACGCGCGTGTCGATGCCGAACAGGGCGAGACCTGTGGTGATCGACAGGTTGTCCACTCCCGAGACGGAAGTGCCGATGATGGTGTAGTCCTCCCGGCTCTTGAACTTGAGGCTCTCCGGATCCGGCACGGTCTGCTTGGCCGCGAGCGTAGCGAGCTGACCGAAGGTCATGTAACGGCCGGAGTCATGGATCACCTTGGAATCTCCGGTGTGGAGCTCTTCCCGAGGCACCTCCATGACCAGCGAGCCGGCGCTGATGAACATCTCGCGGGCGGAAGCCCCCATGCGACGCATCTCGTCGAAGTTCCTCGGGATGGTGGTGGAACCGCCCGCTCTCTGCTCCCCGAATCGTGCCGAGTCCACGGGCGCCTGCAGCACCTCGACGTCCTCCCAGCGCGCGCCGAGCTCCTCGGCGATGATCATGGGCAGCGCCGTCTTCACCCCCTGACCCATCTCCGGATGCGGGCTGTAGATCGTGATCCGGCCATCACTCGTGACCTTGATGTAGGCATTCAGCTCGCCGGAGACCACGAGGTCCTGTACCGCTTCTTCGGCGAGCGATCGGTTCGGCGTGAGGCTCGCGAGCAGCAGACCGCCGCCCGACAGGCCCACGGCTTTGAGGAACGCACGTCGGGGAACCCTCAATCCGTTGTCTTGAGATCCGGAACCGGTCCTACTCATGCCTGTTCTCCCGCTGCCGCATCCACGTAGACGGCCGTGGCGAGGTCCGCCGCGCGATGAATCGCCTTGCGGATGCGGATGTAGGTACCGCAACGGCAGTAGTTGCCTGCCATGGCCGCGTCGATATCGGCATCCGTCGGCACCGGCTTGGTCGCGAGCAGCGCTGCCGCGGTCATGATCTGGCCCGCCTGACAGTAGCCGCACTGTGCTACGTCCTCCTCGATCCAGGCACGCTGCAGCGGATGCAGACGCTCGCCGTCCGCGAGCCCTTCGATGGTGCGCACCGACTGGCCTGCCGCATCGGCCACGCGAACGGAACAGGAACGCACCGGCACGTCGTTCAGATGCACGGTGCAGGCGCCGCACTGCGCAATACCGCAGCCGTACTTGGTGCCGATGAGCCCGATTACGTCTCTGAGCGCCCAGAGCAGGGGCATCTCCCCGGCTACGTCGAGCGTGTGTGTCTGTCCGTTGACCTTGATCTCGTACATGCACGTGCCTCCTCGCGTGGTACGCATGATTGTAGTACCCGGGTGGAGCTGCAATCATCCCGCTCCACCCGCCCTGTCCGACTTGAGCATGCGCGGCATGCTTGAGCATGCGCGGCATGCTTGAGCATGCCGGGTTGTTTCCGCAAAATCGCGCTCTTCCATATATCCGAGGTGCCCATGCCTGCCCTGCTACCCGACGTCGACCCGGATGGTCTCCTGGAATACTCCGTCGTCTATACCGACCGGGCACTGAACCACATGTCACGCTCCTTTCAGCAGACCATGACGGATCTGTCGCGCACGCTGAAGACCGTCTACCGAGCCCACGCCGTCGCCATCGTCCCGGGCAGCGGTACTTTCGGTATGGAGTCGGTGGCTCGGCAGTTCGCGACGGGGAAGAAGTGTCTCGTCATCCGCAACGGCTGGTTCAGCTTCCGCTGGAGCCAGATCTTCGAAATGGGACGGATTCCGGCGGAGACCACGGTGCTCAAGGCGCACCGCACCGGCAACGAACGCCATTCGCCCTGGGCGCCTGCGCCTGTCGGCGAGGTGGTTGACACCATTTACCGCGAGCGGCCCGACCTGGTCTTCGCGCCGCATGTGGAAACCTCATCGGGCATGATGCTCCCGGACGACTATATCCGTGCAGCGGCCGCGGCCGTGCACGAGCATGGTGGCCTGTTCGTCCTGGACTGCATCGCATCCGGCACGGTGTGGGTGGACATGGCTGCGCTCGGCGTCGACGTGCTGATCAGTGCACCGCAGAAAGGCTGGAGCGGATCACCCTGCTGTGGCCTCGTCATGCTTTCCGAGCGGGCACGAACCGCCCTGCTGGGCACCACCAGCACGAGCTTCGCCCTGGACCTGGCGAAGTGGCTGGAGATCATGGAGGCATACGAGGCGGGTGGTCATGCCTACCACGCCACCATGCCGACCGACGGTCTGCGGGTACTCCGCGACGTCATGGCGGAAACGGAAGCGCGGGGATTCGACACGCTGAAGAACGCTCAGCTCGAGCTGGGACGTCGGGTCCGGGCGCTTCTCGCCGAGCGGGGAATCACGAGCGTCGCCGCGGCGGGCTTCGAAGCGCCAGGTGTGGTTGTGGCTTACACCGACGACGACAACGTGAAGACCGGTCGGGCCTTTCTGGATGCCGGTGTGCAGATTGCCGCCGGTGTACCGCTCCAGTGCGACGAACCGGCGGACTTCAAGACCTTCCGCATCGGACTCTTCGGTCTCGATAAGCTGGCAGACGTGGACGAGGCGGTGGCGCGTTTCCGGCAGGCGCTGGACCAGGTCGGCCTGTAGGCGTTTCCAGCAGGCCGGTTGGTGGATACCACCACGAGTTGGCCTATCAACGCTGGCGATGAGCTAACAGAGAATCTAGTTTATACACTTATCTATATGTATTTATTCGAGTTTTAATCGCCGGTCCGTTCCTTGCATCCGCTCCTTCGAACCCAGTTGGTTTGGAGTACGGATGAGACAGGACACGCACAGTCTGGCAGTGGGCTATCTGCTCTGGATCTTCGGTTTTCTCGGATCCCACCGCTTCTACTACGGCAAGCCGGTGAGCGGCACGATCTACTTCTTCACCTTCGGCCTGTTCCTGATCGGCTGGCTGGTGGATCTCGTGCTCATGCCGAAGCTCGAGCAGGAAGCGGACGAGGTCTACGTGCCCGGTCACCTCAACTACACGGTGGCCTGGGTGCTGATGACCTTCCTCGGCTTCTTCGGCATCCACCGGTTCTACATGGGCAAGTGGGGCACAGGCATCCTCTACCTGCTGACTTGCGGGCTGTTCCTGGTGGGCGTGATCTACGACTACTGGACGCTCAACGATCAGATCGCCCGGGAGAACAGCCGCACTTACGCCTGGGCGTAGGCGTAGGCGTAGGCTTTGCCTGGGCCTATGAGCCTTTGTTCAGGACCACTTTGAATCGCGATTCTGGCCAGGGATGGCCAAGCGCAGATCAATCACTCCAGTGATTGATTTGGCGCCGGGTCCCACAAGCCATGGATGGCTTGTGGGTGAAAAACGAATTGCCAGATTCGTTTTTCAACAAACAGATCAGCCGCCGAAGTCGTCGAGCAGGATGTTATCCGGCTCCACGCCGAGATCCTCCAGCATCTTCAGCACCGCGGCCACCATGGGAGGCGGGCCGCAAAGGTAATACTCGCAGTCCTCTGGTGCCGGATGGTCCTTCAGGTAGTTGTCGAAAACCACCTGGTGGATGAAGCCGAGGTGCCCCTGGAAGTTGTCCTCGGGTAGCGGGTCCGACAGCGCCACGTGCCACTCGAAATTCTCATGGTTGGCGGCAAGCTCGTCGAACTCCTCCGTATAGAACATCTCCCGCAGGCTTCGGGCACCGTACCAGTAGCTCATCTTGGTGGTACGACCTCTGCGCTTGAGCTCGTCGAAAATCTGCGAGCGCAGCGGCGCCATACCGGCCCCACCGCCGATCCAGATCTTCTCCGCATCGGTATCCTTGACGAAGAAGTCGCCGTAAGGACCGAAAACGGTGAGCTTGTCGCCGGGCTTCAGCTTGAACACGTAGGAAGACATCTTGCCCGCGGGCACGTCCATGCCGGGCGGTGGAGAGGCAATGCGGATGTTGAACTTGAGGATGCCCCGCTCTTCCGGGTAGTTGGCCATGGAGTAGGCGCGGATGGTGGTCTCGTCCACCTTCGAGAAATTGTCCCAGACCTTGAAGCGGTCCCAGTCGCCGTGGTACTCGGGCTCCACGTCGATTTCCCGGTAGTTCATCTCGTACGGCGGAATCTCCAGCTGCACGTAGCCCCCGGCCCGGAAGTCCACGTTTGCGCCTTCCGGCAGCTTCAGGTTCAGCTCCTTGATGAACGTCGCGACGTTCGGGTTCGAGGTGACTTCGCACTCCCAGCGCTGGACGCCGATGGCATCTTCCGGGATCAGGATCTTCATGTCCTGCTTCACCGCCACCTGGCAGGACAGACGCCAGTGGTCGCGGATCTCTCCCCGGGTGAAATGCCCTTCCTCTGTGGACAGGATCGAGCCGCCACCGTCCAGCACCCGGCACCGGCACTGGGCGCAGGTGCCGCCACCGCCACAGGCGCTGGCCAGGAAGATGCCCTTTGAGGCGAGCGTACCGAGCAGCTTGCCGCCCGCCGGGACGACCACGGACTTGTCCGGGTCGTCGTTGATGCTGATGGTCACGTCACCGGTGCTCACCAGGCGCGAACGGGCGACGAGGATGACCATGACGAGGAACAGCACCATGCCGGTGAACATGGTCACGCCCAGAATGATCGTCATATCCACGGCCTACTCCCGCTGTCTCAGATGTCGATACCGCCGAAGGACATGAAGCAGAGACTGATCAGGCCCACGGAAATGAAGGTGAGGCCGAGGCCGCGCAGCCCCTCCGGCACGTCGCTGTACTTCAGTTTTTCGCGCACGCCCGCGAGCGCCGTGATGGCCAGCGCCCAGCCGACACCCGCACCGAGGCCAAACACGGTGGACTCGGCGAAGTCGTAGTCCCGCTCCACCATCCACAGGCTCGCGCCCATGATGGCGCAGTTCACCGTAATGAGCGGCAGGAACACGCCGAGGGCGTTGTAGAGCACCGGCACGAACCGGTCTAGGAACATCTCGAGAATCTGCACGATGGCCGCAATCACGCCGATATAGGAGAGAAAGCCGAGGAAGGAGAGATCCACGTCCGGCAGGCCCGCCCAGGCCAG
Source organism: Gammaproteobacteria bacterium (assembly GCA_003247835.1). Taxonomy (GTDB): domain Bacteria; phylum Pseudomonadota; class Gammaproteobacteria; order Pseudomonadales; family Azotimanducaceae; genus SZUA-309. Next base: position 27,860 of record QJYB01000093.1, on the reverse strand, counting down.
CGCACCGTCCTTGAGCAGGTAGGTATAGATCAGGTTGTTGACCGGCACCGTGATGGCGAGCACCACGACGACCGCGACCCCCAGTCCGAAGGCGGTGGAGATCTTCTTCGAGATGGCGATGAACGTGCACATACCGAGGAAGAAGGCGAGCGCCATGTTCTCCACGAACACGGACTTCACGAAGATGCCGAGCAGGTGTTCGAATTCAACCATTACATGGCCTCCCGGTAATGGGCGTTCGGCGAGATCTCGTACTCGGCCTCCTCCACCTGATCGGGCTTCCAGGACCGGATGGCCCAGATGAACAGCCCGATGATGAAGAACGCGCTCGGGGCGAGCAGCATGAGGCCATTGGTCGGGTACCAGCCACCCGCGGTGACCTTGGGCAGAATCTCGAAGCCGAGCAACGTGCCCGCACCGAGCGGCTCACGAACCAGGGCGACGGCGATGAGCATGGCACTGTAGCCGAGACCGTTGCCAATACCGTCCAGAAACGAGAGCCACGGACCGTTCTGCATGGCGAACGCCTCGGCGCGACCCATGACGATGCAGTTGGTGATGATCAGGCCGACGAACACCGAGAGACTCTTGGAGATGTCGTAGGCCACTGCCTGCAGCACCTGGTCCACGACGATCACGAGCGAGGCGATGATGGTCATCTGGACGATGATCCGGATACTGCTGGGCACCCGGTTTCTGACCACTGAAACCGCGGCGTTCGACATGGCGGTCACGAACGTCACCGCCGCAGCCATCACCAGCGTCGTCGACATGCTGACGGTGACGGCCAGCGCCGAGCAGATCCCGAGCACCTGCAGCGCGATGGGATTGTTGTTGAAGATCGGATCGACCAGCACTTCTTTCTGCATAGACATAGCTCTTAATCCGTCAGCCGGTGGTTCTCAGGTTGTCCAGGAACGGTCCGAAGCCCAGATCCCCGGTCCAGAATTTGACGAGGTTCTGCACCCCGCGGGTGGTCAGGGTAGCGCCCGACAGCGCGTCCACCTCGTGACTGGACGCCTCGCTGCCCTCCGGCGAACGTGTCTTGACGAGGTGCACGGCCGGCTCGCCGTTGGCGTCGAAGGCCTTCACTCCCGGCCAGAGCGCCTTCCAGTTAGGGTTGTCCACCTCGCCGCCGAGGCCGGGAGTTTCCTTGTGGAAGTAAAAACCGAGCCCGGCGATGGTTTCGAGATCACCGTCGAACGCCAGATAGCCGAGCAGCGTACCCCAGAGGCCGTAACCGCGAACCGGAATCACCAGCTTGTCGATGCGGCCATCGGTGCGCTTGATGTAGACGAGCGAGACGTTCTCCCGCCTGCCGAGCACGGCGATGTCCTCGTCGTCGGGAATCGCCATGGATTCCGCCGGAATCTTTGCGGCCTTCAGCGGGTCGTAGGCGCTGACATCGACCGCGTCGGTGAAACGCCCCGTGTCGAGATCCACGGCGCGAACCTCGAACTCGGAGAAGATCTCATCCACCGAATGTCCCTGGGCATCGACCTTCGCGTCGACCGGCAGCAGACCCGCTGCGCGCAGTATGTTCTGCTTCTGATCGAGTTCCTGATTCTTTTCCCGGAGCGGCGCCAGCATGACCGCAGCGCTGGAGACCACCACCGAGCATACCAGGCACACGGCAATGGCCACGAACAGGACGTTCTTCAGCCCCTCTTTGTCGAAACCAGGTTTGTCGTTTCCGCTGGGTTCAGACACGGGCCAGCCTCCGCTTGATGTTGGATTGCACCACGAAGTGATCGATGAGCGGTGCAAACAGGTTACCGAACAGAATCGCCAGCATCATCCCTTCGGGGAAGGCCGGGTTGACCACCCGGATCAGTGCACACATGACGCCGATGAGCACCCCGTAGATCAGTCGCCCGCGGTCGGTCATGGCTGCGGAGACAGGATCCGTCGCCATGAACACGGCGCCGAACGCAAATCCACCCAGCACCAGATGCCACTGAAAGGGCACGGCGAACATGGGGTTCGACTCGGAGCCGATGAGGTTGAACAGCGTGACGCCGAGGAACAGGCCCACCACGCAGCCGAGCATGATGCGCCAGGAGGCGATGCGCGTCGCCATGAGGATCACGGCTGCTATCGCGATGGCCAGCGTCGAGGTCTCGCCGAGCGAGCCGGCGATGTTGCCGATGAAGGCGTCCCACCAGTCCACTCCGTATCCCTCGCCCAGCGCTGCGGTGCCGAGGGCGGTGGCCCGGGTGTAGCCGTCCACCGCAACCCAGACCGAATCTCCGGACATCTGTGCGGGGTAGGCGAAGTAGAGGAAAGCCCGACCGGTGAGCGCGGGGTTGAGGAAGTTCTTGCCGGTGCCGCCGAAAACCTCCTTGCCGATCACCACGCCGAAGACGATGCCGAGTGCGGCCATCCACAGCGGGGTTCCCGGGGGCAGTGTCAGGGTGAACAGAATGCTGGTGACGAAGAATCCTTCGTTGACCTCGTGTCCGCGTTTGGACGCAAACCAGATCTCGAAGGCAATCCCTGTGAGAAAGACCGTGACGTAAAGCGGTATGAAGTAGGCCAGCCCGTGAATCATGTTGTCCCAGGGATTCGCCGGGTTGTAGCCTGTCAGCACATCGAGGAACAGCGCCCGCCAGTTATCGGCGCTCGTCATGCCCATGGATGCCATGGCTTCATTGGCGTTGAGGCCCACAAAGTAGCAGCCGACGAGTCCCGGAATGAACGCGCACATCCACACCGTCATCATGATCCGCTTCAGGTCCAGCCCGTCGCGGAGGTGAGCGGGCCGGTGGGTGACCTCGCCGGGGGTGTAGAGGGCCGTGTCGATGGCCTCGAAGGCCGGATAAAGGGCCTGGAACCGGCCGCCTTTCTCGAAGCTCGGGGCGATCCTGTCCATGATGGAGCGGATGCTCACGTCAACCCTCCTTCTCGATGGTATCCAGAACCGAGCGCAGCACGGGTCCGTATTCGTACTTGGCCGGACAGGCGTAGGTGCACAGCGCGACATCGTCCTCGTCGAGCTCCAGCGCACCCAGATTGACCGCCGTGTCCAGGTCTCCGACCAGCAGTGCGCGCAGCAGCTGGGTCGGCAGGATGTCCAGGGGCATCACCGCTTCGTAGGTGCCGATCGGCACCATGCCGCGCTGGCTGCCATTGGTCGAGGTGGTGAACTGGATGCCCTTCTCGCCCAGCCACTTGGAGAGATAAATGGGGAAAACCGAGTGTCGATGGGTGCCTGGTGACAGGTAGCCGATCAGGCGCCGCTCCCGGTCCTCCGGCAGCACGGACACCTGCACGTGGTAGCGGCCCAGAAAATCCACGGGCGATTCCGCCGTGCGACCGGAAAACACCGATCCCGAGATGATGCGGTTCTCCCGGCCGTCGAGCTCACCTGCGGTCAGCTCCGTGAGGTTCGCGCCGAGCACGGTTTTCAGGAGCCGCGGTCGCTCCACGCCGGGCCCGCCCAGGGCCACGATCCGGCTCGTGTCCAGCTCACCCGTCAGAAACAGCCGGCCGGCAGCGATCACGTCCTGATAACCGACGTACCAGACTGTTTTCTTCGGGCCGACCGGATCGAGAAAGTGGATGTGCGTTCCCGGCAGGCCCGCCGGGTGGATACCCGCGAAAGCGCTGGCCTGTGCACGCCCGTCGCTGCCGAGCGGGACGCTGCTCGCCGCCTCGTGGCAGACGTGAACCGGGCCATCGGTGAGCTTTGCCAGGGCATCCAGCCCCGCTTTGAACGCCTCTTCGGCTGCGCCGATGATGAGCGCTGGATCTGCAGCCAGGGGATTGGTGTCCATTGCCGTGACGAAAATGGAGTGCGGCCTGGTGCCGATGGCCGGTACCCTCGAGAACGGCCGCGTTCGCAGAGCCGTCCACAGGCCGCTCGCCACCAGTGTCTCAGTCACCCGTTCGGAGGTGAGCGAAGCTATGCCACCGGCACCTACGCCCGGAAAGGATTCCGCGGCGTTGCCTTCCACGTCGATGACCACGGACTGCAGGGCACGCTTGGCGCCACGATGGATCCCGCTGATCCGACCTGCCACCGGCGCGGTGTAGAGCACACCCTCGTTTTTCTTGTCGGAGAAGAGCGCCTGTCCCCGGCGCACCGTCTCCCCTTCCTGAACCAGCATGGTGGGTTTCATGCCGGGGTAGTCATCTCCGAGCAGGGCCACTGAACGCACGGCCCGAGCGTCTTCGACCCGCTGTTCCGGCTTCCCGGAAATGGGCAGGTCGAGACCTTTCTTTATTTTGATCATGGTCGATTAGTTGTGCAGTTAGCGCCCGGACTTCGGGCACCATGACGTGCCCATCTGCCTGAAGCGGGCGAGGAGTTCTCTACTGTTTTCGGCTCATTACGGCTCAGAGAGGCGGCGGTCGGCAGGAGCGCTTGCGTACCTCGGCAGGCCACGCGAATTATAGTGGCGTGCCTTTCAGGATGCCAATGTCCGCAAGCGAAATCGCCTCACCGAGCTCATCCCGTCCGCCGTACCCGCCTCCACCTGGCGCCGATCAGAAGCCCTGCTTGACCACCTCATCGGGGATGAGCGGATACGAGATGCCCGCCCACTTCTGAACGACCCGCACCACCTGGCAGGTGTAACCGAACTCGTTGTCGTACCAGACGTAGAGAACGACCTGATTGTCCTTCACGATGGTGGCGCCGCCATCGACGATGCAGGCGTGCCGGTTGCCGACGAAATCGCTGGAGACCACCTCCGGCGAGGTGGTGAAGTCGATCTGGCGCTGCATGTTGGAGTGCATCGATGTGTAGCGGAGATAGTCGTTCACCTCCTCGAGACTGGTTTCCCGGCCCAGGGTCAGGTTCAGGATGGCCAGGCTGACGTCCGGTGTGGGGACCCGGATGGCGTTACCGGTGAGCTTGCCGGCCAGCTCGGGAAGGAGCTTGACCACTGCCTTGGAGGCGCCGGTTTCCGTGATCACCATGTTCAGCGGCGCCCCGCGGCCCCGGCGATTCTTCTTGTGGTAGTTGTCCAGCAGATTCTGGTCCGGCGTGTAGGCGTGGACGGTCTCCATATGCCCCGAGACGATCCCGAACTCGTCGTTCATGGCCTTGAGCACGGGAACGATGGCGTTGGTGGTGCACGAGGCAGCCGCCAGGATCCTGTCTGTCTGCTCGATCTCGTTGCTGTTCACGCCGGAGACGATGTCCTTGATCGGGCCCTTGCCCGGCGCGGTGAGAATCACCTTCGCCGCACCCGGGCACTTCAGGTGTTCGCCGAGCCCTGCCTCGTCGCGCCAGGCACCGGTATTGTCGATGATGATGGCGTCGTGGATGCCGTAGGCCGTGTAGTCCACCTCGGCCGGGCTCGCCGCATAGATCATGCGGATCACGTTGCCGTTGGCGATGATGCACTGATTCTCGGGATCGATCCGGATCGTGCCCTGGAAGCTGCCGTGCACGGAGTCCCGGCGCAGGAGCGAAGCACGCTTGACCAGATCGTCGTCCTTGCCGCCGCGAACGACGATAGCCCGAAGGCGCAGCTGGCCGCCGCCGCCCGTTTTCTCGATCAGCAGCCTCGCCAGCAGCCGGCCGATACGGCCGAAGCCGTAGAGCACCACGTCCTGAGGTTTCTCCAGCGGCGGGATGTGACGGCCGATCACCTCGGCACACTCTCGCTCGCAGAATTCCAGGGGTGTGATGCTGCTCGATGCGGACTCCTCCATGTACTTGAACGCGAGCTTGCCGACGTCTATGTGCGATGGGCCCAGATCCAGCTGAGAAAGCGCTTCCAGGATCGGATAGCTCTCGAACTCGGACAACTCGTTGCCCGGCTCCAGCTGCCGCACGTAGCGGTGGGTCTTCATGATCTGCATGACGCTCTGGTTGTAGAGCGCCCGGCCGTAGCAGTAGGACACCACGTTACGGCGGTAGAGGCGTCCGATGATGGGAATCATCGCCTCAGCGAGGGCTTCGCGTTCTTTCCAGTCGGGGAAATAGTCGTCGAGACTCGGTAGGGCCACGGGAGATCCTCAGGCGTTTGAGGGCGCGTATTATGAAAAGTTGGCTTTTACGGGGCAACAACCGCTGTTCCATGGCGATGTAAACGTTTGCGATGCCCGAGCCGGAAAAGCCCGCGCCACGCGGGCATCTGCGGGATACCGCCGTACCTTGAGGTCAGCGGAAGCTGTCGTTGATCGCGTGCAGCGCCGCGTTGCCCGGACACAGCTCCGCTTCGCCCAGCTCGTTCAGGGGCCGCTGCACCGTATCGAGAATTTCGTGACAGTCCGAGGCGTCCGGATCCACGTAGAGCAGGCCGGTAACCACCTCGCCTTCGGCCTGTCGCTTCTGCACGTAATTCAGCGCGTTGACGCGGTCGTGAACGTCGAAGTCCCGGTCGAGCTTGTGCAGCCTCAGGGTAGAGCCGTCCGGCATTTTCACATCCTCGCTCGAGCCCGGATCGTAATCCACCGTGATCTCGTCATGAGGCTGAAAGTAATCTGACACGGTGACCGTTTCGCTGTGATCCCGGACGTACTCGTAGCTTTTCGTCGAACCCTGGTGGTTGTTGAACGCCACACACGGCGAGATGACGTCGATGAAGGCGAATCCCTTGTGCATGAGACCGGCCTTGATCAGCGGCACGAGCTGTTTCTTGTCACCGGAAAAGCTGCGGGCCACGAAGCTGGCGCCGATCTGCAGCGCCATGGACACCAGATCGATGGGCTCGTAGAGATTCGGCGAACCCTTCTTGCTGGTGGAGCCCTTGTCGTTGGTGGCGGAGAACTGTCCCTTGGTGAGGCCGTAGGTGCCGTTATTGTCGACGATGTAGAGCATGTTGATGCGGCGGCGGACGATGTGGGCGAACTGACCCAGACCGATGGACGCCGTGTCGCCGTCTCCCGAGACGCCGATGCAGTAGAGCTCTCGGTTTGCGAGGTTCGCACCGGTCGCAACCGAAGGCATCCGCCCGTGCACTGAGTTGAAGCCATGCGATTTCGACAGGAAGTAGCTCGGCGTCTTCGACGAGCAACCGATCCCCGAGATCTTCGCGAACTTGTGCGGTGGCAGAGAGAGTTCCGCACAGGCGGCGACGATGGCGGCGCTCACGGAGTCGTGGCCGCAGCCTGCGCACAGCGTGGAGACGGGGCCTTCGTAATCCCGACGGGTCAGGCCGATCTCATTGATCGGCAGTTTGGGATGGTGAACTCTGGGTTTGGCAACAAAGGTCATGATTTCACCTCGGTCAACCTTGGAAGCTTCTGCTCCGTGAAGTATTCGGAAACCTGCGCCTGAATGGTGTCCGCAGAGATGGACAACCCGCCGAAGTAGAGCACCGAGATCAGCGTCGCAGGATCCAGCCCGCCTTCCGTGACCAGCAGGGTCTTCATCTGCGCATCCCGGTTCTGATCGACTACAAAGACGAAATCGTGCGCATCGATGAACTGGTAGACCTCGGCGCCGAAGGGGAAGCCGCGCACGCGCAGCGTGTCGAGATGGATCCCCTCCTCGGTCAGCAGGTCGAGCGCTTCCTGCATCGGCAGCGCCGAGGTGCCGTAAAAGAGGATGCCCGCACGGTGACCGCTGCCACCGATTTCGGCCTTCGGTACCAGCGTTGCCGCCGTTTTCCACTTCTTGAGCAGCCGATCCATGTTCTGGACGTAGGCTTCCGGAGATTCCGTGTATCGCGCGTACTCGTCGCGGGACGTGCCGCGGGTGAAGAAGGCACCTTTCGTCGGATGGGTGCCCGGATAGGTCCGGTAGCCGATGCCGTCGCCGTCCACGTCCAGATAGCGGCCGAAACGCTCGATCCGGTCCAGGTCGTCGGCGTCGAGTACCTTGCCGCGGTCATAGGCCCGCGTGTCGTCCCAGGCAAACGGCTCCGACAGGTTGTCGTTCATGCCGAGCTCCAGATCGCTCATGAGCAGTACGGGTGTCTGCAGGCGGTCGGCGAGATCGAAAGCCTGCGCAGCGAACTCGAAGCATTCCTTCGGGGTGGACGGGAAGAGCAGCACGTGCCTGGTATCGCCATGGGAGGCGTATGCCGCCGAGAGCAGGTCTGCCTGCTGAGTACGGGTCGGCATACCCGTGGACGGACCGGCCCGCTGGATGTCCATCACTACGGCGGGAATCTCGGCAAAATAGGCCAGCCCCAGGAACTCGCTCATGAGTGAGATGCCCGGGCCGCTGGTCGCCGTGAAGGAACGGGCTCCGTTCCAGCCGGCACCAATGACGATGCCGATGGCAGACAGCTCGTCCTCCGCCTGGATCACCGCAAACCGCCTGCGGCCGCAGTCCGGATCCACACGGAGCTTGTTGGCGTACTGCTCGAAAGACTCCGCCACGGAGGTGGACGGGGTGATCGGGTACCAGGCACAGACGGTCGCGCCACCATAAAGGGCGCCGATGGCCGCAGCCGCGTTGCCATCCACCATAATCCTGTCGCCGTTGGCGTCCATGCGCCTGACCTGGAACGGCAGCGGACACGGCAGGTACTGGCGGGCGTACTCGCGGCCGATTTCCAGTGCTCTGATGTTCGGCGCAATCAGCGCGTCCTTACCCGCGTACTGGGTGGAGACCATGCCGGTGATCACATCGAACTCGATGTTCAGCAGCGCGGCCAGCGCGCCCAGATAGGTGATGTTCTTGAACAGCCCGCGTTGCTTGATGTCCGTGAACACGGGCAACAGCAGGTCGGTCAGCGGGATACCGATCTCGGTGATGTCGCTGCGCTTCAGGTTGAGTGCCAGCGCCTTGGTGTTGTCGAACAGCAGGAAACCGCCCGGCTTCACGGCGGCCACGTCCTCTTCGAAGGTTTCGGCGTTCATGGCCACCATGATGTCCACACCTTCCCGCCGGCCGAGATAGCCTTTGTCACTCACCCGGACTTCGAACCACGTCGGCAGGCCCTGAATGTTGGACGGAAAGATGTTGCGCGTGGATACGGGTATACCCATGCGGAACAGTGCCTTGGCGAACATGCCGTTGGCGGAGGCCGATCCCGACCCGTTGACGTTGGCGAACCGGATCACGAAATCGTTGTACGTCGTCATTCTGCGTAGGACCCCAGCTGGGGGATGTGAAAAACGGACTTCTGCATGTCCCAGGCATTGGTGGGACAACGCTCCGCACACAGGCCGCAGTGCACACAGACATCCTCGTCCTTGACCATGACACGGCCGGTGCCGAGCTCGCCCGATACGTACAGCGCCTGTTCCACGTTGCCTGCGGGTGCTGTAAGTCGCGCGCGGAGCTCACCCTCCTCCGCATTCTCCGTGAACGTGATGCAGTCCATCGGACAGATGTCCACGCAGGCATCGCACTCGATGCAGAGCTTCTGAGCGAACACCGTCTGGACGTCGCAGTTGAGACATCGCTGCGCTTCCTTGGCACCCAGCGCTCTGTCGAAACCGAGCTCCACCTCGACCTTGATGTCGGCGAGCGCGACCTTGCGTTCGACGTGGGGAACCAGGTAGCGGGCGGATGGGTCGTGCTGGCTGTCGTAGCTCCACTCGTGAACGCCCATCTTCTGGCTGATCAGGTTCACGCCTTCGGGCGGCCGATCGGCTTTCAGGTCCCTGCCCTGACAGAACAGATGAATCGAGATCGCCGCCTTGTGAGCGTGAGCCGACGCCCAGATGATATTTTCCGGGCCGAGTGCCGCATCGCCGCCGAAAAAGACCTTCGGATTCGAAGACTGCAGGGTGTCCTCGTCCAGGATGGGACAGTCCCATTTGTCGAACTCGATGCCGAGGTCGCGCTCGATCCACGGACAGTGGTTGTCCTGCCCGATGGCCATCAGGATGTGGTCGGCTTCCATGAAGACGTCGGGCTCGCCGCTCGGCACGTACTTGAGCCTGCCGTTCTCCTCCACCGGTTTGACACATTCGAATATCACGCCCTTCAGCCGGCCGTTCTCATGGACGAACTCTTTCGGCGGCCGGTTGTTGACGATGGGGATGCCTTCGCTCATGGCATCCTCTTTCTCCCACTCCGAAGCCTTCATGACCTCGAACGCTGATCGGACCACCACGGTGACGGACTCAGCCCCGAGACGCTTCGCTGTCCGGCAGCAGTCCATGGCGGTGTTACCACCGCCCATGACGATGACCTTGCCATCGATCCGGCTGGTGTGCCCGAAAGCGACGCTGGAGAGCCAGTCGATGCCGATGGAAACATGATCGTTCACGGCATCGCGGCCCGGCAGGTCCAGGTCCCGACCGCGCGGCGCACCGGTGCCGACGAACACCGCATCGAAGTCCTCGTCGTCGAGGAACGCCTTCATGCTGGTGATCTCGTGGTTGAAGTGGGTGATCACCCCCATGTCGAGAATGCGATCAACCTCTTCCTCGAGCACCTCGATGGGCAGCCGGAAGGCCGGAATCTGGGAGCGCATCATGCCGCCGCCCGCAGGGTCCTTCTCGAAGAGGTGGACCTCATAGCCCTGCGGCAGCAGATCCCTGGCCACCGCCAGCGAAGCCGGTCCCGCGCCGATGAGTGCCACCCGCTTGCCGTTCTTGCGGGTCGGAACCTTGGGCATGTACGCCGAGACGTCGCCCTTGTTGTCTGCAGCAACGCGTTTCAGCCGGCAGATGGCCACCGGCTTCTCTTCCGTGCGCACCCGTCGGCAGGCGGGCTCGCAGGGTCGGTCGCAGGTCCGTCCGAGAATGCCCGGGAACACGTTGGAATCCCAGTTAAGCATGTACGCTTCGGTATATCGTTCCTGCGCGATCAGGCGGATGTACTCGGGAACCGGTGTGTGCGCCGGACACGCCCACTGGCAGTCGACGACCTTGTGGAAGTAGTTTGGATCGAAAATGTTGGTGGCTTTCATGCTCTCACTTCTTCCATGCGCCCGCGTATGGCCTCAATCGGACAGCTGCCCGGCCGCTGCGACGTATGCGGATGCACAGAAATGGACGCCGGGAAGAACTCCGGGCGTCTGTTGCTCTCCTCTCTGATCAACCTGATCTGATCAACCTGATGACCAAACCGTCCGAATCTGCAGGGCCGACGACGGTGTAGGTCGTTGACTTTAACGCGGATCTCGGGGTCTGCCAACCGCTCCGGGCAGGCCGCCTGACAATCGTTGCAGCACGTCGGTGCCCAGCAGACCGTCCGCATCGCCGGGCAGTTCTTCGAATCCCAGCACGGGCAGATCCTGCACCACAAGAGGGCCCAGGGCGAGCCGGGTGATCCGGTACACGGGCAGCTCGACCACACCACCCGCCGTGTGCACGCTCGCCCGCTCGCGGATCCGCTCGGCGCCCATGGCGACGAGACGCTGCTCCGAGAGTCCCGTCATGGTGGCACCGGTATCGACCAGCAGGCGGTAGCTGGCGGACCTGCGCGGACCGGAGACCGAAGCCCGGGCGTACAGCGCACCACCCTCACGCTCCAGCGGCAGCGCCGTGCTCGCCAGCTCAATCTCCGTGGCCAGCGCCTCGATCTCTTCCTCGGTGACGCCCGTGGTACCCACCTCGCGGAGCAGCCTCGAAGCTTCATCGAGCTGTCCGCTCCGGGCCAGCCAGCGGGCGAGTTTCAGCCGATGCCCGTCCCAGGCAGGTTCTGCCTGCACCAGCCGTTCGAAGTACGCCACCAGCGCCGCCAGATCTCCGGCGTGGATCAGCTGCTGCTCCCGGGCATTGATGAGCAGCTGCAGGCGTTGGCGGGCACGGTCGCCGTCCTCCGGGGTGGGTGGAAAACGGAGAATGTCCAGCAGCGGGTCGAGGGCGGCATCCACGTCACCGGTCATCTGGCGGAGGTCGGAGAGCAGGAACAGGGCTTCCGCGTCGTTCGCCGACTCGACGAGGTGCGCTTCGATGAGCGCAAGCGCTTCGCGCACCCGACCGTCACGGATCAGCGCCTGGGCCCGAGATACCGCGTCGGGAACATCGACGTCGACGGTTTCCAGCCGATCGTCCCCCGCCGCCGGTACCAGCGTCGCAGTCCGGGAGACCGGCACGTCGATGGTCTGCGGGGCGGCGCCGACCCTCTCTGCCGACCAGCGCCCGGCCACAAAGGCAACCACCAGCGACACCGACCAGAAGGTCCATATGGCAGTTCGTTTCACGGACGGTAGAATACCAGCCCCTCACCAACCCCGGCACCGATGTCAGATACCGTCGCCGCCACGTCCGCGCGCGCTTATGCGCCTTTTTCCCCGCCGCCAGCGCCCGGTGCCGGGCAGCACGTCGGCTGGACCGGGCTGCAGGGTGCCGCCGCCGCGCTGCCGGTAGCTGCGGCGACACGGGAGCGCGACGACCTCACCGTGGTGGTGACCGCGGATGGTGCCGCCGCCCGCCGCTGGCACAACGAACTCGAGTTCGTGGCACCGGACGTGGAGACCCTGTATTTCCCTGAATGGGAAACTCTGGCGTACGACGCGTTCTCCCCCCACGAGGACATCATCTCCGAGCGGCTCAGCACGCTGCACAGGCTGCCGCGGCAGGGCCGAGGCGCCCGATGCCTGGTGGTGACGCTGCCGACGCTGCTGCAGAGGCTGCCGCCCAGGTCCTATGTGGAAGGCCACACGCTGAAGCTGGCCGTCGGCCAGCGGTTCCGTGCGCACGAGGAGCGGCTGCAGCTCGAAGCCGCCGGCTACCGGGCTGTCGAAACAGTCACCGGTCGGGGAGAGTTCGCTGTCCGTGGCTCACTCATGGACATCTTCCCCATGGGCAGCGATGCGCCACTGCGAATCGACCTCATGGACGACGAGATCGAAAGTCTGCGCACCTTCGACCCTGACAATCAGCGCACCATGGACAGGGTGGAGGCGTTCGAGCTACTGCCTGCCAAGGAATTTCCCCTCGACCAGAGCGCGATCGCCCTCTTCCGTGACAAGTGGCACAACACGTTCAACGTTGACGTCCGACGCTGCAGCGTTTACCAGGACGTCAGCCAGGGTATCTCACCGAACGGGGTCGAGTATTACCTGCCGCTGTTCTTCGACACCCTGGCGACGCTGTTCGATTATCTGCCGGCGGGCGCGCTGCTCGTCGCCGATGCGGACCTCCTGGCCGTTGCCAGGTCCTACCGCGAGGAGGTCGCGCGTCGCTACGACAGCCTCGCCCATGATGTGGAGCGCCCGATCCTGCCACCTGAAGCCCTGTTTCTGCGCGAGGAGGAGCTGGGCAGCGCCCTCAGGCAACGGCCACTCATCGAGCTCGTGCGGACGGTAAAACACGGATTCGACTTCGAGAGCCGGTCTCTGCCGGACCTCTCGGCGAACGTTCGCGCCCGGGATCCGGCCGCAGCGCTGCATGGCTTTCTCGAGAGCACCGAGGCGCCGGTGCTGTTCGTCGCCGATACCGCCGGTCGACGCGAGGTGTTCTACGAGTTTCTGAGCCGTGCGGGCATCCGGCCGAGAGAGGTCGCGTCCCTGGCCGACTTCCGGAACGGTGACGACCGCTACGGGCTCACCATCGCACCGCTGGAACGGGGCCTCTGGCTGGAAGAGCTCGCGATCATCACCGAGAACCAGATCTTCGGTCACCAGGTGAACGAGCGGCGCATTCGCGCGACGCGGGTCCTGGATCCGGATCAGATCATCAGGAATCTCACCGAGCTGAACCTGGGCGAGCCCGTCGTGCACATAGAGCATGGCATCGGCCGCTACCTGGGGCTGGAGACGCTGACCATCGACGGCAGCCCGAACGAGTTTCTGGCACTGGCTTACGCCGACGACGCCAAGCTGTACGTGCCGGTTACCTCCCTGCACCTGATCAGCCGGTACTCCGGGGCCGATGCAGAGCACGCGCCCCTGCACCGCCTGGGCTCTGACCAGTGGGAGAAAGCCAAACGGCGCGCGGCGGAGAAAGTGCACGACGTCGCGGCGGAGCTGCTGAACATCTACGCCCGACGCGAGGTGGCCGATCAGTTCGCCTTCAATGATCCCGCCGAAGACTACCGGCGCTTCGCGGCCCAGTTTCCGTTCGAGGTCACACCCGACCAGCAGACCGCCATCGACGAGGTCATCGGCGACCTCTGCTCCAAGCGATCCACCGACCGGCTGATCTGTGGCGACGTCGGCTTCGGCAAGACGGAAGTCGCCATGCGGGCGGCCTTCCTGGCCGTGGCGAGCGGTAAGCAGGTCGCGGTGCTGGTGCCGACCACACTGCTCGCCCACCAGCATTTCGAAACCTTTCGCGACCGGTTTGCCGACTGGCCGGTAACCATCGAAGCCCTTTCCCGGATGCGGTCGGACAGCGAGGCGGACAGCATCGCTTCAGGCCTCGCAGCCGGTCGGATCGATATCGTCATCGGCACGCACAAGCTGCTCAACCCGTCGTTCTCGTTCAAGGATCTGGGTCTCATCATCATCGACGAGGAGCATCGGTTCGGCGTACGGCAGAAAGAACGGCTGCGTGCCCTGCGGGCCGAAGTGGACGTGCTGACGCTCACCGCGACCCCGATACCGCGCACCCTGAACATGGCCATGAACGGCATACGGGACCTTTCGATCATCGCCACACCGCCGGCAAAGCGGCTGTCGATCAACACGTTCGTCCAGGAAAAACGCAAGCACGTCATCCGTGAGGCCATCGCCCGGGAACTGATGCGCGGCGGGCAGGTTTTCTATCTGCACAACGAGGTACGCACCATCGACCAGACGGCCGCCGAGCTCGCCGAGCTCGTTCCGGAAGCGCGCATCGGCATCGGCCACGGGCAGATGCCCAAGCGTGAGCTCGAGCAGGTGATGAACGATTTCTACCACCGACAGCTGAACCTGCTCGTCTGCACGACGATCATCGAGACGGGCATCGACATCCCCAACGCCAACACGATCATCATCGAGCGCGCTGACAAGTTCGGTCTCGCTCAGCTGCACCAGCTGCGCGGCCGTGTCGGCAGATCGAACCGTCAGGCCTACGCCTACCTGCTGACACCGCACCCCAGGGCCATGACCCGGGACGCGGTGAAACGCCTGGAGGCCATCGAGGCCGCAGGCGAGCTGGGGGTCGGTTTCACGCTCGCCACCCACGATATGGAGATCCGCGGCGCCGGTGAGCTGCTTGGGGAGGATCAGTCGGGCCAGATCGAGGCGGTGGGTTTCTCGCTGTACATGGACATGCTGGACCGCGCCGTGAAGGCGATCCGGGATGGCAAGACGCCCAATCTGGACGCGCCACTCGAGCCCATCAGCCGGGAGGTCAATCTCCACGCATCGACGCTCATCCCGGAGGACTATCTGCCTGACGTGCACGCCCGGCTGATTCTCTACAAACGCATCGCCAGCGCCCCCGGCACCGACGAGCTCGACGACCTGCTGGCGGAGTGCGTCGACAGGTTCGGCCTGCCACCCGAGCCGCTCAAGCGGCTTTTCCGGGTGACCGGTCTCAAGCTGCGCCTGTCCGCACTTGGCATTCTCAGGCTGGACCTGGGCAGTCACGGTGGTCGACTGGAGTTCGCGGCGGATACCCCTGTGGAGCCCATGACGGTGATCACGCTCGTGCAGAAGGCGCCGTCGAGCTATCGGCTGGATGGCGCGACCACCCTCAAGGTGAGCCGGGAGCTCGAAGATTTCGAGGCGCGTATCGAGTACGCTTACCAGCTCATGGACACTCTGGCACCCGCCAAGACCCACATCGCCGCCAACGCATGACGATCCCCCCGTTGCCAATGCGCGCCGTGCTCGCCGGGGCGCTGCTCAGCCTTGCTCTCGCCCCTCTGTCTGCGCGTGGCGAGAGCGCGGATACCGATGCCGTGGCTTCCTATCTCAAAGGCCGCTACTTCGAGATCGAGTTCTTCGTATTCGAACGGACCCAGGTCCAGGATTTCTCGACGGACGAAACCCTGGCGCTCGACCGACCCCGGACGCTGTCGAATCGGATCCGCACCCAGCGGCTCGATGCGGACGCGCTCTGGACGGACCCCATCGACGACGCCACGAAGCTGTGCCTGACCTACCCGACTGTTACCTACGAGTGGGCGGAGGATGCGTCCGCAGAACCCGTGCCCGCCGGCCGGCCTGTTCCCGACATTCACCCCTACCTTGAACCGGATCCGGGGCTGGACTTCCTGGCCCGCGTCGCCGAGTTCGAGCGATCACTCGAAGCACGGGCAGAGCGCTGGCAACCGGCGGAAAACTTCGTCCTCGGCCGGGAAGCGAGCCGGGTCACACGCACGGGGATCGGCAGGGTGCTCTTCCATGGCCGCTGGCTGCAGAACGTGCCGGAACGGGACGCGCCAGATCCGATCTTCATTCGCGCCGGTGAGCAGCTCACCGTGCCATGGCAGGTTCGGGAACTGGTCGGCTCGGTGGGCGTCACGCTGGGTCGATACCTGCACTTCCAGGCGCAGCTCTTTCTGCACGGTCCCGGATTCGGCCTGCTGCCTACCGGTGCGGCGATGAATCCGGACGGAAGCCCGGCGCTGCAGGAGCGGCCCCTGCCCGGTCCGGCGTACATGGTGCTGTCGGAGAGCCGCCGGATGCGCTCCGGCGAGTTGCACTACCTCGACCACCCCAAGCTCGGCGTGCTGGTTCGGATCGATCCCGTGACCCTACCCGCCGACCTGCTCGAGGCCTACGAAGCCTTCCAGGAAAGCCTCGATTAACCGGACCGCGTCCTTCATGCAGCGCGCGGATGCCGCCTGGATTTCCTTGAGATCGATGACCCGGTCGCTCAGACCCGCCGCGGGGTTCACAACCATGGCCAGGGCGGCGAACGGCAGGGACAGTTCCCGGGCGAGTGCCGCTTCGGGCATACCCGTCATGCCCACCATGTCACAGCCGTCCCGGGCCATGCGGCGGATCTCGGCCGAAGTTTCGAGCCGTGGCCCCTGAGTGACGCCCATCACCCCGCCGTCGTGCAGCGCCATACCGGCTCGGGAACCCGCCTCAAGCAGCAGGGTGCGCACCCGGGTATCGTAAGGCTCGCTGAAATCGATGTGTCGAACGTCATCGTCCGGGTTGAAGGTCTGCTGGCGTCCCCAGGTGTAGTCGACGACCTGATGAGGCACCAGGAGTGCTCCCGTGGTGGCGAACGGGCTGATGCCACCCACCGTGTTGAGCGCTATCACCAGCGACACCTCGCGCTCGGCGAGCAGCATCAGGTTGGCCCGGTAGTTGACTGCGTGCGGTGCGAAGCGATGCGGCACGCCGTGCCGCGCCACGACATCGAGCACATGACCGCCCACCGAGGCCGTACGCAACCGGGCGCTGGCGTGGCCGTAGTCGGTCAGCGTTTCGCCGATCTCCTGCCAGCCCGGATCCCAGGAGAGCGCGCCCGAACCGACGATGAGACCGATGCTCGCCATCAGACAGTCGACTCCGGCGACTCCGGGTCGCCAGGCAGCGCATAAACGTCGGGCAGATTGCGCCAGTAGCCCTCGAAGTCCATTCCCCAGCCGAACACGTAGCGGTCGGGACAGATCAGCGCCGCATGGTCCGGCGCCGCGGCGCCTACCCGCTCCCGTACCGGTTTCTTGTCTAGCAGCACCACGGTGGTCACCGCCAGAGCGCCTTCGGCCAGGCAGAACGCCTTGAGCTCACCGAGTGTTACACCTTCGTCGACGATGTCGTCCAGCAGCACCACGTGCCGGCCGGTCAGGCTCAGCCGGGGTCGGGCATGCCAGACCAGGGCGCCACCCCGGGTCGCATCACCGTAGCGACCGACGTGCAGGTAGCAGAGCTCGAGCGGAAACTGCAGCCGCTGCATCACGGCGCCGGTGAACGGCAGACCACCGTGCAGCACGCAGACCAGCAGCGGGTTGACCTCGGCGAGCGCCACGGTCAGCCGCACCGCCAGCTGGTCGATGGCGCGCAGCACCTCCGCCCGGGAGAACAGCAGTTCGGCGTCGTTGCGGGCAGCCAGCACCGCAGTCGGCACTTTCACCCTTTCTCCTCCACCGCAGTCTGCTCGAGCAGCACGGTTCGGGTCGGAAAAGCTATCTCGGCTCCGTGGGAGTCGATGATCCCGGCGATACGGAGCAGCACGTCCTGCTTGATGCCGTGATACTCCGCCCAGACGGTGGTGCGCGTGAACGCGTAGACGAAGAAGTCCAGGGATGACGGACCGAAGGCGTTGAAGTTCACCATCAGCGTACGTTCCTGGTCGATTCCGTCATGGTCCCGCAGCATGGCCTTGACGTCCGTAAGGATGCGTTCCAGCGCCTTCACGTCCTGATACCGCACGCCGATGGTCTCGTAAATCCGGCGGTTGGTCATGCGGGAGGGATTCTCCACAGAGATGGAGGTGAAGGTCGCGTTCGGCACATACAGCGGCCGGGCATCGAAGGTTCGAATCCGGGTAAGCCGCCAGCCGATCTCCTCCACGGTGCCTTCGATATTCTTGTCGGGCGAGCGGATCCAGTCACCTACGGAGAACGGCCGGTCGAGAAAGACCATCATGGCACCGAAGAAATTGGCCAGCAGGTCCCGGGCGGCGAAACCGACTGCGATGCCGCCGACCCCGCCGAAAGCCAGCACACCTGAGATCGAGAAGCCCATGGTCTGCATGGCCATCAGCACCACGGTGATGATGACGCTGGCACGGAGCAGTTTGCCCACCGCCGCCGCCGTCGTCGGATCCGCCGGATTTTCCCGGTACTGGCCATCGGCGATGTGCAGCTCCACGAAACGGATGAAACGGACGGCGAACCAGCCGAGCAGCGCCAGCACCGACACCTGCCGCAGCTCGTCGACCAGGTCGAAGATCTCGGCCCGGCCGGCATCGCCGCCGATGGCGCCCACCGCAATGCTCAGGCCCACCACCCAGATCAGCCAGCCCAGCGGGCCTCGCGCCGCCTCGACCAGAGCGTCGTCGTAGAGGTTTCTGGTCTTCTCGAATCCACCGGCGAGGCGCTTCAGAAAGTGGCGTGCCAGCCAGTGTGCGACGGCCGTGGCAAGCACCACGGCAAAAACTTCGCCCACCCAGGCATGTTCACCCAGGTAATCCTTGAGTAAGTCCAACATGGATCTAGAAGTATCTCGTCAGTTCCAGTTCGATGTAATCGTCCCGGGCGACCGAAGCACCTTTGTTGCCCGGGTTGAACGGGTTCTGCACATCGAGTGGCTCGGCGCCGAAAAACGCCCTTCCCTCCAGTAGCAGGGTCCAAGTCTCGCCCAGACGACGGCTGGCTTCCAGCGACAGGATGGTTTCGGACGAATCCAGATCGAAGGTGACGCCGAGCAGTGCCTGGGTATCCCCCAGATCGTTGAGGGCCCAGCGATTGGCCACCGACAGGTCGTTCTCGTAGAACGTATCGAATGCCTCGTCGCCGCGGTCGTCATACGAGTACTCCACCACCAGGCCGAGATCGGCGCGGCTGCCGAACACGCCGACAATGGTCCGCTCGAATCCGGTCGTGTAAGCGTAGTAACGATCCGGGAAGTTGCTGCGGGTGATGGCCTCGAGCTTGAATGCCCAGTCGCCGCGGATGGCCTGAGCATCCACTCCGGTCTGATCGACGACCGGGTAAACCGGCTGCAGCCACTGCTGCCCCGCGTCGTCGGTGACCACGTTGTACAGCGGTGCCCTGGAAGTGCCGCTGAAATGATAGAGGCCGAACTCCAGTGGACCGAAGTGGTGTGACCAGCGGATAGCCCCGTCGATGCGTCCATCACCCTTGTCCGATTCGTAGAGGGTCAGATCCTTGTCCACAGGAATATAGTAGCGGGGCCGACCGTTGACGCCGGTGAAGGTCCGCTCCCGGAAGCCGGTGAGTACGAACAGATCCAGGATCCCCCAGTCCCGAACCAGCGACAGCTGCGCCATGGGTTGGCCAAGTTTCTCTTCCTGGTCGATGTCCTCGACGAGATCCGTCTGGTTGATGATGTCCACCAGGTGGTTGAACTCGGTAACCCCCCAGAACACCTGCTTGACCCCCAGGGACAGGTCCCAGTCATCACCGACCAGGGTCCAGAACCCCTCACGGAGGTCGAAGTGGGTGCGCTCGTCGTCCTCCACGTCATAACGGTAGAACGGGGTGAAGGTGAGGCTCTGACGCTCCTCGTCCCAGGCCCGGTAGTACTCCAGCTGCAGGCTGATCGAAGGATGGAAGCGGCTCTGACCATCCAACCCATCCTCGAAGAACGTCCGCGCCTGGGCACCGACATCCAGGTCCAGAAGCTGGACCGTGGAACGCTCACCGACGGCATCTGCGGGGATGGTCTCCGCGGGCCGCACGGCCGGTGTCAGGCTCGGCCTGCCCTTGGGATTGGGTGCCCGCACCGGCTCGGGCAACTCCGCCGCCGCGGGTTTCACTCGAGCCACTGTCGTGTCACGGGTCTGGTCAGGGAGCGGCACCGCCGGCTGCAGATCCAGCAGCCGCCAGTAGCTGAGCTGGCGGCTGTCGGCGATCCGTCGTACCCGGCTTGCGGCTTCTTCATCCGGCGGGGCCGCGATCACCCGGTAGGTATCACGACCGTCGAGTCCGGTACCCGCTTCGACGATCACGTCCACGTCCAGCAGAGCGCGCATCCGGTTGGCCCAGTTCTCGGCGTTCTGAACGTTCTGAAAGCTGCCGAAGACGAGCCGCTCAGCCGCCCAGGCCGACACCGTCGGGCACAGCAGCAGTGCCACCAGCCATCCCGTCAGGAGATTGCGCCTCACGTTCCAGCCTCATCGCGCCCGGCGCAGGCTGTTGGTCGAAAAGTCCCGTTCCGCGTCGAGCCCCGTGCCAAAAACATAGTTCGACCAGATCAGCTCCGTGGACTTACCCGTCTGGACGTTGCTCATCAGCATCCGGCCTGCTTTCCAGAACGGGCCGTAAGGCTGATAGCCGTCCACATCGAGCGTCTTCAGCAGACGATCCTGCCGGTCGAAGTAGTCGATGTGATGAATACGGAAGGCATCTCCATCCAGCACCACCTCCTGACGACCGTAGCCCGAGTGCTCGTCGGTAGGGAATCGCGCGACGACGTAGGTGATACCCTGATCGTCCTCCAGGGTCTCGAGCAGCCGGTAGGTGAACTTCTCCACTTCCTCGAGCGCCATGTCCTCGTAAGCGAACTCGCTGGAAAGGAAAGGGCCCGACTTATTCTGGCTGGCGATGCGCTTCACCCGCTTCAGTGCCGGCAGGTACATCCACTGATCATCGGGCTCGAACTTGTGGGCATAGCTCAGCAGCGCCGTACCGCCGATGGATTTCGGCGTTTCGAAGACCACCAGCAGTCGGTCGCCATCATCCGCCATCTCCAGCTGACGGATTCTGAGGCTGCGCCGGGATTCGGCACCCTGAGAGGTGCGCAGGATCATCTCCAGATCCACCTGCAGGTCGCCGTAACCGGACGAGCGCCGGTCCGCTTCACGGAAGATGGCTTCTCCTGCCGCTTCCGCAGTGCGTCCCATGACGGAGAAGGACCCCTCGTCTGTCGTGGCGAGCGCCGAATGAGCGGCGAAGAGCGGGACGAGCAGAGCGATTAAACGGCCGGCCATCTGACACATCCTGGGGGTATGCGCCACGGATAGTATGCAACCGTCTGGGGGTGTGCAAACCGCGCACTACTGTATATACTGCCAGCCTACTGTATATCCGAACAGGTAGAAGTCCCGCGGCTTCCGCTTTTCAGATCGAATCGACATTCAGGAGTTAACTGTCGAAAAAACGTGGAAAACCCGGTGACTGCTGAGAGACATCTCAGCCGGGACGCCTTCCAGCAAGCCAACGTGGAACCCCAATCGAAGCTATGGACAATCTCACATCACGACAGGCCCAGGTCCTCGACCTGATCAGGCAGCACATCGGTGACACGGGTTACCCGCCGACCCGGGCCGACATCGCCCGGGAGCTCGGCTTCAGATCGCCCAACGCCGCCGAAGAGCATCTGAAGGCTCTGGCCCGCAAAGGCGCCATCGAGATGATCCCGGGTACCTCCCGGGGGATCCGACTGCCGGACGAAGGGGGACTGCCCATTGTCGGCCGTGTGGCTGCGGGCAGCCCCATTCTGGCGGCCGAACACATCGAGGACCGGGTGGAGATCCCTGCCGGATTCTTCCAGCCGCGGGCCGATTTCCTGCTTCGCGTTCGCGGCGACAGCATGATCCGTGCCGGTATTCTGGATGGCGACCTCCTCGCCGTGCACAAGACATCCGAAGCAGCGAACGGCCAGATCGTGGTGGCCCGCATCGAGGACGAGGTCACGGTGAAGCGTTTCCAGCGAACGCGGCAGCGGAACCGGATCCTGCTGCTGGCTGAGAACGAGGACTATGCGCCCATCGAGGTGGACCTCAAGGAGCGGAGTTTCCAGATCGAGGGACTGTCCGTCGGTGTGATACGCCAGTCCCTGTGAGCGCCACCGTTGCAGCGCCGTCGGAGAAACGTCGGGACTTCAGTGAATCGTCGGCGTCGCTGGTGATTCCGGATCGATCTCGACGGATTCGCCGCCGAGGAAATCCGTTGCTGCATCGATCATCGCCTCGGCCACGCCCACCAGCTCGCCGCCAAGCATGTCTTTCACCTCTTCCGAGAAGCTGATCCGGACGAGAGGCTCGCGGTCCTGCTGCATGACTGATACCACAGGGTTCGGGTTCCGGTCCTCGGGCTGATCCTCGTCCTCCGCTTCACGGAGCACGATGTCGCCGTTTTCGAGTTGCGTGATCTCCAGATAGATGCTCATCTCACCTCGTCGTCGTGAATGACCGTGACTAACCGTCTTCGGAGCCGCTTCCCGTTGCGGCCTTTTTCTTTGCAGTCGACTTCTTCGTCGCCTTCTTTTTCCTGGCCGTACCGCCCGTTGCGGCCTTCGCGGGCCTGGCCTCTTCGACCCAGCGGCCGTTGACGTAGAACGCTTTCCAGCCCGTCGCCTTGCCCTCCACCTCGGACTGCACGTACTGCTCCCGCGTCTTGCGGGCAAAACGGATCACAGCAGGCAACCCGTCCGGATCTGCTTCCGGGGCATCCAGAAGATATTTGAACTTCGGGTCCAGCTCGTTGGCGTGGGGCCTGAGCTCCGTGACCAGCGGTGCGCGGGTTTCCCGGTTGCGTGGAAACTGACTGGCCGCCAGAAACAGTCCCGATGCACCGTCACGCAGAAGGTAGTAGTCGTCCACTTTCTCGCAGCGCAGCTCCGGCATCGGGATGGGATCCGCCTTGGGCGGCGCGGGTTCACCGTTACGCAGAAGCTTGCGGGTGTTCTTGCACGTGTCGCTCGTGCAGCCGAAGTACTTGCCGAAGCGGCCGGACTTGAGCTGCATGTCCGCACCGCACTTGTCGCACTCGATGACCGGGCCGTCGTAACCCTTGATGCGGAAAGCGCCATGCTCCACCGCAAATCCCGGACAGTCCGGATTGTTGCCGCAGACGTGCAGCTTGCGCTGCTCGTCGATGAGATAGCTGTCCATCGGTGTCTGACAGACCGGGCATTTCCACTTGGTACGAAGTAGCCGGGACTCCCCTTCTTCGTCCCGATCGACGTCCACCACCTCGTCACCCGGGATCAGGTTCATCGTGTTGGTGCAGCGTTCCTTCGGTGGCAGGTTGTAGCCCGAGCAACCCAGGAACACGCCCGTACTGCCGGTGCGCACCTGCATGTGGCGGCCACAGCGATCACAGATCACGTCGGTATCCGTGGGCTCATTGGCCCGCATGCCGCCTTTCTGCTGCTGGGCGACCTCGAGCTTGCCCGAGAAATCGCCATAGAACACATCGAGGACGCGTTCCCAGCTTGCCTCCCCGTCGGCGATCTGATCGAGCTCCTTTTCCATCTCCGCGGTGAAGCCATAGTCGAGGAGATTCTCGAACTGCTCCATCAACCGATCCGTAACCAGCTCACCGATCCGCTCCGCATGGAAACGTTTGTTCTTCAGAGAGACGTAGCCGCGATCCTGGATGGTGGAGATGATGGCGGCGTAGGTGGACGGACGACCGATGCCACGCTTCTCGAGCTCGCGCACCAGGCTCGCTTCTCCGTAACGGGGCGGCGGCTTGGTGAAATGCTGCACGCCTTCGGCGTCTTCCAGCTTCAGCGCCTCACCCACCTGGTAATCGGGCAGCGGCGTGTCTTCCTCTTTGTTCCGGGAAAGAGGCGGAAGCACGGCGGTGTATCCGTCGAACTGAAGGATTCTGCCGCGGATCTTGAGCTCGAACTCCTCCGCGTCGACGAGCACCGTGGTGGAAAGGTATTCGGCCGGTGTCATCTGACAAGCCACGAACTGACGCCAGATGAGGTCGTAGAGGCGCACCGCGTCGTCGTCTACCCCGGTGACGAAGTCCGCCACGGTGCCCACGTTGGACGGTCGGATCGCCTCGTGAGCTTCCTGAGCCTCTTTTTTTGCCGCGTAGACGTTCGGCTTCTCCGGCAGGTAGCGGGCGCCGTGCTTCTGGCCGATGTAATCCCGGCAAGCGCCTACCGCCTCGGTGGAGAGATTCGTGGAGTCGGTACGCATGTAGGTGATGTAACCGGCTTCGTAAAGACGCTGGGCCAGGGTCATGGTCTTCTTGACGGAAAACCCGAGCCGGGTGCTGGCCGCCTGCTGCAGCGTCGAGGTGATGAAGGGCGCGCCGGGCCGGGTCCGGGTTGGGCGGTCTTCCCGGGACCTGACCACGAAGACGCGCTGCTTGAGCCGTCCCAGGGCTTCGTTGGCGGTCTCGCCGTTGTCCGGCCGGAAGTTTTCTTCACCATCCCTGACCAGCTGGAACCGCCGGGCATCCTTGCCGTCCCGGGACAGATCGGCGAACACCTCCCAGTACTCTTCGGGCACGAAGGCGCGGATTTCCCGCTCCCGTTCCACCACCAGACGCACGGCGACCGATTGAACGCGTCCGGCAGAGAGCCCTCTGGCCACCTTGGCCCAGAGCAGCGGTGAGAGCTCGAATCCCACCACCCGGTCCAGAAAGCGGCGTGCCTGTTGGGCGTGAACCTGGTTCATGTCCAGCTCGCCCGGTGACTCGAACGCTTCGGCAATGGCTTTACGGGTGATCTCGTTGAACACCACCCGCCGGTAGCGGGACGGATCGCCGCCGATGGTTTCTCTCAGGTGCCAGGCGATGGCTTCTCCTTCCCGGTCGAAGTCGGTGGCGAGATAGATCGCATCCGCCTTTTCCGCCAGCTTCGAGAGCTCGGAGATCACCTTTTCCTTGCCGGGCAGGATCTCGTAGGTGGCCTGCCAGTGGTGATCGGGGTCGACTCCCATGCGCCGCACCAACTGCTTGCGGGCTCTTTCCTTTTTATAGGCATCGCGAGCCTCCGGCGAGAGCTTGCGCGTCTTGGCCGCTTCCTGGGCTCGAGCCTTGGGATCCACGGCCTTACCCCCTACCGGCAGGTCGCGGATGTGTCCGATGCTCGATTTGACGATGAAGTCGTTTCCCAGGTAGCGGTTGATGGTTTTCGCTTTCGCAGGGGATTCGACGATGACGAGGGAGCGGGCCATGGGCCTCCCGGGTTGAATTCGGCGCCGTTATACGAATTCCCCGAAAGTCATGTCAAGAATCCGTATTTTCGCTCCCGGGTGCCAGACGGCTGTCGAGACCGATCAGTTCCTCCTCGAGCTCGCCCAGGACCGAAGCCAGTTTCGCGACCGTTTCCACCGTCGATCCGGGTTGCTCACGCCAGTACGCGAACGTGCTTTTACCGTCCACTTCGAAGCCGATCACATCTTCCGGAAGGCGATCCAGGGCGCTCCTGACCAGCGTCAGCATGGGCTCGAGATGAGCCCTGCCTTCGCCCTTGGGGCGCTGGTCGTACTGCCAGTCGGGGAAAGGATCGGGCGCGCCGTCGGCGGCTCCACGCAGCAGCCGCCAGCCGGGCAGGTAGCGGAGCTTCTTCCTGAACATACGGCCGTACGCGGCGCACTCCACAACCGGCGCCCGGACCGCGCCTCCGGCACTGACGCGCTCCTCGGGTGACGCGTCACGCTTGGGCAGACGGCGGATGTCTACCAGCAGCCCTTCGCTTCGCGCCCGGGCTCTCAGCGCCGTGAGCCGTCGGTCCCTCCTGCTGGGAACAAGCCAGAGCACTGGGCCGAAGGCAATCACCAGCACGACAACGATGAGAATCCAGGTCACCGGTTGATTCCGTTTCTGCCTCGGGTGTATCGTCGCCGCAATCCGGAGGGAGACGCAACATGCCTGAAGTTGAAGGCGGTTATCAACGCATCATGTTGGCCGTGGACCTGACCGAAGAATCCAACAAGGTCGCGGAGCGCGCATTGGCCCTGAGCCGTGCGTTCAATGCCGAACTGCATATCGTCCACGTCATCGAACCTCTGAGTCTCGCCTACGGCGGTGACATCCCCATGGACCTCTCCTCGGTGCAGGAACAGATTCACGACCAGGCGAAATCCCATCTGGCCGAGTTCGCCGCCACGCTCAACGTTCCGGCAGAACATCAGTACCTGATCTTCGGGCGGCCTGAGAGCGAGATACAGCGTGCGGCCGAAGCCAAAGGCGCCGACGTCATCGTGGTCGGCAGCCACGGGCGACACGGTCTCGCTCTGCTGCTCGGTTCGACGGCCAACGGCGTGCTTCACGGTGCCAACTGCGACGTTCTAGCCGTACGGGTTGGCGTTCAGAAAACGGACCAGGAAACGGAATCTTCCGGTCAGAGCTGATCGTGACGTCCACTGCCGTACGCCGTATCCGGCGCAGACTGTCGCGCACCGCGGTTGCGTCGGTGATGTTCGCCGCGACACTTCTGAGCGCGGTGGATGGCTGGTCGCTGAGCCGGTACGAGGAACGGGCGACCTACAAGAAAGCACTGGACTACCTGACCACCGGCCGGATGGATGACTTCGCGACGCTGCGTACGCGGCTCGACGGTTATGTTCTCAAACCATACCTGGACTACTACGAGCTCCAGAGTCAGATCTCCAGCGTTCCGCCCGCTGCGGTCATGGACTTCCGGAAACGCCACGCCGAGCTACCGGCAGCCGACATTCTCTACAGCCGCTGGCTGAAAAGCCTCGGCAGTCAGAAACGCTGGGACGTGTTTCTCGAGTACTACGAGCCGAGCGCGGACGTGGAGCTGCGCTGCTACCACCTGAGGGCGCTGCTGGGTTCCGGAACGCGGGACGCAGCGCTGGACCAGGTGCCCGAGCTCTGGCTGTCCGCCCAGTCACAACCCAAGGCGTGCGATCCCCTGTTCGAGCTGTGGATCGACCACGACCGGCTCACGGAGTCCATGGTCTGGGAACGGCTCGCGCTGTCGCTGGATGCGAACAACCGGACGCTCGCGCGCTACCTGCAGCGCTTTTTCGTGACGCCGAACGTGAAATCCTGGGCCCAGAGCTTCTACAGCGTCCACGTCACACCCAGCGCGATCTCCCAGACTTCCCGATTCGCGACGGACGACCGCTACAGCCGGGCGGTCATCGAGCACGGGCTCAAGCGGCTTGCCGGCAGAGACCCGGAAGCGGCCGAAGCAGCATGGCTGCAGTACGAGGACAGTCACCGTTTTGCCGATGAAGACATCGCGGAGATCGAAGCGGCGCTGGCCATCGGCCTCGCCAGGGCTGGTCGCTTTCCCGACCATCAGGATGCGTCGGACAACCTGCCTTCGCTGGGACTGTCCGAAGCTGCCCTCGCCCAGCAGCGATGGTCCGATCTGGTGTTTTGGATAGAACGGCTGCCCACCGCGGAACGGGAAACGCGCCGCTGGCAGTACTGGCTGGCACGGGCAATCGACGAGACGACCATGGACTCGAAGCGGGCTCAGCTGTCGTTCGCCGCACTGGCCACGGATCGGGACTACTACGGTTTCCTCGCCGCTGAGCGTATCGGTCATCCGGTGACCTTCAACCACCAGCCGAGTGCCGCCAGCGCCATCGAGATCAATCAGCTCTCCAACCTGCCCGCCATCCAGCGCGCCACGGAGCTGTACGCCGTCGGTGATCTCGTCAACGCGCGGCGCGAGTGGTATCGACTGCTGCCGACGCTTTCCGTGCGGGAGAAGGCAACGGCGGCCCGGCTGGCGGACCACATAGGCTGGATCTCCCAGGGCATTCGCACCGCCAACGACGCACCGGACCTGAGGGACGATCTC